>JAJZGG010000065.1 GCA_021804965.1 Acidobacteriota bacterium
CTGGAGGACTTTGCCGTGGCACTTGTGACGCGGCAGGTCCAGGGGCCGGCCATCGAGGACGTGCTTTCCGCGCTGACCAACCTGGGCTACCAGCGGGCCTCGGCAGAGAAATCCGTGCAGGCAGCCGTGGACAAGGATGACATGCTGGCTGCCGACTTTGATGCGCTCTTTCGCGCCGCACTCAAGACGATTCGCTGAGGAGAATGCCCATGCCCGGCAAACGCAGCACTGCTCCATCTTCGGCGCCCAAAGCGCATCTTCATCCCGAGTCCCTGACCTTTCTGCGCGCCTTGATCCGCGCCAATCGCAAGGATCCGCTGGTGGCGCGGGAGTGGTTTGCCGAGCACAAGCCGGAGTGGGAAGCGAAGGTCAAGCAGCCGATGCTGGCCATTCTTACCGCCGTCACCGCAGAGATGGAAGGCTTTGCTCCAGCGCATGTGCGTCCGCCGGAAAAGGCGTTCTTCCGCATCTATCGCGATACGCGATTCTCGGCAGACAAGCGCCCGTACAAGGAGCATGTCGCAGCCTGGTGGTCGCATCGGGATCTGGAAAAGACCTCAGGCGCAGGCTTTTATTTCCACGTCTCTCCGTTGGAGGTTGTGATCGCCGCCGGGGCCTATATGCCGGGCAAGGAACAGCTGGCCGCCATTCGCCATTGGCTGGCGGAGAACCATATCCGCTTTCGGGCATTGCTGGACCGGCCCGAACTGCGCCGTACGTTTTCCGAGTTTGAAGGCAATGCGCTCACGCGACCGCCGGCCGGCTTTGCGCCGGATCATCCGGCGGTCGATCTGCTGCGCTGCCGGCAGTGGGGACTCTCCTGCACGCTGCCGGTGGATGAGGCGCTTTCCCCGCGATTTTCCGCAGAGATCGCGCGGAGATTCCGGCTGGCAGCCCCGGTGGTGGAGGCGCTGAATGATGCCATTCTGGCGCCGGCCGCAGAGCCGGAACAGCCGCGCCGGCGTGTGCTGTTTGGCTTCGGAGCCGGACAAAAACCCGGAAAATCGGCTAAAAATCGCTAATTCTCGCAAAAACCCTAGAAAAACCTGTGGAAATGGCGCTTTTCCGGTTGACTTTCCTGCCTCAAAAGTCGCATGGTAACCATCGACAGGTTTCTTCGGAGCCGCGTCAAAGCTGAGGATTCTCTCATGCGGGGGTTGCGATACCGTTGCCGCGCGCAGCCTTCATGCGGTTCACTTTTCCGGTGAAGCCGGGCAACAGACTCAAGCCGTTCGACGGCTGAAAACGGAGGATAGAACAACATGGCAGCAGGTATGACCAAGACCGCGCTGATCCGCCAGATGGCGGAAAAGCTGGAGATGACCAACAAACAGGCTGGCGCTTTCCTCGACCTTCTGGCCGAGACCGCCATCAAGGAGACCAAGAAGAACGGGCTGTTCATCATCCCGGGCATTGGCCGCCTGGTGAAGGCGGAGCGCAAGGCTCGCATGGGCCGCAACCCGCAGACCGGCGCGCAGATCAAGATCAAGGCCAAGACGGTGGTCAAGTTCCGCGTGGCCAAGACGGCCAAGGACTCAATCGCTCCGACCAAGAAGTAGTCTTCTTCGTTGTTGCAACGCAAAGGGCTGCCCGCTGTGGGCAGCCCTTTGCGTTTGGATCCTGGCCGGTGGCGATCGGAGTTTAAGCGGATGTCTGGTCTGTGGGCCTGGGTGCGGAAGGTGCGGGAGCTGCGGCCCGGGCCATCAGGCCGATTCCGCAGGCAATCAGCAGGGCTTTTTCCAGGATGCGTGCGTTGTACTGCCAGCTGAGCGCGGCAAAGGCGAGCGTGATGCCCAGGCTGCCCACCTCCTGCAGCAGGATGCTGAGCAGGGGTACGGAACTGGCGGATGCAGAGCTTCGGGATGTGGGGCTGGTGGCCATGGCGACGACCGTGACCTCATAGGCAATCAGGATGGGTGCTGCAGCCAGTGCGCCGAATGGCGGCATCAGGATGCAGAGCGCCAGTCCGATGGCAAGCGAGCCCAAGGCCTGTAGCCGGGAGCTGCGACGGGCAGCTGCCAGCAGACGCAGCCCGGTGCCCAGCGCCGTGAGGGCCACGGCAAGCCAGGTGACCAGCACAATGCCGGTGGTGGAGCTGATGCCCATCGTGCTTTGCCAAACACCGAGCCAGACCCAGAGCGTCCGCGGTCCGGTATAGCTGGCTGGCTGCAAGGGAGCCAGAAATCCCACCATCATGGCTACGGCATACATGACGGCGCGCAGCCGTTGGAGCGACCATCCCTCATTCATTGTTTCTCGACTCCTGCAACATCTGTTTCCAGAGTACATGGGCCTGTGGAGTGGGTGGGAACAGGCCCTACAATCGATTGCATGGCAGCATCGGAAGCGGCGGCATCCACGGCAGAAACCAGGGCAGAAACCATGGCAGAAACCATCGTTGCCATCTCCACGCCTCCCGGCCGTGGGGGCATCGGGATTGTGCGCCTGAGCGGGCCGCAGTCGGTGCCTGTCGCGATGCGACTGGTGCGGCTGCGGGGCAGCCTGGAGCATGCACGGGCATGCCTGGCCGATGTTCTGGAGGAAGATCCCGAAAGCGACGATACAGCAGAAGCGGACAATGCTGTGGATGCACAGGATGCTTCCCTGTCGCGCGAAGCCGCGCGTAGCTGGCGCCGGATGGATGAGGCGCTGGTGACGTACTTTGCCGCGCCACGCTCCTACACGGGCGAGGATCTGGTCGAGATTGCGGCCCATGGATCTCCGGTGGTGCTGGAGCATCTGGTGCGGCGCGCCATGCTGCTGGGCGCGCAGCTGGCAGCTCCGGGCGAGTTTACGCAGCGGGCATTTCTTTCCGGGCGCATGGACCTGACGCAGGCCGAGGCGGTGCGGGACCTGATCGAAGCCCAGACGCTGGCGCAGGCGCGCCTGGCGGCCAGCCAGATGGGCGGCGCGCTCAGTGCCCGGGTGCAGCCCATCAAGCAGGAGTTGCTGGAGCTGATTGCCCTGCTGGAGGCGGGCATCGACTTTGCCGAGGATGACCTGGAAGTGGCTCCTGCGGAGGAGATTCTGCGTCGGATGGATGCTGTGGCTGAGCCGCTTCGGACGCTGGAGGCCACCTTCCGGCATGGGCGGGTGCTGCATGCAGGGCTGACGCTGGCCATTGTGGGCCGGCCCAATGCGGGCAAGAGTTCGCTGTTCAACGCGCTGGTGGAACGGGATCGGGCCATCGTGACGCCGATTCCCGGCACCACGCGCGACCTGATCTCCGAGCGGATTGCGCTGGAGGGAATTCCACTGGAGCTGGTGGATACGGCGGGCTTGCGCGAGAGCACGGATGTGGTGGAGCGATTGGGCGTGGAGCGCAGCCGGACTGCGCTTGCCGATGCCGCGCTGGTGGTGCTGGTGGTGGATGCCACGGCAGGCCTGCATGCCGAGGATCGCAGGCTGCTGGCCGCGCTGGAGCAGCGTGCCGCGATCGTGGCGTGGAACAAGTGTGACCTGCAGCCGGGAATGAAGCCGGAAGCGCTGCCGCCGGGGATGGTTGCCATTGCAACCTCAGCGGTGACGGGCGAGGGGCTTGCGGATCTGCGCGCGGCCATTGTGCGGCTGGCCACGGGCGGCGCGGCAGCCGAGCCCGGGATGCTGACCACGCTGCGCCATCGGCAGACAGTCGCCGATGCGGGGCAGGCAGTGGCCGATGCCAGAAAGGCCGCGGAGGCGGAGACTCCGCACGAGATGGTTCTGCTGGATCTCTATCGCGCACTCTGGGCGCTCGATGCGCTGACCGGGCAGACCACCACCGACGATGTGCTGCATCGGATCTTCAGCAGCTTCTGCATTGGCAAGTAGTTGCGCGGCAGGAAATCTGCTTTGCCGTTCCGGATGGCTGCGCTACACTGTCCCACACGTTGCGGCAAAGCGATTTCCGCGCGCCAGATTGCTTCATTTCAGGATTGGTCCACCATGCTATGTAGATTTCTCCGGTATCACGCTGTTCTTCCGTTGCTTGCCATTGCGTGCCTTGGTCTTGAGGCCCCGGCACAAACCGCGCCTGCACAAACCGCCCCGGCACATACCGTCCCTGCACAAGCCCTGGATACCACCTTTGCTCGGGATCTCAACCAGCCCATCGACCAGCACTACACCGAACAGATCCACAAGTACACCACGGAGCCGGAGTTTCTCTCGCCCCTGGTGAGCTATCTGCCGGCATCGAAGACGGTTCCCACGCCGGAGAAGGTGCTGGGGGATGTCTCCGGCGCGCCCAATATGCTGCCCTATGCCGAGGATGTGTACAAGTACTTCCGCATGCTGGCGGCTGCCTCGCCGCGTGTGCGCGTGGTCACGATTGGGCATACGGAAGAAGGCCGCGAGATGATCGCCGTGGCGATTGCCGACGAGCGGCTGCTGGACCAGCAGCAGGCCAACGATGCGCGCCTGGCGCAGCTGGCCGATCCGCGCACGATTCACATGCAGGATGCGGTGGCCAGCAAGCTGATCGATCAGTCCTGGCCGGTGTACTACATCACCGGAACCATTCACTCGCCGGAGACTGGCGCGCCGACTGCCCTGATGGAGCTGGCGTATCGACTGGCCGTGGACGATTCGCCCTATATCCAGTACATCCGTTCGCACATGGTTGTGCTGATCACGCCGGTGGTCGAGGTGGATGGCCGGGATCGCATGGTCGATCTTTATCGCTGGCATCGTGCGCATCTGGATGAGAAATATCCCCGGCTGCTGTACTGGGGCCATTACGTGGCGCATGACAACAACCGCGATGCCATGGGCATGACGCTGGATCTTTCGCGCAATGTGCTGAACACGTTTCTGGGTTGGCATGCGCAGGTGCTGCACGATCTGCACGAATCGGTGCCGTTTCTATATGACAATACGGTGGGCGATGGACCGTACAACTCCTGGGTGGACCCCACGCTGGCCGATGAGTGGGCGGAGCTGGGCTGGAACAACATCTCGCAGATGCAGTCGCTGGGCATGCCGGGCGTCTTCACGCATGGGGATTTCGATACCTGGAATCCGGGCTACCTGATGTTTCTGGCCGCGATGCACAACGGCATCAGCCGGCTGTATGAGACCTTTGGCAACGGCGGCGCCGATACCGAGAAGCGAATCCTATCGCCGGAGGAGTATTCCCGCACCTGGTACCGGCAGAATCCGCCGCTGCCGCAGGTGCTGTGGTCGCAGCGCGACAACAACAACTATGAGCAGACGGCGCTGCTGACCACGCTGAGCTACTTCTCGCGGCACACGCATCACTTCCTGGAGAACTACTACATCAAAAGCAGGAATTCGGTGAACAAGCCCACGCTGGAAGGGCCTGCGGCGTATGTGCTGCCGACGAGCGCTGCGGAGCTGAATCGCCAGATGCAACTGCTGCGGGTGCTGAAGCGCCAGCACGTGGAGGTGCAGACACTGACCGATGCGGTGACGACCACGGTTGCCGGACCCAAGCGCGGAGACAAGCCGGTACCGGTTACGCTGCCGGCGGGCAGCATTGTCGTGCGCATGGACCAGCCGTATTCGCGCATTGCCGACGCGCTGCTGGATCATCAGTTCTGGGCTCCGGATGATCCGCAGAAATTTCCATACGACGATACGGGCTGGTCGTTTACGGACCTGTTTCATCTGAAGGTGGATCGCATCCAGGATGCAGCGATTCTGCATGCGTCGATGAAGCCGCTGACCGATGCCGGTTCGCTGCTGGCAAACGGCTCCGGCTCCGGTGCGATTTCGATCGTGCCCAACTCCGGCCAGGTCACGCTGTTGTCGCTGGTATACAAGCTGAAGTCGGCAACGTTGCATGTGGCCGACAAGGAGTTTTCCGTCGATGGGCACAGCTATCCGGCCGGGTCATTGCTGATTGCAAATGCCGATCCGAATCAGCTTCAGGATGCACTGCGCAAGCTGGCGCTCCATGCCGACAGCGTGGCCAGCATGCCGGCTGTGGCCATGCATGCGGTCAAGGCGCCGCGCATTGCCGTGATGCATACCTGGCTCTCGACGCAGAGCGAGGGATGGTGGCGCTATGCGCTGGATGATCTGGGCATCCCGTTCGATTACATCAGCACGCAGACGGCAGCCAAGGATGCGGACCTGCGCGCGAAGTATGACGTGATCGTCTTTGCTCCGGTCGGCCGTGCCAACGCCAGCACGATTCTGAACGGCTACCCGATGTGGAACAACCCGATGCCGTGGGAAAAGTCGGCACTGACGCCGAATCTTGGCCGCATCGACTCCACGGCGGATATGCGACCGGGGCTGGGCTATGAGGGACTGGAGCATCTGCGCCACTTTGTGGAGCAGGGAGGGTTGTTGATTACCTCCGAAGATACTGCCGAGTTTGCCATTGAGACGGGTCTGGCACCGGGTGTGAGCATTGCGCCCAAGCACGATGCGCGTGTTGTGGGCACGGTGCTGCAGGGAGTCTTCGTGGATTCCGCCTCGCCGGTGGCCTGGGGCAACGGAGCCACGCTGCCCGTCTACAGCGCCAACGGGATGGCCTTCAACGTGAGCAACTCGCTGGGCCGCTCCGGCTTCCGCACGCTGATGGATCCCTACTCGGAGCGCCCGACAGGTCGCGGTACCCTGGCCGACAGCGATGAGCCGGTGGCGAGGCCCATCACGCCTGCCGATCCGCTTCCGGTGGTCAAGCCCTGGCAGGCAAAGCCGCTGAACGAGGAAGAGCAGCGCAACAACCTGATGCTGATTCCCGCCGATCAGCGCCCGGAAGTGATCCTGCGATTCGCGGCAGGCAAGGAGATGCTGCTCGATGGCCTGCTCTCGAAAGAGGGCTCCATTGCCGAGCGTGCCATTGTGGTGAATGCCCACATGGGGACAGGGAATGTGCTCCTGTTCGGCATTGACCCGGTGTATCGCGGGGAAACGATTGGCACGTATCCGCTGGTCTTCAACGCGATGCTCAACTTCAACGCACTGCACGGGGCAACGCAAGCGGCACCCACGCAAGCGGCAGCCAAGCAGGCGGCAGCCTCGGCCCGATAGCGTGGCTGGCTGTGTTCCATGGCCGCGGCAGACGGAATTTGCTCCGTCTGTCGCGGTTTTCTTGTCTGCCAGCCCTGCCCGGTGCCAGCCTGTGTGCGCTATGATTGCCAATAATGGCAGTTGCCGCAGGGCTGCGACACTGTCCTCGGAGAATGCATGCACCCACTGTTCCGCCGCCTTGTCTTTGCGATCTCGTTTTGTCTGCTTCTGGTTCTGCTGGGCGGCGAATATGGCCTGCGTGTGCTGGGTGCCGACACTGGCAAGGACGGCGCTTACCGTCAGATTGAGGTCTACTCCGAGGTTCTGCGCAAGATTCAGACCGACTACGTCACGGTTCCCAGTGTTCCGGACGTGACCGACGGTGCACTGCATGGCCTGCTGGATTCGCTCGATTCGGAATCGAGCTACCTGAGCCCTTCCGAGTTCAAGATTTATACCGAACGGCCCACCGGTGGCACTGCCAGCGTGGGCATGACGCTGGCCAAGCGGTTTGGCTATGCCACCGTGGTGAGCACGCTGCCGGATTCGCCGGCGGCCAAGGCAGGTTTCAAGGATGGCGATGTGATTATCGCCCTGGATGGACACTCGACGCGGGAGCTGCCTGCGGCGCTGCTGAATCTGCTGCTCGAGGGCAAGCCGGGCACAGCGGTGACGCTGTCGGTCATCCGGCCGAACAAGAGTGATCCGGACAAGGTGCCGCTGACGCGTGCCGATCTGACAACGCCGAACATGGGTGTGCAGCAGTTTGACTCCGGTGCCATCCTGTATCTGAAGCCGGTGACGCTCTCGGCAGCCCGCGTGGATACGATTGCGGCACGGATTCGGGCCATGCAGGGCAGCGGGGAAAAGAAGATCCTGCTGGATTTGCGCGATGTGACGACCGGAACCCCTGCCGATGGCATGCGTCTGGCCAATCTGTTTCTGGACAAGGGCACGCTGGCCACGCTGAGCGGTCAGCGTGTTGCCAAGCAGAGCTTCCCGGCGGATCCCAAGCTGGATGTGACCGCTGCTCCGCTCACTGTGCTGGTGAACGGAGGCACGGCAGGTGCCGCCGAGCTGACGGCTGCCGCCCTGGAGGACAACAAGCGCGCTGATGTGGTGGGGCAGCGGACATTCGGGGACGAATCGGTGCAGAAGACGATCACGCTGCCGAATGGTGCCGCCGTGATTCTGACGGTGGCCGAGTACGCCTCGCCCTCCGGCAAGAAGATCATGCAGGATGCGGTGACGCCGACGGTCACGGTCGATATGCCGGAGGATCAGCAGGCGGGCGGGACAGCCACTGCGGCTCCGACCAGCGATCCGATTCTGGACAAGGGACTGGCAGTCCTGCGCGCCAAAACCGCCTGATGCGTTCCGGGGCTGACGGTTCCCTCCGGGAATCGTCGTGCCCTTTTGAGCACCCTTCGCGCTTTCCGGTCGCCTGCGCTGCTGCGATTGCTGCGCATGCATGGTAGCCTCAGGCTGAAGGATTCACACTTGTCCCCCCGAGCAAAATCTGGTGCATCGGCCGGCTTTCATCCGCCGCGACATCGGCATGCTGTTTCGCCTTCCAGTCCGCAGCGCAAGCTTGCGGGACGGATGACGCTGGTGCTGCTGTTTGCGCTGGCTGCCGTCTTTGGATCGCTTGCCGGGCTCATGCTCGTCTACTCGGTGAATCTGCCGCAGATCAGCGATCTGGAACGCTATCGTCCCGCCTCCATGACCAATCTCTATGACCGCAAGGGGCGGCTGATCGGCTCAATTGCGCTGGAGCATCGGGTGGACATTGGCTACAACGACTTTGCCCCGGTTCTGCGCCAGGCCGTGATCTCCATTGAGGACAAGAACTTTGAGTCGCATTGGGGCATCAACGTCTTTCGCATTGCCGGTGCCCTGATTCACGATCTGCGATCCCATGGCCGCTCGCAGGGCGCATCCACGCTGACGATGCAGCTGGCGCGCAATCTCTTCCTTTCTTCGGAACGCACCTACGCACGCAAGATTCAGGAGGCATTCCTTGCCATTCAGATTGAGCGTGCCTTTACCAAGGAGCAGATCTTTACGCTCTATGGAAATCAGATTTATCTGGGGCACGGCAACTACGGTTTTGAGGCAGCTTCGGAGTACTATTTCTCCTGCCATGCGCGGGATTTGACGCTGACCCAGGCGGCGCTGCTTGCGGGACTGCCCAAGGGGCCGGTGGCCTACTCGCCGCTGCTGAATCCGGACAAGGCGCTGCGCCGACGCAATCTGGTGCTGACGGAGATGGAATCCGACCACGCCATCACCCATGCCGAGGCTGAGGCGGCGCGCAGTGCTCCGCTGGGGCTGCGCGTGGCCCAGCCGGATATTCCGGTTGCGCCGTGGTTTGTGGAGGAGGTGCGGCGCGAGCTGGATCATCACTTTGGAGCCGATGTGGTGCTGCAGTCCGGGCTGCGCGTGGAGACAACGCTGGATCTGGATCTGCAGCGGACGGCCAATCAGGCGGTATTGGATGGACTGGCTGCCTATGAGCGGCGGCATGGCTGGCATGGCGGATTGGCAAACATTGTGACCCAGGGGCTGAATCCTGAGACCTACAAGCATCCTGACTGGACCATGCATTTCCTGCCCGGGGATTATGCCCATGCGCTTGTAACCCGCGTGTTGCCGCTGGAGATTCGCGCGCGCGTGGGTGGGCAGCGCATTGTGCTGATGCCGGAGGACTGGCAGTGGACCGGGCAGGCGCATGGAGACAGCCTCGTGAAGCCGGGGGATCTGATCTATGTCCATCTGCAGAGCGGCTTTGAGGGTAACGCGGAACGCGCATCGCTGGAGCAGGACTCCGGAACACAGGCCGCGCTGATGGCGATGGACAACTCCAGCGGGGAAGTGCTGGCCATGGTCGGCGGGCGGGATTATGCACTCTCGCAGTTCAATCGGGCAACCCAGGCCGAGCGGCAGACCGGCTCCAGCTTCAAGCCCTATGTGTACACTGCGGCCATCGAAAGCGGACTGACGCCGGACGACACCGTGCAGGACTCGCCGGTGAGCTTTGGCAGCTACCACCCGCACGATTACGAGAACAACTACAAGGGGCGCATGACGCTGCTGGATGCCTTTGCCGACTCGCGCAATATTCCCGCGTTGCGGCTGGCCGACCATGTGGGCATTCGCACCGTGATCCAGACGGCGCATCGCTTCGGCGTCACCTCCACGATTCCCCCGTATCTGCCCATTGCGCTGGGTGCGGTGGAGATTACGCTGGCCGAACAGATGCAGTCCTATGCGGTCTTTCCCAACGATGGCATCCGCGTGCAGGCACACCTGATCCGGTCCGTCTCGAGTGCCGATGGCATTCCGCTCTGGCAGCCCCCGGCGGCCATTGCCTCGGTCATCAGCCAGCAGACAGCCCGCTCGATGATGCGCCTGTTTCGCGCTGTCACGCGTTCGGGAACGGCAGCTTCGGCCGCGGCGTTGAACCATCCCATCGGCGGCAAGACCGGCACGACGAGCAACTTTACCGATGCGTGGTTTCTGGGGTTTTCGCCTTCGGTGACCTGCGGCGTGTGGGTGGGCTATGACAGCCGACAGTCGCTGGGCGACAAGGAAACCGGAGCCCGTGCCGCATTGCCCATCTGGGCCACGTTCATGCGGGCCGCCATTGCGGAGCATCCGCAGGAGAGTTTCCCCGAAGATGCGACCGTTCCGGCGCAGACGGTCGTGCTCAGCAGTCGTGCGCCAGCCGCTACTCCAGACGTTGCCCCAGCCGCCCGGCCAGCGCGAAGTACCGTCTTGCGCGGTGCACATCGCGCGCAATCTGGGCCTTCAGGCTTGCCACATCGGGCCACTTGATCTCCGGGCGAAGCCAGTGGCGGAACTCCAGTTCCAGTGCGGTGGATTCGGTCAGCTCCATGGGTTCAAAGTCCAGGATGTGTGTCTCCACGGCGAAGGAGGGCTCGCCGACCGTGGGTCGCCAGCCGACGTTGGAGACCGCTTCCATCCACCGCATGCCGGTGGGGCCGTCCACACCCAGCCGGGTGACGTAAACTCCGGCGCGCGGCAGCATTCCGGGATACTCGGCCAGATTCACCGTGGGAGCCAGCTGGCGGCTGCCGATGCCGCGTCCGCGGGCCGGATGGGAATGCACGGAAAAGCATCGGCCCAGCATCCAGCGGGCTGCATTCACGTTGCCCTCCCGAAGCCGGGCGCGGATGACGGTGCTGGAAACTTCCTGCCTGCGAACAACGACTGCGGCGTGGGCGTGAACCGCGAATCCCATCTCTGCGCCCAGCAGCTGCAGCTCGTCCATCCCGGCTTCGGCGCGATGTCCGCAGCGAAAGTTGCTTCCCTCATGCAGGGAGACAGTGCCCAGCCGTGCAGCGAGCACCTGCTGCAGAAACTCCCGGGCAGAAAGCTGGCTGAAAGCCCGGCTGAAGGGAAGCACCACGGCGATGTCCACGCCGGCCTGCTCCAGTAGGCGGAGTTTTTCCTCCGTTGGCGTCAGGGTTTCGGGCGCTGCCTCCGGCTTCAGAATCTGCATGGGGTGCGGATCAAAGGTGACGACAGCCACGCGGGCACCCAGACGCTGCGCCTCGCTGCGCGCTGCCGCCAGAATCGTCCGGTGGCCGCGATGCAGGCCGTCGAAGTTGCCAATGCTGGCCACGGTGGGTCCCAGGCCGGGCGGAATCTCTTCGAGCGAACGGTAGACCTGCATGGAGGTGCTCATGCGTGGCCCCGCTTTGCCTGGCCCTGCCTGGCGTCGTCCTGCCTGGCGTGGGTTGTCGGCTCCAGCGGAAAGTCGACACACAGTCCATCCCAGGCCAGGGAAACTCCGTCGGGCAGCATCTGATTGGTGGCGGCATGTCCCAGATCGTGCGAGATGTGGGTCAGCAGAGTTTGTCGCGCGCCAATCTGCTGCGCCCAGGCAACGGCCTGCTTGACCGTGGCATGGCTGGGGTGGGGGCGATGGCGAAGCGCGGAAAGCACGAGCAGATCCAGCCCCTGCAGATGGGGGAAGGTCTCCTCGGGGATCATGCTGACATCGGTCAGATAGGCCGCGCTGCCGAAGCGCCAGCCCACAATTTCCATGGTCCCGTGCAGCAGCTTGAGCGGCTGAAAGCGCAGCTGCCCCACGGTGACGCCCTTGCCGATGGCGCGCAGCTCTGCGCGTGCCCGGTGGGAGTAGGTGGCTGCCGGAGAAAAAGTGTAGGAGAAGACGTGCTCCATCACGGCGCGCGTCTCATCGCTGACGTAGAGCGGAATGGGCTCGCCGGTGCGATCTTCATGCAGATAGCTGAGCGGGCGGAGATCATCGAGGCCGAGAATATGGTCGGCATGCGAGTGCGTGTAGAGCACCGCGTCCAACTGCTGCAAGCCGATGGACAGTGCCTGTTCGCGAAAATCGGGGCCGGTATCAATCCAGACGCAACGCTGTCGCATGCCCTCCGGATCGGCTTCCGTCCACTCCACCAGCACGGAAGGGCGCAGCCGCCGATCCCGCGGATCGGAGCTGGTGCACACGCTACAACTGCAGCCCAGCGTCGGCACGCCCATGGACGTTCCGGTGCCCAGAAACCGCAGTCGCGCCGTGGCTGTTTGCGCTTCCGGCATCATGCTCAGTGCTTGGCTCCGCCGGGCGGTGGCGGCGTCTGCAGGGAGATCATCCGCGTCAGCTCCAGGAAGGTCATGCGCAGCTCGTAGAGCGCGGTGTCCAGGGTTCGCTTCTCCGCGTCGTTCAGGTTTCCGACGGTCTTTTCCTGCAGGACTCCCATCAGGTCGATGGTCTGCTTTGCGCCAAGGATATCGACCCGCGGGCGCTGCCCTTCGGGTGTTCCGGCGCCCATCTGCATCAGGGCCGAGAGATAGAGCTGCTGCACCAGATGCTCGAAGCCGATTTTTTCCATGGCAGGGGCGCCGGGGTTCTGCGCGCGCACCAGCGTTTCCAGCCGCTCGGCGGACTGCTCATACTGCATCTTCTGGAAGCTGGACTCCTCCTGAGTGGGGCCTGCGACGGCACCTGCCAGGTCCTCCTCGGCCTCCTGAGCGGCCTCCTGTGCGGCTTCATCGAATGCGCGCTTCGGCTCCGGCATCTCCACCAGCCGGGGACGCGGCGGCTCTGCGGCTGGGGCCTGCTGCTGCGGCTCTGCTGGCTGGGTTGGGGCTGCGGGTGTTTCTGCTACTTCGGGTCCGTCTTCTTCGAGCCATTTTCGGCGATTGATGACCGTAAACTTCGGCGTATCCTGCGTGTCGCTCATGGGTCTCTCGTTCCTGGTTAGGAATTCTGCGTTTTCGGGTGGCTGGCTGTCGTCAGGCGTGCGCTGCCGCCGGCATACCGGAGTGCTGTCGAACCGATCTCCGCCTCAGCGCGAACCATCCCCAGTGCAAACCATTGGGTACTTCCGTTGCAATTCCATGGTGCCACGCTGGTCAAGCGGACCAGCGGCTTGCCGTTGGCATCGGTCAGTTCCAGGCCCGCGCCGGGTGCCTGCTCTTCGGGAAAGATTTCAAGCGTGCGCAGATGGCGGTGCACCTGACCACGGGAGCGAATGCGCTCCACGATCTCCTGGCCCAGATAGCAGCCCTTGGAGAAGTGCAGTGCGTCTTCGATGGCGGTTTCCTGCGGCAGTGTGTCGCCGGCAAAGTCAATGCCGAAGGCCGGGACACCCTCCACGACTCTGAGCCGCTCCACGGCTTCGCAGCCCATCGGGCTGGCTCCGGCATCGCGCAGCAGCTGCCAGAGTGCGGCCACATCCGCCTCGCGGCACCAGAGATTCCAGTGCTGTGCCTGTCGGCCGGTTTCGCGGCGCAGGTCAACGGGAATTGCCGTTGCCCCCAGTCCCTCTTGTGACGCGACCTGCTTCCACGTGCCAGGCGCCATCTGGCCGCAGCCCCCGGCAGAGGGAATGATCCGATCCAGCAGCGGAACCGCATCCGGTCCGGTGAGGCCCAGTGCTGTCCAGCCTTGCTGCGGCTGCAGAACAACATCGTCCATGATGATGAAACGGTCGAGATGCGTGTGGAGCGCTTCGAATTGGTCTTCGGCGATCTCCAGCAGCAGCTGATCTTCGGAGTGACCACGCCAGATGCAACAGTCGCCTTGAATCCGGCCTTGCGCGTTCAGGACCAGGTTGTAGTTGCTGGTGCCGGCTGCCAGGTCAGAGACGGCATTGGTTACCATACCATTCAGCCAGCGCAGGCGATCCTCGCCCACCACCTCCACGCGACGACGCCAGCCCAGATCGTAGACGACCACGCCGGTGCGAGCCGCGCAGGCCTCCGCGTCCACATCGCCGAAGGAGGCCACGGTTGCCATGCCGCGATAGGGCACGGTCTGCGGTGTGGCAGCGGTCTGTGCATCGAGAAGCGCACGCACTAGCGGCGTGGGAGCCATGGATGTGCCGGTTGCGTTTGTCGTGGATTCGGGTTGTTCGAGCATGCTCTCGATCCTCATGCCGGGTGCTGTTTGCAGTCCGCCTGCCTTGCCCGGAATCTGCGTGTGTGGAAGTGCCGAAAATATCCTGTAGACGTTCCCAGCGCGGCGTCCGGAAAGCTCCCTGTTTTGAGCTATTTCGCCAGGCTCTGCCCTACTGTCTGCCCTACTGATTATATCGCTGCCGGCTTTCTGTGCATGCAGCCTGTGGATCGTTTCTCCAGCGGCGATTGCGGCCTTACACACGCGGGGCTGGAAACGCGATAGCATACTGCCAGCAGATTCGATTTGCTCGTCCATCGCCTGCGTGCCACCGATCCGCCTTCGCTGCAAAGGAATCCATGCCCGTTCGCCGCTCTTTGTCTCTGCTGGCTGCACTGATTCTGGGAGCGGCTGCATGCGCCGGACCGGTCATGGTTGCTCAAGCGCCACCGTCCCCATCCGGGAAAAAATCTGGGGAAAAGCTCATCACGCCGGAGCAGGCGCAGCAACTCTTTCGCAGCGTGGATGATCTGCTGCACTTTGCCTCCACCACCACGGGGCTGGGCATCCAAGCGCCCGTCAAGCGGGCGCTGAGCAGCCGCGCGCAGGTGGAGCAGTATCTGCTGGACAAGCTGAATGAGGACAACGATGCACGGCGCATGCAGCAGAGCGAGGTGGTGCTGAAGAAGTTTGGTCTGCTGGATCGCGACTTCCATCTGCGGCCGTTTCTGCTGGAGCTGCTCAAGGAGCAGATCGCCGGCTACTACGACCCCAAAACGAAGACGGTCTACATTCTGAACTGGGTGGATCCGGAGACGCAGAAGCCTGTGCTGGTGCATGAGCTGACGCACGCGCTGCAGGACCAGCGGGTTCATCTGCAGACGTGGAGTGATGTCTCGCCCACGGAAGTCAGCCATGATGCCAGCACCGACAATGCCGATCTTGCAACGGATGAGATGGATACGGCCAGGGATGCGGTCACCGAAGGCCAGGCCATGGCAGTCTTTGTGAACTACGCGTTGCGATCCAGCGGGCGGACACTGCTCAGCGATCCGGAGCTGGTGCAGAAGCTGCAGGACCAGATGTCCTCTACATCTGGATCGCCGGTGCTTGCCCGTGCTCCGCTGCTGCTGAGTCAGTCGCTGATCTTTCCCTATCAGGCTGGTCTTGGATTCATTCAGGATGTGTGGATGGATCGCGGCCGCAATGCAGCCTTTGCGGGAACGCTGGATCATCCGCCGACATCCTCGTGGGCCATCTTCAACCCGCGCTATTACGAACAGAATCGTCCGGCTCCCGTCCCGCTGCTGCCGAATATTCACCCGATGGTGGATGCCCGGTACCGCGCCATCGATCTGGGGCAGATTGGACAGCTGGACCTGCGCATCCTGACCACGCTCTATGGAGGACCGGCGGCGGCACGCACTCTGGGGTCTGCCTGGAATGGCGGCATCTACTGGGCCGGCCAGCTGCGCACGGCAACCACTGCCGAGCAGCAGAGCCAGACTGCGTCGGTGGCGCTGGTCTACCTTTCTGCCTGGACCAATGCAGCGGCCGCGCGTGCCTTTGCCGCATTGGATGCACGGGAGCTGGCGCTCAAGTATGAGGATGTGCGTCCGATTCCGCAATCGGACCCGGAAGATCGGGTCTACTCCACCAGCGAAGGTCCGGTGCTGATCCGCACACGGGGTCAGTATGTGGTGACCACGGAGAGCTTTGATCTGGAGACGGCGCACAAGCTTGCCGACCTGCTGCTGGACGCGCAGGGAACCGGCGAAATGCGCATGGCTGCGGCGGACGGGTTGTCCTTGCTGCCCGTTCCGGCACAGACACTCTCCTCCTCCTACCAGCACTTCCTTGCCGGCTGCGGCATGATGAAGGCTGCACTTCCACCGGGATTACGATGAGCTCGCTGCGCTCCATCCATCCGCGTCTCTGGGTCGCTGGTCAGGATGGCTGCTGCGAGGGTTCCCCGGAGTGCGCCGTGGTCCACGCATGCAAAACACCCTGCCATCAGCGGGCCATCGGCTATGCGAAGAGCCTGCCTCCGGAGCACCCAAATTATCTGGCTCGCGCGGATGCGCACGACCTTTGGCTGAACCTGATTGATCCTCCCGTTCCGCTCTTCCAGTTGGAGTCGTTCCAGCAGTTCTTTGCCTTTGCAGCACCCCGCTACGATGCCGGGCAGGCGCTGCGCATCCACTGCAATCAGGGCGAATCCCGCTCTGCATCGCTTGCCCTGCTGCTGTTGTCGCGGCATTTGCAGGTGCTTTCGCAGCACAGCTACGCCGAGGCGCTGGCCGGATACGTGGCACTGGACCCGGCCAGCCGACCCGGTCGGGGACTGGCACAGTTTCTGGAGGAGAACTGGCATTTGCTTGCCTGCTGCTGCGCCCGTTGCCTGGGAGCCGATGTGTCCCACCGGCCTGGAGTGCGGGAACGCTGATCGAATCCGGGCAGGGATGGGAATTCTTTGCGGAAGTTTGCATCCTGCTGTCGCCTGTCCGGCTGCTTTGTCGTCTGATTTGCTTGAGGACACATGCCCATGAAGAAAATGCAAATTCTGGCCCTGCTGTTTTCCCCAATGCTGCTGCTCGGCTGCTCCCACCCGCAGCCGGTTGCCTACCAGCCGCCGCCCCCAGTCATCACCGCCGATCAGGTGGCGCGGATGGGCTTCCACGATGGATTTGAAGCTGCACGGCGGGATGTGGCTGCGGGACGTCCGCCTGCCATGCGACGACATCCGAAATTCCGCAATCCCCCGGTGCCTCCCATGGCCGTGGTGGATTATCGCCGTGCCTTCCGTCGCGGATATCAGCGATACCTGCATCCGTTGCCGCAGAATCCACCTCCGCCGGGAATCTGAGAGGTATTTGAGCCCTGCCGCCGGAGCGCAGGCAGTGAT
>JAJZGG010000132.1 GCA_021804965.1 Acidobacteriota bacterium
CGATCTTGGAGCTATGACCGCCACGTGCCGCTGGCCTTCTATGGCTCGGCCTTCCGTCCCGGCACCTACCGCGGACGCGTGGAGCCGGTCGATCTGGCCGCCACGCTGGCCTCGCTGCTGGGCATCAACCAGCCCTCGGCAGCCGTGGGCCACGTGCTCACGCAGGCCATCCGGCCAGCTTCCGCAGCCGGCGTCGCGGCCACCACTTCCACGCGAATCGCCCGATGATTCCGCCTTCCACTGCCTGCTCCGTTTATCCTGAATGGAGGATGAACGGAGCAAGCCTGATTTGAAGCCGGAAATGACAGTCCGTTTTGCCGGTCTGGAGCTGGTCAGCCCGGTCATCGCCGCCAGCGGCACCTTCGGCTACGGCATCGAGTTTGAGGAGATCGTCGCCCTCGACCGCATCGGAGCCTTCGTCACCAAGGGAATCTCGCGCGAGCCCATGGCCGGCAACCCGGCACCGCGCATGGTGCCCACCGCCGCCGGCATGCTCAACGCCATCGGGCTGCAGAACATGGGCGTCGAGGCCTTCGTTGCCACCAAGCTTCCGGCTCTGGCTCGCTACCCCTCCTGCAAGGTCATCGTCAACGTCTTCGGCACCCAGGTGCAGGACTACGTGGCCGTCGTCGAACGGCTCAATGACGCCCCCGGCATCGCCGCCTACGAGCTGAACGTGAGCTGCCCCAATGTCCACGAGGGCGGCATGACCTTCGGCGCCGATCCCTCCGCGCTGGAGTACCTTGTCGCCCGCGTCCGCACCGTTGCCCGGCGTCCGGTCATCGTCAAGCTGAGCCCCAACGTCACCTCCATCGCGCAGATGGCAGCGATTGCCGAGCGCGCCGGTGCCGACGCACTCTCGCTGGTCAACACCTTCCTGGCCCTCAGCATCGATACGGAAACCCGCAAGCCCCGGTTGGCCAACATCACCGGCGGACTCTCCGGGCCGGGCATCAAGCCGATCGCCGTGCGCATGGTCTGGGAGGCGGCACAAGCCGTCTCCATCCCCATCCTGGGCATGGGCGGCATCACCACGGCCGAGGATGCTGTCGAGTTTCTGCTGGCCGGTGCCACCGCCGTGCAGGTGGGCACCGCCAGCTACGCCGACCCGCGCGCCGTCGAGCGGCTGGGCACCCAGCTCGAACGCTGGTGCCGCAGCCACCACGTCGCCCAGGTCAGCAGCCTGACGGGCGCCATGCAGCGCCCTGCGTAATTCCGCAGCCTGCACTGCCGAACATCGCGCAGCAAAGCAGGCAACCCTCCACACCGAAAGCCCCAAAACAATGCCGGGCAGCAGCCCTTCGGCTCTGCCCGGCATTCCTTTGCTCTTCCAAGGAGAAGAAAGTTGAACTGCTTGCGGCGCGGTCGGCCGCACCCGACTGGCTACGCTTAGGAGCGGGAGCGCAGCGAGCGGATCGACTCCGGCAGGCGCGCTTCCAGCGTCCGGGCGCGATCCCGTGCCACTCCGCCCAGATAGGTCGGTGCGGGCGTCGTCGTCATCACCAGCAAAAAGGCGATCAGCGAGAAGATCAGCCCGGCCACGGCAGCCGAAACCAGCATCTGGTACATCGAAACCACCTCCAGATGCAGGATGTTGAAGGCCACATGCTCCAGG
This sequence comes from Acidobacteriota bacterium, assembly GCA_021804965.1. Classification (GTDB taxonomy): domain Bacteria; phylum Acidobacteriota; class Terriglobia; order Terriglobales; family Acidobacteriaceae; genus Acidicapsa. The sequence continues at coordinate 1,616 of JAJZGG010000132.1, forward strand.
ATCTTCACCCGCTGCAGCACCGCCAGCGCAAACAGAAACGACAGCATGGAAAGCGCCGTCAGCACCGCCAGCGAGCCATCCAGCGTGCGATGGAAGCGTTGCCGTGCGTGGCAGCGCGGGCACTCCGCCAGATGCTGTTCATAGTCGCGACGCATCTCCGGGGAGATCGCGGAGATGTCATACCGCCAGCTTCCCAGAATCGCGCCAATTACTCTGTCCGTACAACCACTTCCTGCCATACTGAATAGACTCTCTCTACGACGAAATGGGTTCGGAAAGATGCGTACCAGGGTTCACGATGCGTTGCAGGGTTCCGGAGGGCGCACAGAAACGGGCCCACGAACCAGACGCCGATAACACCATGGTAACCGATTTTGGTTTTTTCTGCGGAGATTTCCACGGTGGAACCTCCCAGGCACCGGCTTATGCGAATAGCATTCCTTCCCGATTCGGAACGGGTCTCGTCGTGTTCCCCCATCCCCAACCGCCCTGCGCGGCCCATGGTCCACACCGCGCCCAGGGATTGCCAGTATGCCGGAAAACGGCATAATTGCCTGCACGCGTGCCATTCATTCGCCCGGCAGCACTCACAGCGCAATCGGCGACAGCGGCTCATCCTGTTGCGCCAGCAGGAGTTGCCGCCCAAACAGCGAGGCCGCATGGCGCTCCAGCGCGCGCTCGGCCGTCAGCCGCGCAATCTCCGGCAGGTTGTTACTTTCCGACAGATGCGCCAGGATCACCCACCCGGCCCGGCCATCCCAGTTCTGCTCCAGAAACTCCGCCGCCGCATCATTGGAGAGATGCCCCACCCGCGACAGCACCCGCTGCTTGACCGACCACGGATACGGCCCATCGCGCAGCATGTCCAGATCGTGATTCGACTCCAGCATCAGCAGGTCGCAGCCCTGCAGTTGCGCGGCCACATTCGGCGGCACATACCCCAGGTCGGTGGCCACGCCCACCCGCACGCCTTCGGCGCGGAAGACATACCCCACCGGATCGGCCGCATCATGCGGAATCGTGAAGGGATGCACCTCAATGGCACCCAGCGAAAACGGCTCACCCGGCTTCAGGTAGCAGACCTCGGGTAGATGCGCGGCATTGCCAGACTTCTGCCCGGCGGCTTCCGGCCCGGCTGCTTCCGTCGCAGACTGGTCCGACTCCAGAGCGTCCGTTTCCAGCGCCTCTGTTACCAGCGCCTCTGTTTCCAGCAATCCTGATTCCGGCCCATCGGCAGCCTCGGCGGCCAGCGCCAGTCCGGCGGCAACGGACTCCAGCTCGCCCGGCCTGCCATCGGGCTGCCCGGCCTGCTGCGCGGCTGCCTTGCGGGCGCGCAGTGCCTCCAGCCACTGGGCATAGGTCTGCTTGGGCTGCGGACAGACAATCCGCCGCCACTCCCGATGGGTTGCCTCGGTCAGATACACCGGCACGCCCAGCCGCCGGGCCATCGCTCCCAGTCCGCGCACATGGTCGGAGTGTTCGTGGGTGATCAGAATCGCATCGAGCGTCGCCGGATCGATCCCGCAGCCCTGCATCCGACGGCACAACTCCCGCGCGCTCAGCCCGGCATCCAGCAGTATGCGCGTGGAACCGGCGCTGAGCACGGCGCTGTTGCCGCGTGAACCGGAGGCCAGTACCGTGAACTCGACCATTCCCTCAGCATAGACCCGAAGCTCGCCATCGTCCTGTGGAAAGCCGGTCCCGGCCTTTGCAGCGACCCTCCACGGTACTCGTCCGGCGGAACCAGCTACCCGACATTCCCCGCCGGTTTCGTCTCCGGATAGGTATAGAAGCCGCGGCCGGTCTTGCGCCCCAGCCACCCGGCGGAAACCATCCGCACCAGCAGCGGGCAGGGGCGAAACTTCGGGTCGCCGTGGCCCTCCTGCAGCACCCGCAGAATATCCACGCAGACATCCAGACCGATGAAGTCGGCCAGCGTCAGCGGACCCATCGGATGCGCCATGCCCAGCTGGAAGACCGCATCGACAGCCTCGGCCGTGGCCACACCCTCCATCACCGCAAAGGCCGCCTCGTTGATCAGCGGCATCAGCACGCGGTTGGAGACGAACCCCGGCGCATCGTTGACCTCGATCGGCGTCTTGTCCAGCGTGAGGTCCGGCAGCCGGGACAGAGCGAACGCCACCCCGGGATCGGCGGCCTTGGCGCCGCTGTACTCCACGATGCCCGCAGAGACCACCTGCGCCACGTGCGATGCCTGGTGCTGCTTGGCGGCCTCGACCGCCTCCTGCAGCTTGTCCGAGCGCAAGGAGTTTCCGAACACCGGCTTGAACTTCTGCGACTGCCGGGCCGCCGAGCGGAAGCGGCGGTGCTTCTGCAGGATCACCCCCACGGAATAGATCGAGAGGATGGCCAGGCAGACCATGACCG
>JAJZGG010000066.1 GCA_021804965.1 Acidobacteriota bacterium
GGCCATCTCTGGCGTGGCGGTTTTGCCGGTGCCGATGGCCCATACCGGCTCATAGGCGATGACGATGGGTGCTGCCTGCTCTGCGGTGATGCCGGCAAAGCCGCGCTGGATCTGGGTCTTGAGCACGCCGGCCGTATCTCCGGCCTCGCGCTCGGCAAGCGATTCGCCAATGCAGACCACGGGCACGATGCCATGCTTCAGCGCGGTGTGCAGCTTGCGGTTCACAATCTCATCGCTTTCTGCAAAGTACTGGCGACGCTCGGAGTGGCCAATCAGCGTGTGCGTGGCACCGACAGCCTTCAGCATCAGCGGCGAAGTCTCTCCGGTGTATGCGCCTTCGTCGGCGAAGTGCATGTTCTGCAGGCCGGCATGAATGTTCGTCCCTGCCAGCGCAGCAACCACGGTGGCCAGCGAAGTGACGGATGGAAACAGGGCAATCTCATCCCGTGTGTGGCCGGTGACCAGCGGGAGAAAGGCATCGATAAAGGCCTTGGACTCGGCCGGGGTTTTATACATCTTCCAGTTCGCAGCTATAAGCGCTTTCCGTGACATGCTGTGTTGCTCCTCTCACTCCGATTGTATCGGAGCCGCATTGCCGGGGAGCTGCGCCGCCGGATACGCCATCAGCCCGATGCTCTGTCGGTTCGCTGTCGGGTGCGAGGCTTCGTCCAGCAAATGCAGGAAGGACTGGTAGTGCCTGCCGGTGGCCTGGGTCATCGCAATCTCGCAGGTGCGGCTGCTGGAGTAGCAGGATTGCGGCTGGCAGGATGCAATCTGCCGGGCCATCGGCGCGGTGGCTGCCGCGGTCAGCGCGGGAATCAGAAATCCCCGATCTCCGGCAAAGGCGCAGCAGCCGCTGTGCTCCGGGGTGACGACGCGTTCGGCACAGGATTCTGCAATGGTGGTCAGCGGCCCGGTGAGCTGCATCTTGACGACCGAGCAGACCGGATGCAGCGCCACGGTGGTGGCCACCGGTTGCAGCTTCAGGCGCGGAAGCAGAAACTGCTGCGCGAAGGCAATGCTGTCCAGGATTCGCAGCTGATCCCAGAGCGGCTGCGTCTCCGGCGACAGGTAGGGCCGTGCCGACTGCAGGCCAAGCGTGCAGGGACTGTTATCCACCACAACCGGAATCTGCCCCTGCCGCGTCCACGCGTGAAGCTGGCGAACGGTGTGGTCGAGGGCTATGCGATGCGCCGCCGTGAAGCCTTTGGAGGAGAATGGAACGCCGCAGCAGGTGCCCGCGGCGCTGGGCGGCAGCTGCAGTCGCACACCGGCGCGCGCAGCCAGGCGCATGGCCACCTGGTGCAGCGGCTCTGCAGTGCGGGCTGTGTCGCCGGCGGACAGGGAGGACGACGGCTGCGGCCCCATCATGCGATGAATGCAGGAGGGATACCAGAGCGCATCGCAGGCACCGGTTGTTGCAGGCCCAGCCGTTGTCCCTGCCCCCGGAATCGGTCCGGCCGCCGGCGGCATCTGCGGCGTCCATTGCCAGAACGGCTCCTGGAAAAGCCGCTGGCTGACGCGGCTGATGGCCTGCGTCAGGCTCTGCAGTGAGCGCTGGCCCACGATGCGCTCCAGCAGATGCCCCGCGCGCAATGCGCTACGCACGGCTGCCTCGGCTAGGGAAAAGTTGCGTGCGGCAGTTTCGGCCATCCAACGGGCCATCGCGGAGTGGCGGCTGGCGCGCAGCCTACGCGTGAGCTGGCCGGTATCGATCTTCACCGGGCAGTCGGTGGCGCACAGCCCGTCCACGGCGCAGGTGTCCAGCGCCATGTAGGGAAAATCCCGTTCGAGTGCCGCTCTTCGTGCCGGCTCGCGCGAGGAAATGCGCGCCATCTCCCGCCGGACCACGATGCGCTGGCGCGGCGTGAGCGTAAAGTCGCGGCTGGGGCAGCTGGGTTCGCAGTAGCCGCATTCAATGCACTTGTCCACCTCTTCCTCGACGATGGGAAAGTCCTTGAGGTGCTCCAGATGCGCCAGCGGATTCGGGTTCAGGATGACGCCGGGATTCAGCAGGCCGTCGGGGTCGGCAAGCTGTTTGAGCTGCTGCATGATCTGCAGCGCCTCCGGCCCCCATTCAGCTTCGACAAAGGGCGCCATGTTTCGGCCTGTCCCGTGCTCGGCCTTCAATGCGCCCTGGTAGCGGCGGACAACCAGATCCACCAGCGCATCGATGAAGCGGCGATAACGATCCGTCTCCTGCCTGCTCTGGAAGCCCTGGGTCAGCACAAAGTGGAGATTGCCATCCTTGGCGTGGCCAAAGAGAATGGCCTCGCGATACCCATGCTGGTCCAGCAGGGCGCGCAGGTCGAGCGCGGCATCGGCCAGCTGCTCCACGGGGAAGGCGACGTCCTCAATGATCACCGTGGTGCCGCGCGCACGCACCGCCCCCACGGACGGAAACATGCCCTTGCGCATCTTCCAGAACTGGGCCTGCGTCACGGGATGGCGCGTAAGCGTTGCAGGAGCCAGCAGCGGCAGTTCGTGGCAGGCCACATCCACGCGCCTCTGCTCGGCGGCAAACTCCTCCTCGCTGACGTACTGAAACTCGACCAGCAGTGCGGCAGACTTCGGCGGCAGGTCGCAAATCGCAGACGGCACTCCCGGCTGGTCCTGCACCGAGCGCAGAGCCGCGCGATCCATCAGCTCCAATGCAGCAGCACCAGCCTCCCGTAGCGGCACAATAGCTGCGCAGGCCGTGCGAAGGTCGGCAAACAGCAGCAGGCCGGTGTATTTGACCGGCTTGTCCGGCACCGTCTCCAACACGGCCTCGGCAATCCATGCCAGCGTTCCCTCGGCCCCGATCAGCAGATGCGCAAAGATGTCGATGGCGCGGTCATGGTCGAGAAAGGCATTCAGGCTGTAGCCGGTGGTGTTCTTGCTGCGGTACTTGCTGCGGATGCGCTCGACCAGTGCCGGTTGCGCCAGAATCTGCGCGCGCAGCTGCAGCAGGCCGCGATGCAGTGCCGGTTCCAGCGCCAGCATCTGCTGGTCGGCATCCGGCGCTGCCGTGTCCAGCCGCGTGCCGGAGGGCAGCATGAAGGTGAGCGAGCGCAGCGTGTGGTAGGCATTCTGCGCCACGCCGCAGCACATTCCGCTGGCATTGTTGGACAGGATGCCGCCCACGCGGCAGCTGTGGATGGAGGCCGGATCAGGACCAATCTTGCGCTGATAGAGCCGCAGGGCATCGTTGGCGTGCTGCCCGATCACGCCCGGTTGCAGGCGGATGGCGCGGCCTCCGTCCTCGACGCGCAGTGCGCGCATGTGGCGCCCCAGATCGACGAGGATGCCATCGGTGATGCTTTGCCCGGAGAGGCTTGTGCCACCGGCGCGGAAGACGAGTGGAATCCCGTGCCGGCGGCTGAAGCCAAAGAGCGTGGCGACCTCGGCCTCGCTGCAGGGCTGCACCACGGCCTGCGGAATCTGCCGATAGAAGCTCGCGTCGGAGGCAAAGGCGATGCGGTCGATCTCGCGGGTGAGGATGCGCTGCGGATCGATGGATGCAGCCAGCAGCTCGCCGATCTGTTCCGGCGTCAGGGCTGCTGCGGAGGGTGTCTTCGGCATGGTCATCGGAGCCAGCTTCCGGGTTTGTGGTGGAGCATCAGAGCTGCGGTGTCTCCGCCAGCCGACGCAGCAGTTGCACGTTGCGCAGATCGTCGCCGGGCTCATCGACCGGCGTTTCGGCAATGAAGGCACAGTGCGCGAAACGCGCGTCGTGCAGCAGGCGGTGGAAGGGTGCGCTGCCGATGGTTCCGGCACCGATGTGTTCGTGGCGATCCAGCTTGGAGCCGCGCTCGGCCTTGGCGTCGTTGCAGTGCCAGACCTTGACCTGTGCGCAGCCCACGGTGGACTCCACCTGACGAATTGTCTCCTCGTAGCCGGATTCGGTGACCAGATCATAGCCGGCCACATGTGTGTGGCAGGTGTCCAGGCAGACTGCAACCGGAGCATGCGCGCGCAGCCGCTCCACCAGTTCGGCCACCTGCTCCAAACTGCCGCCCAGCGAGAACTCCGCTCCGGCGGTGTTTTCAATCAGAATCTGGAACGATGTCTCCTGCCAGGGCAGGTTGTCAATGGACCGCATGATGGTCTCCGCCGCCAGCCGCAGACCCTCCTCGCGCGTAAGTCCCTTCCACGAGCCGGGATGCAGCACCAGGTAGTCGGCGCCCCAGGCCAGTGCCCGCTCAATCTCACCGCGAAAGGCATCTGTGCTCTTCTGCCGCGTCTCCTCGTTCTGGCTGCACACGTTCACCAGATAGCTGGTGTGAATCACCAGCGGTGCCACGTCCAGCTGCGCGCGCAACTGTCGCATGCGCTCGGCATCGGCCGCAGCCACCTTGGGAGCCTTCCACATTCTGGGGCTCGAGGAGAAGAACTGAAAGGTGTTGGCGCCCATCTGCCGTGCGCGCTCCACTGCTGTCCAGGCTCCGCCGGCTGTGCCCAGATGAATTCCAATGCGATGCGTTGCAATCCCGGATGACATGCCTTGAGTCTACAACTGCGCAGCGCCTGCTGCAGCAGGTACCGGCGGCTGGTTTTGGATGGGCTTTGCCGGGCGCGTGCCAAGCAGTACGAGTACCAAAGTAAGATGACCTGCGTCATTGGAAACGCAGCGAAATCCGCAGTAAACTCGGCAGCATGAACAACAACAAGGAAACCGGAGACGCCGCGCAGCTGCTGGAGCGTCTTCACTCACTGCTGCAGCAGGCAATCGTCCCCGCATTGGAAGCCATCCACCAGAATCAGGCGCGAACGCAGGCAGCGCAGGAGTCCAATGCCGCGGCCCTGCTGGAGTTTCGGATGGAAATCCTGAAGCGCTTCGTCGACTACCACGCGGAGCTGGCGCGCATTCAGGCGCAGGTGGACGACGCGATGACGGCCCTGGGACTTCGCGCCGGCAGACAGGGTGCCAGCGGCTCCATCGTGCACTGATGCAATCGGCGCGGCGTCACCTGCATTGCCGGAATCGGCAGCCGCCGTCTTGATCGCCGCCGTTGCTTCCTGCGATGATGCTGGGATGCGGACCGTCCTTCTGGGTGCAGCGTTGTGGCAGGGTTTGGCGTCGGGTGGCCACGCCTCCGATTCCGTCATTTCTGAGCCCCTGATTTCTGAGCCCCTGATTCCTGAGCCCGTTATTCCTGAACCGTGGATTCTGGTTGAGGATGGCCGCATCGTCGAGATTGCCAGCCGCCGCGAACGCGCGCTGCCGGCCAACGTACCCTGCCAGGACTACTCCGCGCATCTGCTGGCACCAGCCTTTCTGGATGTGCATATTCACGGCTCCGCCGGTCAGGACGTGATGCAGGCCGACCGGGCCGGCATGGAGGCGATCAGCCGTTTTCTGGCCCGGCACGGAACCGGGCGTTTCCTGGCCACCACCGTGACTGCGCCGCTGGATGCGACGCTGCGCGCGCTGGAGCGGATGGCCCGCCTGATGCGCCGGGACGCAGACTGGCCCGGAGCCGTTCCCTGCGGCATTCATCTGGAGGGTCCGTTTCTCTCCCATGCCAAGCGCGGAGTGCATCCGGAGCAGGACCTGCTCGCGCCTTCGGTGCCCATCTTCGACCGACTGCTCGAAGCTGCCGACGGTCAGGTACGGCTGATGACGCTGGCCCCGGAGCTGCCCGCAGCCTGCGAGCTGGCAGCCCACGCCACCGCGCGCGGAGTCCGCGTCTCCATGGGCCACTCCAATGCCACCGCGCAGCAGTCGCAGCAACTGATGCAGCGCGGAGCCGCGTCGGCCACGCACACCTTCAACGCCATGCGCACCCTCGATCATCGCGAGCCGGGCATTGCCGGTTTTGTGCTCACCGAGGATGCCCTGTATGCGGAGTTGATCTGCGATGGCATCCATGTGGATCCGCGGATGGTGCGCCTGTGGTGGCGGCAGAAGGGCAGTCGTCGCGGCATTCTGGTGACGGATGCGATGGCGGCGACGGGAATGCCCGATGGCAACTATCAACTGGGTGGGCTCGCGGTGGAGCTTGCCGACGGTCGCGCCACCGCCAATGGCGTGCTGGCCGGCAGCGTGCTCACGCTGGATCGGGCACTGGAAAACCTGATGCACTTCGCCGGGGTCACGCTGCCGGAGGCGCTGCCGCTCGTGACGCAGAATCCGGCCCGCATGCTGGGCATGCAGCAGGCCAGGGAAACGCTCCACGCCGGGCTTGCCGTTGGCAGTCGAGCCGATCTGGTGGCACTGGATACATCCGGCAGGCTGGTGGCGTCATTCAGCGCTGGTCGGCTCGCGTAGTGGTCAGGGATAGAGCGTAGCGAATCAGCAGGCGGCTTTTCTAGCCGGCAAGCTGCTGAGCCCGCCATACGGCGCCTTCGATGGCGACCGTGGCCGTGGTGGCAACGGAGATTCCCGGCGCTGCGGACTGGAGAATGCGCGTGAACTGCTCGCGAACCAGCGGAATCTTTTCCAGTACACTGCCGGTCCAGGCCACGGGGATCTCGGCCTGCTGTGCGTCGGCGCTGCGCAGCTTTTCCCGCACGGTCAGTACAAAATCAGCCAGGTCCACGGCTGCCTGCTGCAGCACGTCCAGCGCCACGGCATCGCCAGAGTCCGCCAGCCGGGCCACCGTGGGCGCCAGCGCGGCAAAGTCCGGGCCGGGGGTGGAGTTGCCGAACTGCACCAGATCGCTGAGCGTCGGCGTCTGCCACAGGGCGGAAACCTCGTCCAGCACATGCGTGGGCTGATCGCGATCAAAGGCTCGCAGCGCCCGCCGCACCGCATGCAGACCAATCCAGTAGCCGGAGCCTTCATCGCCCAGAGTGGAGCTGTAGCCACCGGCGGATTCCAGCGCGCCGGACTCTGCACGGCCGATGCAGTTCGAGCCCGTGCCTGCAATCTGCAGGATGCCGGGACCGCCGCGAAAGGCCGCATCCAGAGCGATGACCTCATCGCCGACAACCTCAAAGCGCTCCACGTTCCACTCGCGAAAGATGTCCTGAATCCACTCGGCCACACCGGGCAGCGAGGCGCTGGCAATGCCGGCGCTGGCCGCATCCAGACGATGGATGCCTGCCTGCTGATACAGCTCCCGCATCAGGCTGCGCAGATTGGCCGCGGCCTGTTCTGCGCCCACGCGCAGGCGCTTGATGGAGCCGCACTGCGCATGGGCCAGGGTCTCTGTGCCGCGCCGGATGATGCCGCGCGTATTGGTTCCACCACCGTCGATGCCGAGGATGCATGTCATTGCGTTTTGCCTTCCGGATGGGAGGGTTGGGTGCTGTGCTGCTGCCGCAGCGTGCCGGAAAGGATGCTGAGTTTGCCATCCACAGGCAGCGGGCTGGTGGGCAGATGCAGGCCCAGCATGGTCGCGATCCAGGGGTAGAGATTCACATTCTCAAACGGAGCCACGCGGCTGCCGGGCCGGATGTCCGGACCCGCAGCAAAGAAGCTGGCCTTCATCTGCGGCATCCAGCGCGGATTGTAGCCATGTGAGCCAGGGATCGGCGCGTGATCGGGCCTGCCGTTGGCCGGTGCCACGGCACGAATGGCATAGGGGCCGGTGGGAATCACGACCGGGTCGCCGGCGCGCTGATTCCGGTTGTAGTGCAGCTCCGGCGGCACATCGCGCAGGCGATAGACCTGAAACTTGTCCGAGGCATGCTTCAGCTGATCGTAGACGCGCTGCCTGTCCGCCTCCGTCCTGCCATAGAGCAGTGGACCATCGGTCGCAAAGCCGCTCAGATCGGCGTAGTCACTGAGCGTGATCCACGGCCCCTCGGTGGCGATCATGCCGTGGTCGCTGACCACCACCAGGTCCACCGGCAGGCCGGTCTGCTGCAGGTCCTGTTGCAACTGGCCCACCAGCGCGTCCACATGCTGGATGGCGGCATGGGTCTGTGGCGCGTCCGGACCAAAGGCGTGACCGGCGTGGTCCACATCGGAGAAGTAAACCGTGATGAAGTGCGGCCGCGTTGCCGCAGGCTCCTGCAGCCAGGCAACCACCTGCTTCAGGCGCAGGTTTTCGTCAATGTGATCGTCAAAGCGCAGATACTCCGACGGCCGCTGGCCGGCGATTTCCGCCTCGGAGCCGGGCCAGAAGAGGCAGGCCGTGCGCATGCCCTGCGCCTCGGCCTGCGACCACAGCGGGACCCCGCTGTACCAGCTTCCATCGGTCACGGCGGCAGCATCGCGAATCGAGTATCGGTCGGGTTTCCCGGCGGCAGTGCGGGCCGGGTCCAGGAAGCTGTTGGCCAGAATTCCGTGATGCTCCGGATACAGTCCCGTGATGAGCGAAAGATGGTTGGGAAAGGTGAGCGAAGGATAGCTGGGCAGCATGCCGTCCGGTGCCCAGGCACCTTCGCGGCCCAGTTGCAGCAGGTGCGTGGCGTGGTCGCGCACGGCATAGTCCCAGCGGAAACCATCGAGCGAGACCAGCACCACATAGTGGGCGCGCTGGGCTGCGGCGGAGTTTGGACCATGTTCGCTGTGGAGAATCGGAAGCTGCGCCGGCGGCTGGGCAAGGCTGGCAGCCGGGCCTGCGGCAAACAGAGCCAGCAGCAGCCAGAAAACGCGAGTTCGGAAGCTCCCCCGGCGGGGGATGGTATTCCACATGCTTGATGCCTCAAGTGGAAGATTAGCAGACTGCCGGATGGCATCGGCGCGATGCTCCGCAGATGCCAGCCCGCTGCTGCCATTGCTGCGCTGTTGCGGTAGGATGCTGGCATGCCATTGCATCGCTTTTTTTCGCGCCCTACACTGCTCCGCAACTCGCAGACCCGCATCGGGCAGTGTTGCTCTGCTGCGGTCCTGCTGCTTTTTCTGCTTGTCGCGCTACCTGCCCGTGGCTTGCCGCCGCAGCTGGCGGCCACTCCGCCCATGGGCTGGAACAGCTGGGATGCCTACGGGCTCACGATCACCGAGGCCCAGTTCCGGCAGAACGTGCGTGTGCTGGCCGGCATGCGCTCCCATGGCTGGAAGTATGCCGTCATTGATGAAGGCTGGTACATGCAGGACCCGCTTGCCTCCGGTGCCGCGGCGCAGCATTTTGTTCTGGACGCCAACGGGCGTCTGATTCCGGCTCTTGACCGCTTCCCCTCAGCGCGCGGCGGTGCGGGCCTGCGGCCCATCGCGGACTGGGTGCACGCCCAGGGGCTGCTCTTCGGCATTCATCTGGTGCGCGGCATTCCGCGCGAGAGCGTGCGCCGCAGCCTGCCCATCGCCGGATCGAAGTTCACTGCCGCCGATGCCGGCGACACCAGTGACGTCTGCCCCTGGGACGATGGCAACTACGGCGTGCGGGACAATGCCGCCGGCCAGGCCTGGTATGACGCGATGATCGGTCTCTATGCCTCCTGGGGCGTGGATTTCCTCAAGGTGGACTGCATCTCCGACCATCCCTACAAGGCCACGGAGATTCGCCAGATTGCAGCCGCCATTCGCAAGACCGGCCGACCCATTCTGCTCAGCCTGTCGCCGGGACCCACCGCGCTGGGCCACGCCGCAGAGGTGGCCAGGTATGCGCAGATGTGGCGCATCTCCGACGACCACTGGGACGTGTGGTCGCATGTGTCGGAGCCGGGGAAATCGGAGTTTCCGCTGGGCACGCGGCAGGCCTTTGACCGGCTGGCGGAGTGGAATGCCTGGGCCGCTCCCGGACACTGGCCCGATGAGGACATGCTGCCTTTTGGCGTTCTGGAGCCGCATCCCGGCTGGGGCAAACCGCGCCACTCGCGGCTGACGCCCACCGAGGAGCAGACCGAGTTCACCCTGTGGTCGATTGCGCGCTCACCGCTGATACTGGGCGCAAACCTGACGCAACTGGACCCTGGCCTGCGGCAGATGCTGCAGGACCGGCTGCGCATTGCCCTGAACCAGCAGGGCGACGGCTCGCCCCTGGTCCATCTGCCTTCGGGCTGGTCCCGGATGCGCTGCTGGCAGTCGCGGATTCCCTCCGGCGAATTTGCTGGCCACTACCTGGCGGTCTTCAATCTGGGCGATCAGGCACAGACCATTGCGATCGATGCTGCGACGCTGCGGCAGCTATTGCCTGAGCAGACCGTGGCAGCGCAGCCGATGCAGGACGGAAAACCGAAGGGAACCATCCGTCAGCTGACCTTGCCGGCGCATGGCAGCGCAATTCTGCGACTGATGCCACTGGCCAGCCACTGACAGGCGATGGCAGTAGCTGGAGAAAACACAGGAGGCAGCCGGGTTGGCTGCCTCCTGTGTTTTCTGCTCGTGCCAGATTTGCTGCCGGGTAGGAGCGCCGTCAGACGCCGACCGTCTCCGAAGCGGGAACGTTGACCGGCGTCAGCCATCCGAAGCGGTCCGGCTTCAGCCCGTTGGCAATGCCGAAGAACTCATCGGCGATCTGCTGGCTGATGGGCCCGGGATTTCCGTCTCCAATCACGATGCGGTCAATCGAGCGGATCGGGGAAACCTCAGCCGCGGTTCCGGTGAAGAAGATCTCATCGGCAATGTAGAGCATCTCGCGTGGAATGGCCTGTTCGACCACCGGAAGGCCCAGATGGCGGGCGATGGTCAGAATGGAGTCCCGCGTAATGCCGGACAGGGCCGAGTTGGCCAGCGGCGGCGTGTAGACCACACCATTGCGCACCACAAAAATGTTTTCTCCCGAGCCCTCCGAGACCAGCCCGTTCACGTCCAGCGCAATGCCTTCCGCATAGCCGTTGGCTTCGGCCTCCATGCGAATCAGCTGCGAGTTCATGTAGTTGGCGCCGGCCTTGGCCAGTGCGGGCAGGGTGTTGGGAGCCATGCGGTTCCAGCTGCTCACGCAGACATCGGCACCGCCATGTCCTCCGGCCACATACTTGCCCCAGGGAAAGTTGGCAATGAACAGATCCATCGGGCACTTCAGCGGATCGATGCCGATCTCGCCGTAGCCGCGCATGGCCACCGGCCGAATGTAGCAGGGGGCCACGCCGTTGGCCTCCACCGTCTCCACCACGGCGGCACACAGCTCGTCCAGATTGTAGGCAATGGGCATGCGATAGATCTTGGCCGAATCCAGCAGTCGCTGCATGTGCTCCGGCAGACGGAAGATGGCCGCGCCCGACGGCTGGCTGTAGCAGCGGATTCCCTCAAAAATGCTGGAACCGTAATGGACCACATGACTCATGACGTGAATGGTGGCCTCTTCCCAGGGAATGAGGCTGCCGTTGCGCCAGATCTTCGCAGTAGGTTGAATGGGCATGTTCTTCGTGTGCTCCTGGTACCGTTTGCTGGCACCGATTCCTGATACCGCTTGTTGCTCGGCTCGGTACGGCTTAGGGTATCGCGAACGCCAAGGGATTGTCACGGCAGCCGGGGACGGCTGCAGAGCAGGTGCCGGGGCAGGGAATCGAACCCGGCATCGGACCCCGACTGCGGCACAATAGAATCGGAAGTACCCTGGCGTCTGTTGGCCCACAGTGGAACTTGACAGTCGCAATCTGCCAGTGGCTGTCCGCGGGCTTGCCGCGACCGCCAAGTACTGGAGAATTACTGGAAAGGATGTGCGTGTGAAGCGAATCGTAGGCATTGGAGAGCTGCTCTGGGACATGCTGCCCACGGGTCCGCAGCTGGGCGGAGCACCGGCCAATTACAGCGTGATGGCCGCCCGGCTTGGCAACCAGGCCACGATTCTCAGCCGCATCGGAGCCGACGCGCTGGCCGGGCAGACGCTGGAGGTTCTGGCCGGATATCCGGTCGATGCCAGCCACCTGCAGCAGGACGCCGAGCACCCGACCGGACAGGTCTCCGTGGAGCTGGCCGACGGACAGCCCAGCTACGTGATCCACGCTCCGGCGGCATGGGATTTTCTGCAGGCCACCGATGCCTGGACCCAGGTGGTGCGCCACTGCGACGCCATCTGCTTTGGCAGCCTTGCCCAGCGCAACGCCGTCTCTGCGGCGACCATTGCCCGGCTGCTGCGCTCCGTTGGGCCGCAGTCGGCGCGCATCTTTGACGTGAACCTGCGCGAGCCGTTCTACTCCGCAGCCGTGCTGCAGCAGTCGCTGACCCTGGCCAGCGTGGTGAAGATGAACGATGCCGAGGTGCCGCGCGTGCTGGAGCTGCTCCAGTTGCCTGCCGCCACCAGCAGCAGTGATCCCTTCCGCGCCGCAGCCGAGGCACTGCTCGAGCAGTATGCTGCGCTCGATCTGGTGGCCATCACCTGCGGAGGCGAGGGCAGTCTGCTGGTCAGCCGTCACGACTGGCATCGCCATCCCGGCGTTCCCACGGAAGTGATGGATACCATCGGCGCCGGCGATGCCTTCACCGCAGCCATGACCCACTATCTGCTGCGCCAGGCCCCGCTGGCTGTGCTGAACGAGGCCGGCAACCGCTGGGGCAGCTATCTGGCCTCGCAGGCCGGTGCCATGCCGCCCATTCCCGAGGAAACCATGGAGCAGATCCGGCGGGAGATCGAGGGCTGAGCCTACGGTTCCGGAGGCTCAGCCCAACCCTGTCCAATCTGGCTTCATCCCGCTCAATCCGGCCCGAGCGCGCCGGTAGCCGTTAGCGATTCACCATGCGCAGCGTAGCCTCCGGATAGCGGGCTCCCTGTGCCGCCTGCAGGGGCAGCAGCGTCTGGATGGTTGCCAGCTCCTGCGGCGTCAGCGTCACCTGCAGCGAGCCGATATTCTGCTCCAGATACCGCAGCTGCTTGGTGCCGGGAATCAGGAAGATATCCTCGCCCTGCGCCAGCAGCCAGGCGAGGGCAATCTGCGAAGCGGTGCAGGATTTCTGCCGCGCCAGCTCCTCCAGCTGCGCCACCAGCTGCAGATTGGCGGCAAAGTTTTCCCCCTGGAAGCGCGGATGGTTGCGGCGGGTATCGCTCGGGTCCAGATCCTCAGGCTTGCGGAAGCGACCGGTCAGGAAGCCGCGCCCCAGCGGGCTGTAGGCCACAAAGGCGATCCCCAGCTCGCGCACCAAGGGCAGAATCTCCTGCTCCGGGTCGCGCGTCCACAGCGAGTACTCGGTCTGCAGCGCAGCAATCGGATGCGTGGCATGGGCGCGGCGAATCGTTCCCGCCGCAGCCTCGGACAGGCCCAGAAAACGTACCTTCCCTTCGCGCACCAGTTCGGCCATTGCGCCAACGGTTTCTTCAATCGGCGTTTCCGGGTCCACGCGGTGCTGGTAATAGAGGTCGATGGTCTCCACGCCCAGCCGTCGCAGGCTGGCCTCGCAGGCCTGCCGCACATACTCCGGCGTGCCGCAAACGCCCATCGGAGCACCGGTCTCCGAGCGCCGAATGCCGAATTTGGTTGCCAGGAACACCTGCTCGCGGCGGCCCTGAATCGCCTTGCCCACCAGCGTTTCGTTCCGTCCCAGACCATACATGTCTGCCGTGTCCAGGAAGGTGCTGCCCAGATCCAGCGCCCTGTGAATGACGGCAATGGCCTCCTGCTCGTCGCCGGGCACGTAAAAGTCCGACATGCCCATGCAGCCCAATCCGATGCGGGCAACCTGGGTTCCTGTGCTTGAAAATACCTTGGTTTGCATGAATGCACTCCTTCACGGCCAGTCTACATGGGCCGCAATTCCGTCGGGAAATGCCAAAGCTTCGCTCATGCTTCTCCTCCTTTGGGTTGAGTTCCGCACTATAATGTCTCTACGATTTGGCAGACATTTGGTTGGATTTGGTTTGCCGAGATAACCGTCCTGACAAGGCAGAGTACGAGCGAAAGCACGAGCAATGGAGGCACGCATGGCAAAACGGCAGGGGCACGAACGCCTGGGGGAAACCGATGAAAACGCAGGGAAAAGCATCCCGAAGCATCAACTGATCTTCGATTCGCTGCACAATCGGATTCTCACCGGCGTATACAAGCCCGGCGACCGGCTGCCCAGCGAGGCCGAGCTTGGCAAGACATTTGATGCCTCGCGCATCACCGTCGCCAAGGCTGTGCTGGAGCTGCAGCGCATGAACCTGGTCTCCCGCAGGCCGGGAGCCGGAACGCACGTGACCCGCAAGCCGCAGACCACCGGCTACACGCTCGGCCTGCTGATCCCGGAGCTGGGCCGCACGGAGATCTTCGAGCCCATCTGCCACGGCATGATGCGCTCGCCCTTCGCGCGGCCCGATTCGCTGCTGTGGCCCAATGTCTCGCGCGGTGCTTCCTCCGGCATGGGTAGCCCGGAGACCACCGATCGCGAGGCCGTGGAGCAGGCCGAGCACATGGCGCAGTACTTCATTGCGCAGCAGGTGGCCGGTGTCTTCTTTGCCCCGCTGGAGCTGTTTGCCGGCATGGAGGCGGCCAATCGCCGCATCATGCGCATGCTGGAGCGTGCGCGCGTCCCCGTCGTTCTGCTGGATCGCTGCTACCTGCCCTATCCGGAGCGCTCAGCCAACGATCTGGTCGGCATCGACAATCGCAGAACCGGCTTTCAGATCACGCAGCACCTGGTGCGCAACGGGGCCACGCGCCTGCTCTTCTTTGCCGAGCCGAACTCGGCATCCACCGTGGATGGTCGCATCTCCGGGTTTCTGGGTGCCTGTCGGCATGCACGGCTGGGCAGCGGACAGGTGGCGGTGCGGATGGCGCATGCGCTTGATCAGTCCACCGTCAAGCGCATTCTGGACCAGGACGCGCCGGACGGGATTGTCTGCGCCAATGACGTGACCGCTGCACGGCTGATGCAGACCCTGATTGCGCTGGGTCGGCAGATTCCCACCGAGATTCGCATCGCCGGAATCGATGATGTGCGCTACGCCAGCCTGCTGCCGGTTCCGCTCACTACCATGCATCAGGACTGCAATGCCATCGGGGTCATCGCCATGGCCACCATGCTGCAGCGGCTGGAGCATCCCGAGCTTCCCACGCGGGAGATTCTGCTGCCCACGCATCTGGTGGTGCGCAGCTCCTGCGGCAGCCAGTTGGCCGCAGCCAGGCAGGCTCAGCCTGCATCCGACAGCGAATAGTCGCCACGTACGCTTTCTTAGCCGCCGCGTGCGCTTCAGGAACCGGCGTGTGCGGCTGCCGCAGGGTGCGGATGCGAGCGCAGCCAGACCACCAGGCTGGTGACCTCATCCTGCGTCAGGGAGTCGCCGAAGCCGGGCATCTTGGGTCCGCCATTTTCAATCTGGTGGGCCAGTCGCGCACCGCGCCAGTGCCACCATCCCAGATGGGTCAGTGCCGGACCTTTGGGGCTGCCCTGTGCCTGCCTGCCGTGGCAGAAGGCGCAGCCCTTGGTGGCATAGAGCCTGCCGCCGGCCGCAATCCTGTCCTTGTGACTCAGTGCGTGAGTGGAACTCTCGGGCAATGCCTGCAGTCCACTCGCAAGGCAGACAATCAGCAGGCAGAGCAATCGGTAATCAGAGCGGAGGAAGCGTCGCATGGTCAGTTTCAGTGTAGCGAAGTGCTACTACTGTCCTCCACCGCTCATGTAGGTGTATTGCACCTTGGTTGATTTCTGCGGAGTGTCTCCGGTCAGGTCATGCACGTGCCACACCACGCTTTCGCTGGCCACCTCGGGGTGCTTGCGCAGGAACTCCAGCGCATAGACCGAGGCGGTCGGGTCGGGCTTCTCATCGGCGAACCTCGCTGCCTCATAGCTGGCCTTGGTGCGCTGGTGTAGGCGGCGATAGAGAATTGCCAGGTTGTAGTGCGCCGCCAGATTGTCCGGGTCAATCCCCTGCATCCGCTGGTAGATCTCCTCGGACTTGGTGTACTCGTGCTTCTGGTAGTAGCTGAAGCCAAGCTCGCGCAGGGCATCAAGGGAGCGCGGGAAGTGGAGCAGCACCGACTCCAGATCGGTAATCGCCTGGTTCACCTGCCCTTCATTGCGCTCCACCAGCGCGCGATAGTAGAGCGCGCGGGAGTCGCCCGGAGCCAGCGCCAGAGCCTTGGCGATATTCGGGCGGGCGTCGTTATATTTCTCCCACAGAATCTGCACCACGGCCATGTTCGTGTAGGCATCGGCATAGTTGGGGCGCAGCGCGGCCACGCGCTCGAAGGCGTGCACGGAGGCTGCATACTGCTGCGCATCCAGCAGTGCGATGCCGTAGTTGTTCCAGCGCATCCATTCCGGATTTTCGTCCGGCAGTGGGTGGCTGGCCGAGTTGTGGCCCAGCGTGACGGTGCGCGTCACCGAAGCCATGTTCACCACCTGCTCCGGATAATGCTTGCGGTTCATCGCATAGTCAATGAAGTGCTGATCAAACCGGCGATAGAGGACGGATGCGGTGATCTGCACCTGCCCCTTGGTCTCCTGCGGCAGGCGGAAGCGATAGCGCACCAGCTGGCTACGGCCCGACTGGATGGTGTTGTTATAGGCCAGCGTCCGGTTATGCCAGATCTGGTGCAGGTCGTTGAACTCGCCGTGCTTGTTG
>JAJZGG010000133.1 GCA_021804965.1 Acidobacteriota bacterium
TCTCCTGCTGGGCCAGCGTGTCCGTGCTGCCGGAGCTGTAGCAGGAGGTGGAGCCGGAGTCACCGGCAGCGGCCAGAATGGTCTGGCCCTGTGCGGCAGCCTGCTGGGTGGTTGTTTCAAAGGTCGTGTAATAGGAGCCCACATCGAACTCGCATCCGCCGTAGCTGACACTGAGAATCGGCGCGATTTTGTTATCCACCGCATAGATGATGGAGTCAAAGACACCGTTGCTGGATGGGGAGTTTCCGGTGTAGACAAAGTCAATGGTGGCGCCCGGAGCGATGGCACCGGACCACTCCAGATCCAGGTCGGATTCGCCTTCATCGCCAGTTACCCTGGTGGAGGTCCCGGAGTTGGGGACCAGAATCTGGGTGGGATCCTTGACCGTGAGCCCGGCAGCCTTCTGAAAGGCTTCGATATCGGTGGCAAGGATGGCCGACTGGCCCATCACGGCAATGGTCTGGCCGGTGCCGTCAATGCCCTGCTTGGTGAGCGCATTCACGTTATAGATCACGTCAATGTCGCCGGGAGCCAGGTAGTGATTGCCGGATATGCCGGAGGTGAACGACGGATGCACCGAGCCCAGGTTGGGCGTGCTCCTCTGCGCGGCGCGGGCCTGCGGCGCCAGCGGCAGCAGCATGGAGTGCGGCTTGAAGTTGTCCAGATCGCGCAGCCCCAGCACCACCGGCGAAAGGGCAGCCGGGATGTGCAACTGGGTGGAGGGCGCAAAATGCGTCTCCCGCTGGCCGCGCCAGGTGGTTACGTAGCGATGCATCTCGGTCTGGAAGGCCTGCTCGACCTGGGTGGCGTTGCCGGAGAAGACCAGAAAGGTCTTGCCGTTGGCCACCGAATCAATGGCAAAGCCCTGCTGCTGGAGCCACTGCTCGGCCACGGCGATGTCGGCATCGTTGACGCCAAAGCGGGCGGCAAACTGCTGCGGCGTGAGCCAGTGGTGATACTGCGGCGAGGCCGGATTCTGCTGGGCGGCCAGCAACTGCTTCAGGTCCGTCTGCTGCTGGGCCGTCTGGCTGAAGTAGAGCATCATGTGCTGCATGGGCGTGTTGCCGGGCAGCCTGCCTGCGTCGTTGGCCGGGGTGGCAAGCGGATGCAGCGAGCCGGGAACCGGGACCATCCGCGAGAAATCCAGCGGCTCATGGAGCCGCGCTGCCGGTTGTGCCTTGACTTCCGGTTGCGCAAAGGTGCGCGAGGCCGGCAGCAGCAGGCATGCAGCCGAAAGGGTCGTCAGAACGGTGCGGCGAAGGAACGAATTCGTCTTCATTGCGGTCTCACCTGGGTTGTGTGCAGATACGGTTGAAAGGACGCAGCTCGGTCCTTCCTGAGATTAGACACTATTTTTCTGTTCGGGTTGTGCGGGGCTGTGGGAAAACTCGATACCGGGGGGTGAAATTGTTCATGAGGACACAAAATCCGGTGCCAGCCCGGCTCCGGTGCCAACCCTGCTCCGGTGCCAGCCCAGCCAGCCGCCGGATGAAGACCGGATGAACGAGCCGGCATCCTGTCTGCGGCTCAGGCGTGTTGCCATGGCGGCTCGGTCATCTGCCAGTGGTCCAGACGGCGCAGCAGGGGATAGTAGATGCCGAGATGGATGGGTGCCGCGGCCTGTGCGCCTGCGAGCAGCATCCGGGCCAGCAGCTCGCCGTAGAGTTCCAGCTGCGGGGCAAACTGCTGGCGGTGCTCGGCCAGGAACTGGAGCAGCTCCGGTGCGGGGGGCGTTGTCTGTGCTGCCAGGCCAGCCAGAGCAGCGCCGGTGGTTTTGTAGTCCAGGATCCACCAGCCGCTGCGGGACGAGCCATCCTGACTGTCCGGACCATCCAGCGGATGCGTGGAGGCCAGGAAGCAGCGGTCCGGTCGCACCGTGGTCCAGCGGCTGCGGCCATCGGCGCTGTGCATCTGGCCGGTCCAGGAGGCTTCCGTAAAGGCCGGGGCGTGCGGCGCAAGGATCCAGCTTCCCACCGGGTCCTCGGCGCAGGCCAGCACGGTGCGGACGGCGGCTGCGGCCAGAGCGGCTGCCTCGGGCTGCGCCAGCCCCAGCGGACGCAGTTGCGCGGCCAGTGCGGGCGCTGCGGCGGCAATCTGCTGCCATGCTGCCGTCTCCGGCATGGACTGGCGCAGACGCGCCATGTGCTGCAGCAGCAGATGCACGGCCGTGCCCTGCGCGCGCGAGTGCAGCCCGCCCTGCGAGCGGAGATAGAGCGGCTCCTCGGCGGCGGCGTCCAGGGAAATCGAATCTGCGGCCAGGACGGCAGGATCGGGCATCGCCAGCAGGGCTGCGGGGTCCACGCGCAGCAGACGCTGCGGCACGGCCAGTGCGGGTGCTGCCGTCGCGGAAGCATCAACCGGTGCTTCGGCTGCCTCAAGAGACTCGACGGCAAGGGTAATTTCCTGCGCAAAGCCCGGAGCCACAATCTGCAGCAGCGACGGCTTGCGGGCTGGCTCCTGCGCGTTCAGCAGGCTTTGCAGCGCGTTGGCTTTGGGCGTGGCAAACAGATGCAACTGCTCGCGGGCACGCGTGGCGGCCACATAGAAGACCCGCTGCTCCTCGGCCGCCTCGCGCCGCTGCTTCTGCTGCATCACCCAGGCCAGTGCGCCTCCCTGGGACTGGCCGCGCGGCTGGATGGGGGCGATCAGAAACTCCGTCAGATGCTCCGACCGGGGATCTCCGCGTTCGAGCCAGGCCAGCATCGGGGCTGTGTCGTTTTTCCCTTTTCGCTGCAGCTCCGGCAGCAGAACCACCTCGTACTCCAGCCCCTTGGCCTTGTGAATCGTGAGCAACTGTACGCAGAAATCCGGATTGAGCTCCGGATCGGGCTGGGGCGGAAGCTTGCGCAGAAACGACCGCCAGCCGGAGTCGGGATTGCGTTCCAGCAGGTCCAGTTCGCGGCGCGGCAACTGGTCCAGCGCCGTCCACAGAATCTGCAGATTGCGCTGCTGCAGCGGACGGGTGGCCAGTGCGCCACCGGCTGCCATCCAGAGCCGATGCAGCCAGCTGCCCATCTGCTGCTGCGTGGCCCGATGGCGTTCGCGTCCGGCCTGCAGAATGCGATGCGTAAGACGAAGCAGCACGGCTGCGCGGTCGGATTCCAGACCCAGCAACGGCAGCCGCTCCTCGATCAGTTCGGGAATCGGACGGCGGGCCAGCGACGGATCATCGTTCGAGATCAGCCGATGCAGTTCGGCAAGGCTCAGCCCGCACCACGGCGCGCGCAGAACCGACGCCCAGGCCAGCCGATCCTGCGGATGCAGCGCAGCCTGCGCCAGCGAAATGGCATCCAGAATCTCCATGCGCTCGCTGAGCGGAATCAGATCGGTTGCCAGATAGGGAATCTCTGCCGACTCCAGCTGCTGCGCGGCTTGGAGCAGAACCTTCCCGGTGCGCGCCAGCAGGGCAATGCGATATTTGCCGCCTGCGCCGCTGCTGCGCAGCTCCTGGCTGCGCTCCAGATGCTCGCGCACAATGGGCAGCCAGGCGGCTTCGCCGGCCGCTGCATCCGGTTGCGAGAGTGGGGACGACAGATGCAGGTGCACACGCGGCTGCACTCGTGGAGGCGAGTAGG
>JAJZGG010000134.1 GCA_021804965.1 Acidobacteriota bacterium
TCTGTACAACGATCAGGGAGCCTACAGCTGGGACGCGCCCGGCCACATGGGCGGCGTGGCCTTTCTCAAGCATCCGGTCGGCATGGAGTTCCATCGCTTCTTCGGTGAGAACATCATGCGCTCCGACCTCGGCATCTCCACCTCGCCGCTGGGCTCCTGGCTCGATCACGTCGGACCGGCCGGGGAGTCCGAGCGCAACGCCGCGCGCATCTTCGGTGCGGACTGGACCTTTTACGTGCTGGGCGGCTCGTCCACCTCAAACCAGATTGTGGGCCACGGCATCATCGCGCAGGACGATATCGTTATTGCCGACGCCAACTGCCACAAGTCCATCTGCCACTCGCTCACCGTCACCGGCGCCCGGCCCGTCTACGTCACGCCCACCCGCAACGGCTACGGCATGATCGGTCTGGTGCCGCTCAAGCGCTTCAGCCCGGAGGCCATCCGCGAGCTGATCGACAAGAGCCCATTCTCCGCCGGGGCCAACAGCCGCGAGCCCAGCTACGCCGTCGTCACCAACTCCACCTACGACGGCCTCTGCTACGACGTGAACAAGGTGGTCAACGCGCTTTCTCCCAGCGTGCCGCGCATTCACTTTGACGAAGCCTGGTACGCCTATGCCAAGTTCCATCCCATCTATCGCGGCCGCTTCGCCATGGACGTGCCCGATGACATGCCCGATCGCCCGCTCCTCTTTGCCGTGCAGTCCACGCACAAGATGCTGGCGGCCTTTTCCATGGCATCCATGGTGCACCTCAAGCTCAGCCCGCGCGCGCCCATCGACTTTGACCAGTTCAACGAGTCGTTCATGATGCACGGCACCACCTCGCCCTTCTATCCGCTGATTGCCTCGCTCGACGTGGCCGCAGCCATGATGGACGAGCCTGCCGGACAGACGCTGATGGAGGAGACCATCAGCGATGCCATCAGCTTCCGCAAGGCCATGTCCTCCATCAAGCACCGCCTGCGTCGCCAGGAGGATGGCGATGGATGGTTCTTCGATCTCTACCAGCCTGATCGCGTGCTCGATCCGACCGACGGCCAGATCTACGACTTTGAAGATGCGCCCGACGGCGTGCTGGCCACCCACTCGCGCTGCTGGACGCTGAAGCCCGGCGAGGAGTGGCACGGCTTCCAGGATGAGGACGTGGCCGACGACTACTGCATGCTGGACCCCACCAAGGTCACCATCCTGATGCCCGGCGTCAATGCCCAGGGCAAGGTGGCAGAATCGGGTATTCCCGCCGCCATCCTGACCGAGTTCCTCGATGCCCGTCGCGTGGAGATCGCCCGCACCGGCGACTACACCGTGCTGGTCCTCTTTTCGGTCGGCACCAGCAAGGGCAAATGGGGCAGCCTGCTGGAAAATCTCTTCGAGTTCAAGCGCCTCTATGACACCGAGGCACCGCTGAATGAAGCGCTTCCCGAGCTCGTCGCCCGCTATCCCCAGCGCTACGGCAACGTCTCCCTCAAGGAGCTGAGCGACGAGATGCATGCCGCTATGGTCGAGCTGCGCCTGACCGCTCTGGAGTCCGAGGCCTGCGAGGTCGAGGAGGTACAGGTGCTCACCCCGGCACAGACCTACCAGAAGCTGCTGCGCAACGGCACGGAAAAGATCCGCTTCTCCGAGATGGCCAATCGCGTGGCCGGCGTCATGCTCGTGCCCTATCCGCCGGGAATTCCCGTCTGCATGCCCGGTGAGCGCCTGGGCGAGCTGGACAGCCCGGTCATCCGGCTCATCCTTGCGCTGGAGGAGTTTGGCAAGCGCTTCCCGGGATTCGAGCGCGAAGTCCACGGCATTGAAGTCGATGCCCAGGGCAACTACTGGATGCGCGCCGTGGTGGAGAGCAACGGCAAGCGCGGTAGCGGCAAGCAGCGCGGCGCACCCAGCTCCGCTCCGCCGGTCAAGCGCCGCAAGCGCACCCCGCCCAAACCACCGACCGCATAGATCCAGGCCCCCAAACCGCATAGCCGGGCAGCCGGAATCGCCCGGAATGCCGCCCATCTCAAAGCCAAAGAGCCGGACCCCACAGAGGTTCGGCTCTTTCCTTGCATCGCCTTCGCAATCTGCCAGCGTGCAGACCTCAGGGTGCCTTCATCACCGAGAGAAAGAATCCGCTGCCCGTGGCCAGTTCCTTGCCTGCGGCATTCAGGATCGAGGCGCGCGTCCACAGCTTCCTGCCGTCCTGCTTCTCCACGTGGCCGCGCAGCCGGATCGGAGCCGTGGAGGGAATCGGGTGCAGGTACTCGACCTGCAGCTGGCGGGTGACAGCAATCTCCCCCCGCGCGCGATTGGCCTTGCTCATCGTCTCATCCAGCAGCGTCGCAATAATGCCGCCATGCAGATGCCCCGGCGGTCCCTCGTAGTTGCTGCCGATCACCGCCTCGGCCTGCACCGTCCCATCCGGCTCCACGGCAAAGACCAGATGCAACCCCTGCGGATTGTCCTCGCCGCAGCCGAAGCAGCGATTGCGCAGACCGTGACTCAACGGCTGGCTCACTGATTGGTCCGGCGGCCCTAGCGGATGCGCCGGCGGATCGGCCGGCCGGTTTTGCTCTTGCGAAATATTCCCGGTCACCTGCTCGGGAAGGGGATCAACTGGGGACATGCAGATTCTCCTCGCTCATCATATCGTTTCCCGGAGCCGGGTCAGCCCGCTTTGCTCCAGTCCCGCTTGGCCAGTCTCACTTTGCCGGGCCAGCTCCGCCGCTGCGTACAATGGATGCCATGAGGCAACGACAAAAGCAGTGGGCAAAGGCAGGCCTGATGGCAACACTCGTGCTCGGAATCACGGCCGCAGCCGTCGGATGTCACAAACAGGCGCCACTCACCGCCCAGCAGGCAGAAGGCCAGATGCTCTTCAACGAGCGATGCGCCCACTGCCACCTGGAAAACGATCTGAACCTGAAGCCTGCGCCCCCCGATATCCGCGGAGCACTCACCCGCACCGCACTGCCGGACGGCGCTCCGGCCACTGATCTGGAGGTCCGCCGCATCGTCCTCAACGGCAAGAACAAAATGCCCAGCTTCTCCGGCCGCTTCACCGAGCCGCAGATGGAGGCGCTGCTGGCCTTCCTGCACACCTCCTGAACCATCCCGGAAGCCTGCTCCCGATTAAGCCCCCGTCAGGCATTTCCAGTCCAATCGAAGCCGGCACCCTGCTGCAGTGCAGACGCCGGAATCCTCAGGCTGGCTTGCGCTAAACTACTCAGGTGAGTGGCAAGACTTTTTACCTGGAAACTTTCGGCTGCCAGATGAATGCCCATGACTCGGAGAAGGTCATCGGCACGCTGGAGCAGCAGGGCTACCAACAGGTGGACAACGAGGAGGCAGCCGACCTGCTCCTCTATAACACCTGTTCCATCCGCGACAAGGCGGAGCAGAAGGTCTTCCACCGTCTCAACGATTACAAAAAATTCGCCCGGGCAGGGAAGCGCTTCGGCGTCCTCGGCTGCGTCGCCCAGCAGGAGGGCGAAAAGATCTTCGAGCGCGCCCCCTACGTCTCGCTCGTCGCCGGCTCAGCCTCCTATC
>JAJZGG010000067.1 GCA_021804965.1 Acidobacteriota bacterium
GAACCTGATTCCGCGACTGCTCGACGCGCCCGAGGGAAGCCTGCTCGTGGATGGCGTTCCCGTGAAGCGATATCCGCTGCAGCGGCTGCGCCGCAATATCGGCATGGTGCCGCAGGAGACGTTTCTCTTCAGCGAAACCATCCGCGAGAACCTGCGCTTTGGCGCTCCCTATGCCGACGAAAGCGAGATTCTGGATGCGGCGGAAGCGGCGCATATCCGCGCGGAGTTTGCGGATTTTCCCGACGGGATGGAGACGCTGGTGGGCGAGCGTGGCGTGACCCTTTCCGGCGGGCAGAAGCAGCGGACCTCGATTGCACGCGCACTGCTGCGACGGCCCAGCATACTGATTCTGGACGATGCGCTGGCCAGCGTGGATACCTACACGGAAGAACGGATTCTGCAGGGACTGCGCCGCTACACGGCCGGATGCACGACCATCCTGATTGCGCATCGCATTTCAACGGTGCGCGAGGCAGACCAGATTGCCGTGCTGCGCGAGGGGCGCATTGCGGAGACCGGCACGCACGAAGAGCTGCTGGCACTGGGCGGCTACTACGCCGATCTCTACGAGAAGCAACTGCTGGAAGAGGAGCTGGCCGTGGCCAGCTGAGGCAAAGCAGATGCCCGTGTGCAACGGCTGCGCGGGTGCTGCCTGAGTGGGTTGCGTGGCGTCTACGCGGTCCAGCGGGCGGAGTCCGCGGACGGAGCCGCAGGCTGCGGCACGGAAGCGGCGCGGGCAACCACCGGCGGCGGAGCACCCGGATGCGGATTCTGCTGCGCGACCTGCTTCCAGGCATCGCGCACATTGCGCACACAGCGAATGACCTCCTGAAAGCGCTCCACGGATGCGGTCTGCGAAGCCTGCAGCGTGAGGGCAAAGATCGACGCGTAAAACTCGCTGAGCACCTCGGCAGGACGCCCGCCAATGTCCATGCGCAGCCGCGCCTGCAGGTGGATGAGAATGTCGAGGGCGCGCCGGACGGCATTGCGACGGGCGGTGACATCCCCGGCCTGGGTGGCGGCAATGGCCGCATAGAGGAAGCGCAGGATGCCGTCATAAAGCGCAACCACGAGCTCCACCGGAGAAGCTCCTTCAAGCGTGTGCTGTTGATAGGACGACATGGCGCGAATGCAACCTCCTGGGGCGCAGCGGCTGGGGACGATTCCGGGGTTAGAGTGTCGGGTTCACGTATCCGGTGACCGCCGAGTAGATCATGCTCATGCTGTTGATGTTGGAGGGGATCTGCTGGAGCGTCTGATTGGCGAGGTTCAGCTCGGTGGTCAGGCTGGACTGCTGCGAAGAAATGAGCAGATTCTCATTGGAGATATTCTGGTTCAGCGAGGAGATGATTGCGCTGTTGGCATTCAGATCGAGTGTGAGCATGCCGGTGGGCGAGCTGTTGCCGAGGTTGTTGAGCGCGGTGGAGAAGTTGAGTCCCCAGCTGCCGGAGTTCTGGAAGAAGCTGATGACGCCGGAGTAGTCCTGGTTCAGCTCGGAGTTGAGGGTGCTGGTGTCGAGTGAAAGCGTCCCGTCGTTATTGATGCTGATGCCAAGCTGGGTGATGTTGCCAACGTTGCCCTGGGTGTTGGACTGGTTGATGGAGCCGAGCAGCTGCTCCTGGAACATGGCCAGCGTGGGCGAGCCGAAGAGCGGCTGCGCAGCTCCAGAGGCGTTGTTGGTTTCCTGCGTATTCACGGCGCTAATGACGGCGTTGTAGTCGGAGACAAGCTGCGAGATGGAGCTGACGACGGCGGTGTTGTTGTTGAGGATCTGCACCTGGACCGTCTCCGGCGTGCCGCTGGTGACCGGCGACGGCGCCAGAAGCTGGAAGGTGACGCCGGGAATGACCGTGCTGACGGTGTTCGACGTGGCCGAAACGCTGAGGCCATCAACGGTGAGGCTGGCATTGGCGCCTGCTGTGGCCGTGGTGTAGCCGAGCGACGTGCTGGTGGTCGAATCGGTGACGCTGGAGGTGACGGTCAGATTGCCGCCCGCGCCGGAGGTGCCCGAAACCAGCGAAAGTCGCGAGCCGTTGGCATCCGTGATGATACTGGCGTTGACGCCGATTGCTGCGGTGTTGATGGCCGCCGCAAGCGTGCTGAGCGTGTTGCTGGTGGAACCGATGGTGATCGTCTGCGCCGTGCCCGTGCCGACCTGAATGGTAAGCGAGCCGGAGAGCGTGTCTGAGGCATTGGTGATCGCAGACAGATAGCCGGAGGAGGTGGCGGCCAGCGAGTTCACGACGATCGTATGCGTGCCGGCGATGGCCGACGAGGAGGCCGAGGTGAGGGCAATGACCGTGGGATCGGAGCTGGAACCCTGCTTGCCGGCCAGCACACCCTGAAAGTCGGTGAGCGAGGTCATGTCATTGGAGACCTGCGACAGCAGCGTGCCAAGATTGGAAAGCGAAGTATCCTGCGCGTTCGTCGCGCTCAGCTGGTTCTTCCAGGGCGTTTCCACCCCCTGCAGATTCGATACGATCTGGCTGACCGTCTGGCTGACATTGAAGCCAGCGCCGCTGATGGGCGAACCAAAACTGATTCCAACTGTTCCCATGCACGCCTCCAGCCACGGAAAAGCACGTTCCGAGCCGTTTCTTTCCGGGAAGATTTAGGGGCTGTTAACACTGGCGGACCATCCCGGAAGTGTTCATAGGCCCTGGGCAGCAGACACAAGAATTTGCGGGGAAGAGACGGGCTCTTCCCCGCAAGGGTTGGGGTTACTGCAGCAGCTTGGTGACTTCCTGCTGCAGGCTGTTGGCCTGGGCCAGGGCCGAGATGCCGGTCTGGCTGAGAATCTCGTACTTGGAGAGATTCGAGGTGGCCTGGGCGTAGTCGGTGGCCTGGATGCTGTTCTGCGCAGCCTGGATATTCTGCTGCTGCGTGGTCTCGACCTGCGAGACGGCATTCAGGGTGTTGACCTGGGCACCGAGGTAGCCGCGCTGGGCTGCCACGTTGCTGATGGCCGCGTTGATCGAGGTCAGCGCGGTCTGGGCATTGCCGGCGGAAAGCAGGTCGGTGACAGCCAGGTTGGTGGTGGTGTCGCCACCGGAGGCCTGCTGGTAGCTGATGGTCTCCGTGGCCTTGGTGGAGTTGTAGGTGCTAACCGTTCCGCCAGTCGTTGTGTCGGACAGAGCGGTAGCACCGTTTGCGATGGAAACGACAGTCGGGTTGGTGTTGGAGATCAGAATGCCGGTATCGGCCGAGTTGACTGCCGTATCGCCAACGGCATTGGCCGTGGTCAGGCTCGCCGTCACGCCGGGAATACCGTCCTTGTTGATCTCCGAGACGAGACCAGAGAGGGTTGTGGCAGTAGTCGTGAAGTTGGAGGTGGTTCCGTCGGCGTTGGTGATGGTGAACTTGAGGCCACCGGCAACGGTATCGGAATTCTTGGCTGCTGTGGTCAGTGCGCCTGCGGTGTCCTTGGACAGGTCATAGAATGTACCTGCGGAGCTCTGGACAACCGTACCACCAGCATCGCCCACCGTTGTGGATGACAACGGCGCGAAGTACAGGCTGTCGATGGAGGAACCTGTCGTCGAAGAGTCGCCGGTGTAGATGTTGACGCCGGCAGCAGCCCCGGTGAAGACCTGGCTGGAGTTGTAGGTCGTGGTCTGTCCGATGGTGTTGATTTCGGCAAGAATCGACTGGTACTCCTGGTTGGCCGCAGCCGACTGGGAGGAGTTGAGGGTGCCGTTCGCGGTTTCAGTGGCCAGCGTCACGGCCCGGTTGAGCAGGTTCGTCACTTGCGAAAGCGCGCCGTCGGCAACCTGGAGCATACCGACGCCTTCACTGGCATTGGTGGCCGACTGCGTCAGCGCGGTTGAGTTGGCCTGCAGGCCATTGATGATCGACAGACCCGCGGCGTTGTCCGAGCCGGAGTTGATCTGCGAACCCGAGGAGAGCTGCTGGAGCACATTCTGCAGACTCGCCTGTGTGTTATTCAGGTTGTTCTCAGCCGCGAGTGCGGAGAGATTGTTCAATACGCCGAGAGGCATGGGCCACTCCTGTCGATGCCTGAATTAACAGCGCCCGGGAAGCTGGCTCCGAAGAACCGTTGCGGGTGCGAATCGGAAAACGGGAAGCATTCGATTCGCATGCCCTGCCCCGGGACGGCTGCTGGTGCATCTGGCGCTCTTATCGGCGGAGTCGGAATGAACTTTACCCCGGAGGCTAAAAGGATGGGAGGGAATCTGTCTGCGCAGGATCTGCGGCAGAATGCGACCGCGAGAAATGCAGAGAAAAACAGCCGCGATTGCCGACTCTTGTTTTTTGCTCATCTTGCCGATAAAGGACAGGGAAAGGTGCAGGACGATGATTGAAGTGACGCGACTGAATGGCAACAGCATGCGGATCAACAGTGATCTGATCAAAATCGTGGAGGCATCGCCGGACACGATGCTGACGCTGATCCACGGAGAAAAACTGATTGTGCGCGAGAGCTGCGAGGAGATTGACGCGCGGATTCTGGACTGGCGTGCGCGGCTGCTGGCGGGGATGGCCCGAAAGCTGCACAGCGAGCAGGCCGTGCTGCAGATGGCCGGGTTGAGCAGTCTGGATCCGGAGACTGGCACGCCGGGCACGGTGCCGACGCAGCCAGAAAAGCCTGAAGTCTGGCCGGCAACGGCGCTTCGACCGGAATAGACCGGAAAGGCCGGAAGCGATCCGGCAGCAAGCACGACGAGGAGAATGCGATATGGACAAGGCGAGCGTGGGTGGGGTTCTGGTGGCGCTCACCGGCATCTTGGCCGGACTGCTGCTGGAGGGCGGAAACCTGGGACAGATCTTTCAGCCGACGGCGGCAATGATCGTCTTTGGCGGAACGCTGGGCGCGGTGCTGCTGCAGTTTCCGATGAAGACGGTGGTGGAGGCCTTTCGCCGGCTGGCAGTTCTGTTTGTGACGCCGCAGATGCAGGACCAGCGGCTGGTGCAGCAGCTGGTGAGCTTAGCCAACAAGGCGCGGCGCTCCGGCGTGGTGTCCCTGGATGCGGACCTGCGCACAATTGACGATCCGTTTCTGCGCCAGGCGCTGACGCTGGCCGTGGATGGGACCGAGCCGACGGAGCTGCGGCGGATCATGTCGGTGAGCATGGACTCCCGCAGCGAAGGCGAGGAGCGGCAGCCGGCGGTCTTTGAGTCTGCCGGTGGATTTTCGCCGACGATCGGGATTCTGGGCGCGGTGCTGGGGCTGATTCAGGTGATGCAGCATCTGGACAATATTCAGGCCGTGGGCAAAGGAATTGCCGTGGCCTTTGTGGCGACGATCTATGGGGTGGGTGCGGCGAATCTCTTCTTTCTGCCGGCGGCGGGCAAGCTGCGGCTGCGCATTCGCGAGGAGCATCTGCGGCGGGAGATGATGCTGGAAAGCGTGATCTCGATTCTGGAAGGAATGAATCCGCGCATGCTGGAGGTGAAGCTGAGCGGTTATCTGGAAGCGAACCGCGACAGCATGCGGGAGCAGGCGGCATGAAGCGACCGGAGACAGGACACAGCTCGAATCGCGAGCGCTGGCTGGTTTCGTATGCAGACTTCATCACGCTGCTGTTTGCGTTTTTTGTGGTGCTCTATGCCTCGTCAAAGGCCGACCAGCAGAAGCAGGCCCAGGTGGCGCAGGCCATTGATTCGGCCTTCCATGCGCTGGGCATTTTTCCCGAGGCGGGACGGATTCCCAGCAACCTGAAAAACATGTCGGTCTACAGCAAGGATCAGCCCATCTCTCCGATGACGATCATCATGGGCGAGGATGTGCTGGCCCCGGCGCAGGTGAAGCAGAATCTGGAGCAGGTGCAGCAGCACATGCAGCAGCTGCTGGCCGATCAGATTGCCCAGCATACGGTGTCTGTGCAGATGGGCAAGGATGGACTGGTGATCAGCCTGCGGGAGGCTGGATTTTTCCACTCCGGCTCGGCCACGCCGGATCCGCAGACCCTGCCGGTGTTGCAGCAGATTGCGCAGTCGCTGGGGCGGACGCGCTATGACCTGCGCATTGAAGGACACACGGACAATCTTCCGATCCATACGGCCGAGTTTGATTCCAACTGGGAGCTTTCCTCAGCGCGGGCCACGCGGCTGGCACGGATTTTTCTGGCCACCGGTGCGATTATGCCCAGCCGCATCTCAACCGCCGGCTATGCGCAGTATCATCCGGTGGCCAGCAACGATACCGCCGCAGGCCGGGCGCAGAACCGTCGCGTGGATCTGGTGATTGTGCCGCAGACGAAGGTGAATCTGGCCATGCCGGATGGAGATGCAACGCGCGCCGACTGGCACCGCATCACGGACGAATAGCAGGCTGGCCGGGCGTACAATTTAGCTGTGACGAGCGATCACCCTGAGATGCAGCAAAACAGGCAGGAGTGGGAGGCAGCTGGATCCGGCGCGCAGCCATCGCGTATGCAGAACTCCCAGGACTGGACCGACCGGGCGATGGAGCAGTTGGCCGCCGGCGAGACGGCGGCTGCGGTGGAGTCCTTTCGCGCGGCCGTGCAGGCGGACCCGGACAATCTGGAGGCCTATCACGGGCTGGTGCGGGCGCTGTGCGATGCCGGGCGTCCGGCTGAGGCCGTGACCGCTGCCCTGGCCCTGACGGTGCTGTCGCCGGGCGATCCGCTGGCCCACACCTGCCTGTCGATTGCGCTGCAGCAGGATGGGCAGATTCCGCAGGCCGAAGCAGCGGCAGGACGGGCGCGGATTCTGGAATGGAAGCAACAGTTGCAGGCAGGAGAACAGGCACATGCGAATCTTTCCTGAGCTGCTGTTTGACGATCTGCCGCAGCGCCAAAATCCGCGTCAAGAGCAACAACCGGCACAGCACCCGACGCAGCACGAAGATGGCCACTCATCCGCGACGCCACGGCGACGCAGCCGCACTGTCGGCAAAGCCAGTCGCGTGGCCCACGAGGATGCGCATCGCATCTTTGCCGAGGAGTATCGGCAACTGCGTCCGCGCGCGCCGATGCCGGAGATTGAGGTCAGGTTTCGCCGCTTTGTCTCGCTGAATACAACGATCCGGCTGCGGGAGAACCGGCTGATGGCCAGCCTGTCTGACCTGCTGGAAGGCGCGCCGGAGACGGTGCTGCGCGCCATTGCCCACATCCTGCTGGCCAAGCTCTATCGCAAGCCGATCGACAAGGGGCACAACCTGCGCTACAAGCGATTCCAGTACAGCGAGGCTGTGGCGCGACAGACAGAGCAAATCCGGTCAACGCGCGGAGCCAAGCGCTGGCTGGGCCCGGAGGGCCGCTACTACCACCTGGATGAGGTCTTTGACTCGCTGAACGAGCGATTCTTCCACAACCTGCTGGGACGCCCAAGCCTGACCTGGAGCGAACACTATGCCCGGCGCCAGCTGGGACACTACGACGCGGCGCACAACACGATTGTGGTCAGCAAGGTCTTTGACCGGCCCTCCAGCCCGCGCTACGCGATCGAGTATCTGCTCTACCACGAGATGCTGCACCTGAAGCATCCGGTGACGGTGCGTGGAACGCGGCGCTGCGTTCACGGACCGGCCTTTCGCGCCGAGGAGAAACTCTTTCCGCAGCTGGCCGAGGCACAGGCATTTCTGAAGCGGCTGTAACGGGCCGCCGCAGGCTCAGTTCCGGGCGGAATCGCTGAGCGGAATCGGCACCTGTTCGACAATCTCCAGACCAAAGCCATGCAGAGCCGGGACGTGCATCGGGGTGTTCGAGAGCAGCCGGATGCGCTGGATGCCAAGATCGGTCAGAATCTGGCCACCAAGGCCGACGGCGCGCACGATGCGGCGATGACGATCCTCGTTGGCCTCACGGGCGCGTTGATCGGGATGCAGCAGCATCTGCCCGCCATCCCAGTCAAAGCCGCGGCTGGTGTTGTGAAGATAGACGATGGCGCCGCAACCCTCCTCGGCAATGCGCTGCATGGAGGCATCGAGCAGAGCGCGGCAGTTGCACTGCGCGGCAAAGACATCGCCTGCGGTGCAGTGGGTGTGGACGCGGACCAGCACCGGGCGATGGGCAGTGTCCTGAGCGGCAGTCTCGTCGGGATTGCCGTAGACCAGCGCCAGATGGCTTTCGCCGCCGTTGATCTCGCTCTCGTAGGCGATCAGGCGGAAGGTTCCGAAGCGGTTGGTGAGCGAGCTTTGACCCACACGACGGATATAACGCTCGTGGCGCAGCCGGTAGCGGATGAGCTCGGCGACGGTGAGCATCTTGAGCTGGTGCTCGGCACAGAAGCGGACGAGATCCGGCACGCGGGCCATGGTGCCGTCCTCGTTCATGATCTCGCAGATGACGCCGGCCGGCTCCAGCCCGGCCATCCGCGCCAGATCGACCGAGGCCTCCGTCTGGCCGGCACGCACCAGCACGCCTCCCTGCCGGGCACGCAGCGGAAAGACATGGCCGGGACGGGCAAGATCGGCAGCCGTGGACTCCGGGGCAATGGCGGTGCGGATGGTGTGGGCGCGATCGTGCGCGGAGATGCCGGTGGATACGCCCTCCCGCGCCTCAATGGACTCCGTGAATGCCGTGCCGAAGCGCGAGGAGTTGCGCTGCGTCATGGGCGGCAGGTGCAGGTGGTCGGCCCGCTCCTCGGTGAGCGTGAGGCAGATGAGTCCGCGACCGAAACGGGCCATGAAGTTGATGGCCTCCGGAGTGACGAACTGGGCGGCCAGCGTAAGATCCCCTTCGTTTTCGCGATCCTCGTCATCGACGACGACGACCATGCGCCCGGCGCGAATCTCCTCAATGGCGGCTGGAACATCGACAAACGGCGAGGGCACGGCGGCAACTGCAGCAATTCCGGATTCAGTGGTCATCCCTGGGCAACTCCAGTGCCTATTGTCGCCGACAGATGGTGCATGAGAAAAGCGCCAGGCATTTTGCCTGGCGCTTTTCCCGATGAGTCTGTTGCGGTATATAGATACAACGTTAGAGAGTGGATTCGATCTCGAAGCCCCAGGCCTCAAGCAGCGCTTCAGGAATGTACTTGGAATTCCGGTTGCGTCGCGCCCACTCCCGCAGACGGGTGGAGCGAATGTACTGATCGGGAGTCAGCTTGAACTCCTTGACGATCTGCTCAAAAGACGTGACCGTTGGAACCACAGGGCCGATTGGCTCGGGTTTGCCCCAGTTGGGATTACCGCGACGTTTTGCCATGAATCCGTTGTCCTCTTTCCAAGGTTTGTGCGTACGATGCTTGCGTGACTTGAAGGCAGTGCCTGAGAGCGGGTGAGCCCGGGGAAGGCTTGCTTTTTCTACAACCCCTCATACAAACCACTCCCTAAGAGTACCAATTTTCATAGAAAAAAGCAAGCCCCGCGGGCTTTTGCCGCGATCCCGGAAGATCGGGTTTATTGAATTGATTCCATTCGGCTTATGGTAACTATTTTGAGCGCTCCGGAAATCCGGGAAGAAGCTCCGGCGCAAAAAGATCGGCGAGGGTTTCGCGACGGCGGATCAGCTGCGCTTCCCTGCCCTGGACCAGAACTTCCGCCGGGCGCGGACGGGTGTTGTAGTTGGAACTCTGGGCCATGCCATAGGCTCCGGCGTCGAGCACGGCGACCAGATCGCCGGGGACGACGGGCGGCAGGCGGCGGTTGCGGGCAAAGAAATCCCCTGACTCGCAGACGGGACCGACGACATCGACGGGCAGGGCGCGACCGTCGCGCGGCGCGACGGGGAGAATCTCGTGGAATGCCTCATAGAGCGCCGGGCGGATGAGGTCGTTCATGCCGGCATCTGTGATGACGAAGGTGCGGCGGCCGTTCTTCTTGACGTAGAGGACGCGCGTGAGCAGGGCTCCGGCCTGGGCGACGAGGAAACGCCCTGGCTCCAGAACCAGCGAGACGGGCAGATTGCCAAGCCCCTGCTCGATGGCTTGGCGATAGGCGGTGACGGTGGCAGCGGGATCGAAGGCCTGAGGAGATTCGTAGTCGATACCGAGACCGCCTCCAGCATCGACGGACTGCAGGGCAATGCCATCGGCGGCAAGCTGGCGCACAAGCCGGGCCACGCGCTGGATGGCCGCGCCGAAGGGCTCGGCGGAGCGAATCTGGGAGCCGATGTGGACGCTGATCCCATGCGGCTGGAGCCAGCGATGGGCCTGGGCGGTGCGATAGATGCGTCGGGCCTGGGCGATGGGGATGCCGAACTTGTGTTCGCTGAGGCCGGTGGAGATGTAGGGATGGGTCTGGGCGAAGACATCCGGATTGACGCGCAGGGAGAAGCGCGCCGGACGGCGCAGACGCGCGGCACGAGCGGCCAGCAGGGAGAGTTCCTCCTCGCTTTCCACGTGGAACGCAAGGATTTCGGCCTGAATTCCCAAATCGATCTCTTCGGCGGTCTTGCCAGCCCCGGAAAAGACCACGCGGCCCAGAGCCTGGGGAGCCGCACGACGCACGCGCTCGAGTTCTCCGCCGGAGACGATGTCGAAGCCGGCGCCCTCGGCGGCAAGCAGCTGCAGAATGGCCAGCGCGGAGTTCGCCTTGACGGCGTAACAGATGAGAGTCTGCCGCGCGGTGGTGGCGGAGTGCTGGAAGAGGCCGAAGCGCTGGCGGATCTGGTCGGCGCTGTAGACGTAGAGCGGGGTGCCGTGCTGGCGGGCAAGCGACTCCAGAGAGCGCTGGCCACAGAAAAGGGTGGGCTTTCCGGTGGAGGAGTAGTGGAAGGGTCGAACGGTGATCGCCTGCGGGGATGCCACGTCTCTGCCTATTCTCCTGCGGGCCGCCCAGCGGATGCTACGGCTGGCGGGGTGACCGCTTCAGGGTGTCTGAAAGGAAGCTGTATCGAAATTGTAACGAGATCAAATGGAAGGGAAAACCCTTTTTCTTCTTCTGACGATAGCAGAGAGCCGGGCCTGCGGCAGCGTGCAGGACGGCAGCGGGCGACCGGTTGCCGGGTTGGCCCCAGAATGTCCCCGGATTGGCCCAAGATTGTCCCCGGCTACTTGGCGAACCCGGCAGCCAGGCGAACGCGGCGGCGTGGCCCTACCCTACGTGGCCTTAATAGATCGGCGGCGGCACAACCTCCTCCGGAATGCCGATCCAGCAGGCGATGTAGAAGATCTCTGCAAGCGGAAAGAGGAAGATGGCGCTGAGGACGGCGAGGATGCGCAGCAGGCCGACATCCCAGCCCCAGGCGCGGCTCAGCGCGGCGCAGACTCCGCCGATGCGGCGGTCATAAAGCGGGCGGAAGAGTGTACGGTTGGCGGTTGCGACCATCGGAACCACTGGCGAACCACAGGCCGGGCAGAAACGGGCATCCGGCAGCAGGGGCTTCCCACAGGTACTGCAGAACTGGTTCATGGCAGAATCCTCCCATTTGCGCGTGGGCATCGAGGGAACGCCGGATGCCAACGCAATCGATGATACGCAGCGGCCGGGGTGGAAGTTCCACACGCACAGCGGAAGTTTCCCCAGTGCCGGGGCGCTATTCGTGATAGGGCGAGCGCAGCAGCTTGCGGGCAATCTGGCCCTGGGTGGTATCGGCCCCCATGTCCACGGCGGACTGATAGTCGCGGACGGCCAGGGCGCGCTGACCGGCCAGATCCCGCGCCTTGCCGGCGGCAACGAGGGAGCGGCGGCGCAGCTCGGCACCGGTGGCCGGCAGCCATGCGCCGTGTTCGTAGGCCTCGGCGGCCTCCTGGTAGTGGCGCTGGCCTTTGAGCGCCTCGCCCAGGCCGAAGTAGGCAAGCTCCTCGTGGGCCAGCGGGAAGTAGCCTTTGGTGTTGGCGTCGGCGATCAGCTTGCGATAGGCCTGGACGGCGACCATGCCCTGACCGGCATCCTTGCGCAGATTGGCCTCCTCGAGCGCGAAAAGAAAGTCGTGGGGATACTGCGACTCAAGCGACTGGACGACGGTGATGGCCTGGGCGTATTTCGCCTCGCGGCGCAGGAAGAGCGCGATGACGGTGGCAGCCTCGACGTGGGTCATGGGTCCGCGGGCGGCATCGTCCTGCAGCAGCTGCATGCCGCGGGATTTGGAGCCGGTGATGCCGGCAAAGCCGAAGATGATCTTGAAGGCGAAGGGCAGCGCGCCGATCACGTACTGGTAGGTGCCGACGACCAGCTCGGCATCGACGTAATTGGGGTCTAGCTGGAGGACACGGGCCTCGTCGCCGTGGGCCTGGAGCGCCAGATGAAAGGCGGTGCCGAAGGATCGCTCGACCATGGCGATGTAACTGGAGCGCAGGCTGCGCGCCCATCCACGGGCATAGAGGGCATCCACGTTGGAGGAGTTTCGCGCAAGCAGGTAATTGGACTCGCGCTCGACCTGGTCCTCCAGCGCAAAGATGCGATTGCGCACGGCGAGATTCTCCGGCGTGGGATGCTTGCCGGTGAGGAAGCCATCGGTAGCGTAAAAGGTGGTGTCCAGCAGGTCCTGGCGGTAGAGCTCCTGAAAGACAACAGCCTCCAGCAGCAGGGCTGTGGCCTCGGGATTGCCCGGATGGGTGGCCTGCACGTGCTCCAGCATCGAGATGCAGATGGGATAGTCGAGGTTGTAGAAGTGCTGGAAGGCGGCGACAACCTCCGGGTTGCGATGCAGGGCGTTGGTGTGGATGGGCCGGGGAGCCTTGGTCTGGTAGGCGTGCGCAGCCGGGGCCGGCAACGCGAAGGCCAGCAGAAGCATGCAGACAGTCAGAGGCTGGAAACGGGGGCGCATGGGCAGGCTCGGCATCTTGCCTCCATCTTAACGATTTCGCGGGAAAATCTCAGCGCGATTCCGGAAGCGGCGGCTGGGCGGGAAATTCCGTCGCCAAGGAGAACCCAATCCGGCGTGGCGGCAGGCAGGCAACTGCTATGATCGCTGTGCGCGCGGTGTGCCGGTGCGCGGGAAGACCATGAAACGGATTGAAATCCTTGTGCTGAGCCTGAAGCTGGCGCAAAGCAACGGCTTCGATTTCCAGGGCTGGTTTCAGGCCAACATTCAGGCGGAGTGGCCGGGATCTGCCGACGCCATCCGCATGCTGACGCAGCAGGGGCGGTACTATGCCCTGCTGTTTTCCCATGAGTTTGCCATGGCGGTCTGGAAGCCGGGCGAGCAGATGCAGTTTCTGGTGCCCTCGGCCACCTATCAGCAGCGGAACCGCAACGGGGAGTTCATCACCGTGACGCGGCGGCCGTTTACGCGGCGCACCACCAAGACGGATGCCTGGGAGTATCACCTGCAGCGGATGGTCGTCTGCAAGGACCCGCTGAGCTACCTGCGCCGCTTCCTGCCGACGCGCGAGGATGTGGTGCCGGCGACGCGCAAGCGCCCGGCGGCTCGCTGAGCCGAGGGCCCGTGCGCTGGCCGCCGCGAGCGATGGGCTGAGATTCCCTTTTTGCGACATGGATGACTATCTCGCTCGAATCCATTACTTGAAAACTTTTTCCGAGAATCATTCCATGAATTCGGAATTCGTATTTCCTCATTATTGACAAGGGTTTCTGCGATTTCTTCTCCGGCCTCCTGCAGCGCATCCATTTCTCCGGCGCTATGTGCCTGAAAGGGTGAAAAGCTATGGGCATGCATTAATCGAGATTTCGGATTCTCGGCCTGCATGCTTTGCCGCAATGGAGAATCCCGTGTTTTCCTGCAGAAAATGCGATTTTCTTCAGCACATCCATAACTCCATCCGGTTGACAAGAATCTAACTCGTTCCTTCGGTCACAAGATAGGAGATTTGAGAATTCAAAATATGTCCTGTTTTCAAACAGCGAATCGGGATGCCGCAAAAAATATTGAGCGCTGATTTTGCAGGGATTTAGGCTGGAAAACATCGGATTGTTAGCCAGGAAGGGTTGCGTGTTTGCGGCTGATATGTTCCCATACTTAAAGAATGTTAAGAATTTCCGCAAAACAGTCCGTTCGCAGCCTGGGATGGACAACTTCCGTGCTGGTGCTGCTGGTGGCAGTTGCCGGGTCTTCCAGCCCGACGGCCTCCGGGGCGCATCGGCAGAAGGCAAGAAAAGCTGAGCCGTCTCATCCGTGGACACAGGTTGGTCGGGCGTCCTGGTACGGACGGCGCTTTCAGGGGCAGCCCACGGCCAGTGGCGAGCCGTTTGACCGGACGCTGTTGACCTGCGCGCACCCCACGCTGCCGATTGGCTCGCTGGTGAAGGTGACCAATCTGGACAACCACCGGTCGATCATGGTCCGTGTGAATGATCGTGGACCGATTGTGCCGGGGCGCATCGTCGATCTCTCCTATGCCGCGGCGCATGCGCTGGGCTTCCGCAGGGAAGGTCTGGCCCATGTGCGGCTGGAACGGGTGCAGGGCGCCGAACTGGCCCAGGTGGACTGGCCGGGGATGCACTCCGAAGCAGAGGCAGCCGGCGGCCGCTGACCGGCGCCGGGAGGCTATCGGCTTCCAGTCGATCCATCTTCTAAACACGGGAACCAGCGAAAGCCCCCGGTGGCGCAGTGCGGATGCGGCGAAGACCGCTACACTGGAGATATGGACGCCCGCTCAGAGACTCCTGCCTCGCAACCCTCCCTTACCGCTCGTGATCGACTGATTGTGGCTCTGGATCTTCCGGATGCAGCCCAGGTGCGGCAGTTTCTGCCTCGGCTGGAGGGCCAGTGCCGGTGGGTCAAGGTGGGGCTGGAGCTGTTTGTGGCCTGCGGGCCTGCCATGGTGCAGGAGCTGGCTGCATCGGGATGGTCGGTCTTTCTCGATCTGAAGCTGCATGACATACCCAATACAGTGGCCAATGCGGTGCGCTCCGCCTCTGCGCTGGGGGCAAGCCTGCTGACGGTGCATGCCGCCGGCGGGCCGGTGATGCTGGGCGCGGCGCTGGAGGCGGCAGCCGCGGAGCAGCACCCTCCGCAACTGCTGGCAGTGACGGTGCTGACCAGCATGCACTCCGAACAACTGCAGGCGACCGGCATTGACCGGGAGCCGGCGGCGCAGGTGGAGCTGCTGGCGCGGATGGGCATGCAGG
>JAJZGG010000068.1 GCA_021804965.1 Acidobacteriota bacterium
CGAACGGCTACCGCGAGGAGCGCGACGCGCTGCCCTTCCCGGTGACGATGACGGTGCTCAAGCGCGGGGAAGAGCGCTACAACATCTATTGCACGCCCTGCCACTCACGGGTGGGCAACGGACTGGGAGCCATCGTGCAGCGCGGCTACAAGACCGCGGCCAACCTGAACGATGATGTCCATCGCGCGCAGCCGCTGAGCCACTACTTCTATGTGATGACGCACGGCTTTGGCGCCATGCCGGACTACTCGGCGCAGATTGCCCCGGCCGACCGCTGGGCCATTGCCGCCTACATCCGCGCCCTGCAGCTGAGCCAGCATGCCAGCCAGGCCGATGTGCCGGCCGGCACCACGGTGGAAAACCTGAAGTCGGTGGCCGAGGCCAAGGGACTTCCCGCCAGCTTTGCCCAGCCCTGGGAACTGCCCACAACGGCCATCAGCGCGCTGCCTCCGGTCGCCTCGGAAGGGACGCCTTCGATGGCACCGGCCGGTGCAGCCTCACCGAAGATCCAGATTCCGCATGAAGCGATGCCGAAGGGCAGCGCCACATCGAAGACCAGCAAACCTGCGACACCGGCAGGGATGGCAAATTAAGGGAGCCAGACGATGGGACACGCTTCAACCCATGCAAAAACATTACCCG
The DNA here is from genome assembly GCA_021804965.1 of Acidobacteriota bacterium. GTDB lineage: Bacteria > Acidobacteriota > Terriglobia > Terriglobales > Acidobacteriaceae > Acidicapsa. The sequence goes on from JAJZGG010000068.1 coordinate 643, forward strand.
CAGACCTGAGCGCGCCCTCGTTTGTGCGCGGCTGGCAGGCGCGCGCACTCGTGGTTGCCGTGCTGTTCACGGTGACGGCCGTGGTGCTGGCCACGCTGGACCACTCGGCCGAGCATGTCTATCGCGCCTGGGTCGTGGGGCTCATGCTCTGCTTCGGCTTCAGTGTGGGCGGTCTGGCTCTGCTGATGCTGCAGCATGTCACGGGCGGCAAGTGGGGCCTGCTTCTGCGGCGTCCGCTGGAGGCCATGACGCGCACACTTCCGCTGGTCTTTCTCTACTGGATCGTGACCGGCCTGTGGATGAAGAAGCTCTACCTCTGGGCCCGTTTCTCCGATTCGGCCGCAGCCCTCAAGGCCGGCCTCATCAATGAGACCGAGGCGCACGCGATCGAGTGGAAGCACCCGATGCTGAACGCCGAGGCCTTCTGGGTCGTGGGTGTGATCTGCTTTGCCATCTGGGCCTTCTATGCCTGGAAGTTGAACAGCTGGAGCCTGCAGCGGGATGCCGACGGACCCTCGACGGCCGCATACTGGATCCGCAAGTTCGACAACCTCTCCGGCTTCGGCCTGGTTGTCTACGCGCTCACCATGACGGCAGCGGTCATCTACTGGGTCATGAGCATGGACGTCACCTGGTACTCGTCGGTCTACGGACTGCTGTTCCTGGTCGGCGAGGGCTATCAGGTGCTGGCACTGGCCGTGCTCACCGCGCTTTCGCTCTCGAAGGAAGATCCCATCAAGACCGTCCTGCGCAAGACCGAGCAGTATGATCTGGGCAAATTCATGATGGCCTTCGTCATGCTGAACATCTACATCGGCTTCTCCCAGTTCCTGATCATCTGGTCGGGCAACCTGCCGGAGGAGATCGTCTGGTACATGAACCGGATCAACGGCCACTGGGGCATCATCATCACGCTGGACTTCATCTTCCACTGGCTGATCCCCTTCTCGCTGCTGCTTTCCCGCGACATCAAGACCAACAAGAAGCGGCTGATGCGTGTGGCGCAGTGGATGATCTTTGCCAAGGCCTTTGACCTGTTCTGGCTGATTGAGCCGAACTTCAAGGACGCGGCGGCCAACCTGCACTTCAGCTGGGGAATTCTCGAGTACATTGCAGTCCCGGTGGCGATGGTTTCGCTCTGGGTGGCCTACTACAGCTGGGAGCTGACCCGGCGTCCTCTGGTGCAGACCAACGACCCGCATCTGGCGGAGATTCTGGAGCCTGAACATGCACATGCATGAGCATCACAGCACGAGCGATCAGCCGCTGGACCCGGCGCGGATTGCCAAGGGTTTTGAAGAGTCCGACGTTCGCGTCTCCGGGATTGTGGTCTTTCTGACGGCGCTGGGCATCTTTGTCATCGTTTCCGCCCTGCTGTGCGTGGTGGTCGGCAAGGTGATCAACTCCCAGATTGCCAAGGCGGATGGTCCGCCCAACCGCTGGGCGCATCCGGTGGATGTGCGCAAGCTGGGCAATCTGGCCACCAGCCCCGATCTGCAGAAGCAGTTCTCGACCCTGGTGCAGACCTTCCCGACGCCGCGGCTGCAGGTGGATGACGGCTATCAGGAGATTGCCGACATGCACACCAAGGAGGATCTGCTGCTGGACCACTACACCTGGGCCAACCAGCAGAAGGGCGTTGTGCGCATTCCGATCGACCGGGCCATAGAGCTGGTCGCGCAGCACGGGCTTCCGGTGAACAGCTTCACGGCCACGGCTCCCATGCTGGCGCATGACAGCAAGCCGACCGTCACCCAGCCGCTGACCGACGGCTTTGCCCGCACCGGTTACGAGCAGGATGAGGCATCGAAGATGGCCGAGATGAAGGGCGGCATGCAGTAGGCAGCGGCGGGGTTTTTCAGCCCGTCGAAGCCGTTCGCAATGGCAGCTTGCAGCACATCGGAGAAAGTCCGATGATCGAAATCAAAGAGGGAGTGGGCAGTGGCAAATCGCAGAACAATTCGGAAGGCCGCCCCGGCGCTGTTGCTGGGTCTGGTCAGCTGTTTGTCTGCGGTCTCCTCGGCACAGGTCAGCTCGATCGGCCAGAAGCAGATGGGGCCGGTCAATGACAAACCATCCCTGCTCAGCAAGGTCACCATTGAGCAGCATCTTAATCAGCAGATTCCGCTGAATCTGCCTTTCGTGGATGAGACGGGCAAGTCCATCACGCTGGGCAGCTACTTTGGCAGCAAGCCGGCAATTCTGGCCCTGGTCTACTACAACTGCCCGATCCTCTGCTCGGAGGAGATGCAGGGCGTGACCTCGGCACTGCGCATGGTGCATCTGACGCCGGGCCGCGACTTCAACGTGATTGTGGTCAGCATCGATCCCTCCGAGGGGCCGGCGCTGGCTGAGTCCAAGAAGGTCTTCTACCTGAAGCAGTACGGCAAGCCGGAGACGGCCGACGGATGGCATTTTCTCACCGGCCCGCAGAGTTCGATTGACGCACTCACCCACGCCGTGGGCTTTGGTTATGTCCGCATCAAGGGGCCGGATGGCAAGCTGGATCAGTTTGCGCATGCCAGCGCGATCCAGATTGTGACCCCGCAGGGCAAGCTGGCGCAGTATTACATGGGCGTCGAGTACAGCCCGAAGGATCTGCTGCTGGGCCTGATGGAGGCCTCGTCGAACAAGATCGGCTCCCCGGTGCAGAACATTCTCACCTACTGCTATCACTACGATCCGACGACCAACACCCACAGTCTGGTGGTGGCGCGGATTGTGCAGATTGCCGGGGCGTTCACGGTGCTGCTGCTGGGTGGATTCATGCTGCTGGGCTTCAAGAAGGATATCGGGAGCAACAAAAAGGCTGGAAGCAGGTAGCTGTCGCAGGCAAGGGCAGCTCATGGAACGGATACACCGGAAGAAATGGCCGGATAAGAATCTGAGATGAACGGAAAAGGGAATGGATCATATTAGCCCCGTACTCTGGCAGTTTTTGGTGAAGTGGCTGACGAACTTCGCGGTGATCCCGCCGGAGGCCTCGAAGGTCGCGCCGCAGATGGACGCGTTGCTGCTGTTCATGACGCTGGTCAGCCTGGTCGGCCTCGTGCTGGTCATCTTTCTGGTGGTCACCTTCTCGATTCTCTATCGGCGCGAGCGGCATCCTGTGGCAACGCAGATCGAAGGCTCGACGCTGCTGGAAGCCACCTGGACCATCATTCCGCTGGGCCTGTTCCTGGTCATGTTTGTCTGGGGTTCGGTGCTGTACTTCCGCATCTACACGCCTCCGCCGAATGCCATGCAGGTTTACGTGGTGGGCAAGCAGTGGATGTGGAAGGCAGAGCATCCCGGCGGCCAGCATGAGATCAACAGTCTGCATGTGCCCATCAACCAGCCGGTGCAGCTCACGCTGATCTCCCAGGACGTCTTTCACAGCTTCTCGATGCCGGCCTTCCGCGTCAAGCGGGAAGCCATTCCCGGCCGTTACACCACGGTCTGGTTTGAGGCCACGGAGACTGGAACCTTCCATCTGTTCTGCAGCCAGTACTGCGGCACGGCTCACTCGGCCATGATCGGCGACATTGTCGTCATGAGCCCGGAGAACTACAAGAAGTGGCTGCAGAGCTCGACCAGCGGTGTCTCGCTGGCCCAGGACGGCGAGCGGCTGTTTGCCAGCCTCAGCTGCAGTGCCTGCCACAACGGCACTCCGGGGGCACGCGGCCCGAATCTTGCCGGCGTCTATGGCTCCACGCTGACGCTCAGCGACGGGCAGAAGGTGACCGTGGATGATGCCTATCTGCGCCAGGCAATTCTGAACCCCTCGGCGCACATCACCCAGGGTTACTCACCGATCATGCCCACCTATCAGGGTCAGGTCAGTGAAGAAGGCCTGTTCTCGCTGGTGGAGTACATCAAGAACCTCGATTCCAACTACCGCATCAAGCAGACCACCACCACCACGGAGCTGGCGCCGGTGGCGACAGCCGCAACCCCAGCAGCATCCCCTGCAGCAAACAACGGGAAGGTGAGCCATGAGTAGCATCGTGAGTCTTCCAGACCAGTCGACGGCCCGGATACCCAAGCGCAATTATCTGACGAACGAGAACGGCATCCTGAGCTGGTTGCTTACCGGCGACCACAAGCGGATTGCCATTCTCTATCTGATCTCGATCACCTTCTTCTTCTTCATCGGGGGTGCTCTGGCCGGTCTCATCCGTCTGGAGCTGCTGACGCCGCAAAGCGATCTGATGGCCGCCGACACCTACAACAAGGTCTTCTCGATGCACGGCATCGTGATGATCTTCCTGTTCCTGGTGCCGAGCGTACCGGCCACGCTGGGCAACTTCCTGATTCCGATCATGGTGGGTGCCAAGGATCTGGCCTTCCCCAAGATCAACCTGCTGAGCTGGTACCTCTACATGATCGGCGGCTGCCTGACGCTGTGGGCGATGATCACCGGCGGCGTGGATACAGGCTGGACCTTCACCACTCCGCTCTCCACCCACTACGTGAACACCAACGTGGTCACCACGGGCCTGGCCATCTTCATTGCCGGCTTTGCCTCCATCTTCACCGGCCTCAACTTCATCGTGACCATTCATCGCATGCGCGCCCCGGGCATGACCTGGTTCAAGCTGCCGCTCTTTGTCTGGTCCAACTATGCCGCATCCATTCTGATGGTGCTGGGCACGCCGGTTCTGGCCATCGCGCTGGTGCTGGTGGTCCTCGAGCGCACGATCGGCATCGGCGTCTTCGACCCCACCAAGGGCGGGGATCCGCTGCTCTTCCAGCATCTGTTCTGGTTCTACTCCCATCCAGCCGTCTACATCATGATTCTGCCCGGCATGGGTGTCATCAGCGAGGTCATCTCCACCTTCTCGCGCAAGCGGGTCTTCGGCTACTCGGCCGTGGCCTTCTCGTCGGTGGCCATCGCCGTCTTCGGCTTCTTCGTCTGGGAACATCACATGTTCATCATGGGTGTCTCCAACTACTCCACGCTGGTCTTCAGCCTGCTCACCATGCTGGTTGCGGTCCCTTCGGCCATCAAGATCTTCAACTGGGCCTTCACGCTCTACAAGGGTTCCATCACCTTTGAGACGCCGATGCTCTATGCCTTCGGCTTTATGGGCCTGTTCACGATCGGTGGACTGACCGGCGTCTTCCTGGGCTCCTCGGGCACGGACATTCACCTGACCGAAACCTACTTCATCGTGGCCCACTTCCACTTTGTCATGGTGGGCGGCATGCTGATGGCCTTCCTCGCGGGCATCCACTTCTGGTGGCCCAAGCTGACCGGCCGCATGTATCCGGAGAAGATCTCGCAGCTGGCAGCCGTTGTCACCTTCATCGGCTTCAACTTCACCTTCTTCCCGCAGTTCCTGCTCGGCATGCTGGGCATGCCCCGCCGTTACGCTGCCTATCCGCCGGAGTTCCAGGTGCTGAACGTCTTCTCGACCGCCGGTGCCACGATCCTCGGTGTTGGCTATCTGCTGCCCATCCTCTACCTGATCTGGAGCCTGAAGTACGGCAAGGTTGCGGGCAACAATCCGTGGCAGGCCACAGGCCTCGAGTGGCAGATTCAGTCTCCGCCGCTGACGGAGAACTTCATCGAAATCCCGGTCGTCACCCAGGACGCGTACGATTACGAGTGGCTGGAGCGCCAGAAAGAACGCGAGGTAACCCAAGTTGGATAGCCCCACGGTCGCACTTCACGAAAGCTCGCACGGGGAACATCCCTCCTATCAGCGCCATCATTTCGTCTCGATGGCGCAGCAGAAGGAGTCGGCCAGCTTTGGCATGTGGCTCTTCCTGCTCACGGAGATCATGTTCTTCGGCGGCATGTTCACCGCCTATCTGGTCTACCGCAACTGGTACTACCCGGCCTTTGTCGCCGGTTCGCACACGCTGTCGATCGTCCTCGGCACCACCAACACGGGCGTGCTCATCACCTCCAGCTTCACGATGGCCATGGGTGTGTGGTGTGCGGAGACGCGCCGGCGCGGCGGGCTGATTCTTTCCCTGATTCTCACCCTGGTCCTCGGCCTTGCCTTCCTTGGCATCAAGAGCGTCGAGTACCACGAGAAGTGGGTGCAGCATCACGTTCCCGGTCTTCGCTTTGACGCGATGACCTTTGTCCATCCCAAGGCCGAGCCCGGCCAGGCTGCCGAGCCACCGCTTCCGCTCGACATGGCCCAGCACACCGAGGTGTACTTCAGCCTCTACTTCGCCATGACCGGCATGCACGCCCTGCACATGATCATCGGCATGGGCCTGCTCGTCTACATGCTCATCCAGGCCATTCGGGGGGCCTATGACAACGGCAACATCGCCTTCATTGAGAACTTCGGTCTCTACTGGCATTTTGTCGATATTGTCTGGATCTTCCTGTTCCCGCTCCTGTATCTGATCAGTCGACACCAGTGAGCGTCGGCTGAGCGTCAACCCGGGCCCGGATGGGCCCGGCCATCCAAACTCCGGAGATTATGCGCATGTCCGCACACGAAGAGCATTCCAGCGAAGAACAACACATCGTCAGTCCCAAAATCTACGTCCTCATCGCCACGGCGCTGCTCCTCTGCACGGCACTCACGGTGGCTGCCTCCTACCTGGAGCTGGGACCGTGGAATGCCGTCGTTGCGCTGGCCATCGCTGTCTTCAAGGCTTCGCTGGTCGTGCTCTTCTTCATGCACATCAAATACAGCAGCAAGCTGATGAAGCTGACCGTCGGCGCCGGCCTGTTCACCTTCCTCACGCTGGTGGGCATGTCCATGTCCGATTACATCTCCCGCGCCTGGGGCAGCTTCTAACCCGCGCGTTGCCGGTGCCACATTCCTCCGAGGCTGCCCCTGCGGCAGCCTCCTTGCTTTTCCGGAGCCACGGCCATGGAACTGCTTCGTCCTCTGCAGGAGTCCCCGCGTGTCACCGTCCGGCGCGACGGCGAACCCTCCGGCCGCTGCGTCGTCTACTGGATGCAGCATGCCCAGCGCGCCCAGGACAATCCCGCGCTTGAGACCGCGCTGGCCGTGGCCAACACCCTCGAACTGCCCCTGATCGTCTACTTCGGCGTCATCGCCAACTATCCCAACGCCAACTGGCGGCACTACCACTTCCTCCAGCAGGGACTGCGTGACCTGGCCGAGGATCTGGCCGAGCGCAACATCCCCTTCGTCATCCGCCGCTCGATCGACGGTGACACCCTCGAATCCTTTCTGGCCGAGGTCGATGCCGCCATGCTCCTCGGCGACGAGAATGTCTGCCGCGAGCCCGAGCGCTGGCGCCAGGCTCTGGCCGCGCGCCTGTCCATCCCTTTCTGGACCGTGGACGCCGACGTCGTTGTTCCTTCCGCCATCTTCCAGCGCAGCTACGTCCTGCTGCACCACTTTCGGCCTCACCTGCTGCGCCATCGCGAGCAGTGGCTCGAGCCCATGGCCACGCTTTCGCCCGCGCATCGCTGGTCCGGCCCGGCGCTGCGCAGCTGGTCGCTCGAGGGCGAAATCACCGCAGGCTTTCCCGCCAGCTTTGATCGTCGCGTGGGCCCGGTGGACACCTTCACCGGCGGCAGCCACGCCGCCCGCCAGCGCCTGCAGGAGTTCTGCCGCCTCCAGCTTGCCGACTATGACGAGCAGCGGAATCATCCGGAGAAGCGCGGCACCAGCCAGATGAGTCCCTACCTGCACTACGGACACATCTCCCCGCTCACCATTGCGCTGGCCGTGCGCCAGGCCGCAGCAGAGGGCCACGCTTCGGCCGCCGTCGTGGACAAGTATCTGGATGAGCTGATCGGCTGGCGGGAGCTGGCAGTCCTCTTCGTCCGTCACAACCCTCATTACGACAGCTGGCAGTGCGCCGAGCCCTGGGCGCAGAAGACCCTGCTGGCCCACGCCTCCGATCCCCGTCCCTGGCTCTATACCCTGGAGCAGCTGGAGCAGGCGCAGACCCACGACGAGCTGTGGAATGCCGCCCAGCGGCAGATGGTCCACACCGGCTGGATGCACAACTACATGCGCATGTACTGGGGCAAGAAGATCCTCGAGTGGTCGCCCAGCGTCGCCGTCGGCTACCAGTGGGCCATCACCCTCAACGACCGCTACCAGCTCGATGGACGCGATCCCAACGGCTATGCCGGCATCGCCTGGGCCATGGTCGGCAAGCATGACCGCCCCTGGTTTGACCGGCCCATCTTCGGCCTCATCCGTTACATGGCCGCGCAAAGCACGGGAAAGAAGTTCGACTCCCGCCGCTACATCGCGCAGCATCCGGCATAGAATCCCAGCGCAGAGCCACTGGAAACGCCAGTCCTGCTACCAGATGCCCACCTGCCCGCGCACCGACTCCAGCAGTCGCGCAGGATCGTAACCCACGCCGTCTTTGAATACCGTGACCACCTTCTCGATATCGCGAATCTGCCGCGACGGATCGCCCTTGACCAGCACCAGATCCGCGTCCTTGCCGGGTGCAATCGTGCCAATGTGCCCCATCCGGCCCAGATACTCGGCTCCATTGCGCGTGGCAATCGAGATCGCCTCGAGCGGCGTAAATCCGGCCTCCACCAGCAGCTCCACCTCGCGCTGGTCGCCGAAGCCCGGCAGAACGCCGCCATTGCCCGTCGGATCCGGCCCGGCCAGCAGCAGTCCTCCGGCCTTCACAAAGGCCCGCTCAAACTCCATCTCCCGCTGGAACAGCGTTGTCATCGACGACTGCACCGGGATTCTGGCCCGCAGCGTCAGATAGCTTGCCAGCGCCGCCGGTGCCAGGGCCTGCGTCATGCGCTGCGTCAGCGGCGCACGGCCCGGCACCATCGCCTCAAAGACCGGCAGCGTCGAGGTCACGGCCACATGATGCTCCACCAGCAGGTGAATCAGGCTCTGCACCGCCGGGTCACTGATCGGCCGATGCAGCCATCCTGCCTCGCCATCGGTCGGGCAGGCATCCGGCTTCTTCGTTGCCGAGAACTCCGTATCCGTAAACACCGGACCATGCTCCAGATCATCGATCCCCAGCGCCACCGCCTCCGGCCAGGTCACCGAGCACAGATGTCCGGTCAGCTTGTGGTGCTGCGCATGGGCCTCGGCAACCGCCGCTCCCAGCTCCGCCCGGGAGATGTCCATATACGCCTTGAAAGAAGTCGCGCCCTCCGACGACCAGAAGGCGACCATCCGCTTCGCCTCCTCGGCATCCTTCAGCGGATGCATCTGCGCAAACTCCGTCGGCGCACCCTCCAGGTACGGTGCCGACACATCCATCTTCGGCCCCGGCATGGCACCGGACTGGATCCGGGCAGCAATCTGCAGGTCGGCATACGGCTCCACGCTGCCGGTGGTCCGCATCGTCGTCACGCCGCTGGCAAGATACAGCCTCGGCGCCGTATACGGCAGCTCCGTCACATAGAACCCAGGCCCGTTGCCAAAGCCATCGGCGCTCTCGGTGGCAATCGAGGCCGAGTAGTACAGGTGATCGTGCATGCCCACCAGGCCCGGAAACACCGTCTCGCCGCTGGCATCGATCCGCTCCATCCCGGCCGGAATCACAGCCTGCGCCTCCGGCCCGGAGAAGACGATCGTTCCATGCTCCACGACCACCGCCTGGTCCTCACGCGCCTCTGCACCCGTCCCGTCGATCACCCGCACGTGCTCCAGCGCAAAGGCCGGTGCCGAGACCGAGATCATCGCCCGCGTGGAAAAATCCTGCAAAGAGATTTGCGGCTGGGCAGAAGCCACAGCCGCAATCCAAAGCACCGAACCAACTCCCACCGGATTCCATCGCATCCGTCTGCTCCCTTGTCGTCAAATTCGCATCGGCATCAGCACATACCGGTACTTGTACAGCGAATCCGGATCCTCCGGACGCATCTGCCCGGCCGACTGCGCGTCCTTGAACTCCAGCCGGACCTCGCCTTCGTTCCCAATGGCCTTCAGAAAATCCAGCATGTACGAGCTGTTGAAGCCCACATAGATCGGGTCAAAGTTATACGGAGTCTCGATCGAATCCTCCGACTCGCCGGACTCGCTCGACTGGGCTGAAATCTTCAGCTCATTCTGCTCCAGCCGCAGCCGGATTGCACCCGAACGCTCCTCGGCAAACTGGGCCACGCGGCCAATCGCCGCCGACAGCTCCGTCGAACGCACAATGGCAAACTTGTTGTTCTCGCGCGGCAGCACCGCCTCAAAGTTTGGAAACTGCCCCGTCAGCTTCATCGAGTTCAGCGTCCGGTGACCAATGGCAAAGAACATCCGCTGCTCATCCTCGGCAAAGCTGAAGCTCTCCGCCTCGCTGGACTGGATCAGCGCATAGATCTCCGCCAGCGCCTTGCGCGGAATCAGCGTGCGACGCTCGCCGGAGATTCCCTCCAGCGGCTCTTCGGTCTTCTCGATGAACGAGAGCCGGTGGCCATCGGTTGCCACCATCGCAATCGACTCCGGCTTCAGAATCAGCAGCGCTCCATTCAGCGTGTAGCGCGACTCCTCGCTGGAGATGGCAAAGATCGTGTGGCTGATCAGCTTCCGCATCACCGCCGTCGGCAGCTGGACACTCAGTCCCTCCGGCATCTCCGGCACCTGGGGATAATTCGCGCGTCCCAGTCCCACCATCTTCGTGTTCGAGCGACCGGAGCGGATCTGCACCCAGTGGTTCTCCAGCAGCTTGATCGAAACATCACCCTCGCCCAGCAGCTTCACGTAGTCGAAGAGCTTGCGGGCAGGAATCGTGCACGAGCCGGGCTTCTTCACCTTGGCCGCGCATGAGGTCCGGATCGCCTGATCCAGATCCGTCGCCGTAATCCGCACGCTGTCCCCATCGGCTTCCATCAGCAGATTGGAGAGAATCGGAATCGTCGTCTTGCGCTCGATCACTGCCTGAATCGCGCTCAGTTCGTTCAAAAGATCCTTGCGACCAACGCTGATCTCCATGGCTGCTCCCTCCGTGGAGCCAGCCGCGGCCTCTGCCTGCAACAGGGTTGTGCTCATGCTTCTCTCCACGACGCATGTGTCTGCGTGATGCCAAGATACACCATGCGGAGTCACGGCGAAAACCAACACCTTCGCCTGGTTCAATTCTATGGAACTCCGCGCCCGATGCACAGGAGGAAAAACTGTCCGTTATGCCGAAAACACAGGCCAAATCCCACGGTCACTGGGTGCGTCCGTCGGCAGGGTGCGGGGTCACGATTTCAGCTCCAGCAGCAGCTCGGCTGTCAGCCCCGGCTTTCGGCGCGGCTCCCATCCACAGCCGAGCGCCCAGGGCGCGACTGCGGAAAAATACCCCACAGAAAGAAAATCACTCCCAGCAGCAGTAACAGCTCTCGCAGCAAAAGTGGAAAAATCGCGCCCAACCGCATGGGGAGCGGGGAATCAATGGGTACCGGTTTTCCAAAACCCGGCTGTGCAAATGAGGAAGATTGGAAAACCCTCCCGCAACCCCGTTTGCCTGCCCGGCTTTCTCCACTGTCTCCACCGCCTCCGCAAATCCCCCTGTGGAAACCCGCGTCCCCGATGTGCAAACCGCGTTCCCGCCTGCGCTGGAAGCGGCCTCGCGAACTCCGGCTTTTGCACGGCCACGGCGGCTTCCACGGTTTCCACAGCCAACCCCGCCGCCGTGGAAAATCAGGTCAGCCAGCCGGCCATCGACCCTCCGCCAGCTCCCGGCTCACGCGTTCCATGCACCCGGCCCAATCCCCCGGCCGGCTCTGCCGCACCAGTCGCATCCGCCCGTACCACGGCGTATCCTCGCGCTCCTGCATCCAGCGCCAGTCCCCCTGCCAGGGCAGCAGCAGCCAGCACGGCAGGCCCATGCACCCGGCCAGATGTGCAATCACCGTATCCGTCGTCACCACCGCATCCAGAGCCAGCATGCGCGCAGCCGTCTCGGCCAGGTCGGCATCGCCGGAGCAGCCATCCACCAGCCGGGCAGCATTTCGCGGAACCGGACTTCGCATCTCTTGCCGCAGCCGCTTCAGCTGCAGCCGCCCTAGCCGCAGCCGGTCCCTGACCGCGGCCACCTGCGCTGCGGCATCGCCCTTCTGCAGCGTGACCCACTCCACCTGCGGATGCGCCTCCAGCAGCGGCAGAAAGCTCTCCAGCCGCGTCGAACGCTCGCGGTCGGCCGCATAGCGCGGATTCCCGGCCCAGCACAGACCGATCCGCAACCCGCTGTCGGATTGGGCATCGGACTGGGCATCAGATTGGGCATCGGACTGCGCCCAGGCCGCATCCATCTCCAGCCCCAGCGGCGGCGGCACCGTCTCCACCCGGGTGCCAAAGGCGCGCGGCAGGCTCAGCAGCGGCACATGCCAGTCAAAGCCCGGAATCGTCGCTCCGGCCGCGATGCAGACTCCGCCCAGCCGCTCCACCACCGGCCGCAGCAGGCGCACCAGCGGCGGCTGCACCTCCACCACCAGCCCGGCACCACGGCCGGCCAGGAGCGGCAGATAGCGCGCAAACTGCAGCGTGTCCCCCAGCCCCTGCTCGTAGTAGACCAGCAGCCGGCTGCCCGCCAGCGTCTCTCCCTGCCAGCGCGGCTGCTGGAAGCGTCGCGGCCGCGGATGCACATCGCGAAACTCCAGCCGCGCCTCGTAGTTCTCCCATCCTTCCGCAAATCGCCCGGCCCGCAGCTGCGAGAGCGCGAGATTGTAGCGGGCACCGGCATGCAGCGGATCCATCGCCACCGACCGCGCATGCGCCGCCATTGCCTCCTCCACGCGACCCACGCGCAGCAGGGCATTGCCTTCGTTGGAGTCCGCCGTCCGATGGCCGCGTGCCGCCGCCGCGCGAAACCAGCCGATCGCCGTCTCCAGATCCCCGCTGCTGCCGCTGGCGCTGTGCCGCGCCAGGGCCACGATGCCGCGCGCATTGGCCACCTCCGGATGCTCCGCCGCATCCGGCGGCCTTGCCGGTGTCAGCGTCTCCAGCCAGGCTTCGGCCCGGGCAAACCGATCTGCTTCGGTGGACGACTCCAGTGGTCCAGATTCCAGCGGTCCAGACTCCAGCGGTCCAGACTCCAGCGGTCCGGATTCCAGCGGTCCGGATTCCAGCGGTCCGGATTCCAGCGGTCTGGACTCGAGCAGCCCGGACTCCAGCAGCCCAGATTCGAGTTCCAGGTAGCACATCGCCACCCGCAGATCCACATTCCGCTCCTCGATCGCCAGCCCGCGCTCGTAGCAGCTTCGCGCCGCGGTAAAGCACTTGCGCATCCGCAGCAGGTTGCCAAAGTTCAACAGCGCAGAAAGCAGCCTGGGATCGGCCTCCAGCGCCTGCGCAAAGCAGGGAACCGCCAGGTAATCCCGCCCGTCGGCCACCAGGCACGCGGCCAGATTTCCCCACGCCGCGGCAAACGTCGGCCGCAGCCGGATCGCCTCCTCGTACTCCCGCATGGCCTGCTCGCGCCGCCCCAGCCGCGCCGCGCAGTAGCCGGCCGCAAAGCTGGCCTCCGGCTGCTGCGGACTCATCGCCTTCACCGCCGCAAAGCACTCCAGCGCCAGGGCAAACTCCTCCATCAGCGCCAGCGCCGTCCCCATCCCGTAGCGCACCACCGCCGAACCGGGAGCCAGTGCCAGCCCGCGCCGGAAGCAGGCCAACGCAGACGCCGGTCGCCCCGTCGCCAGCATCAGCTCGCCCAGCCCGGTCAGCGCCGGCAGAAACTCCTCCGCCGTGGCCGCCGGCAGTGCCAGCGCCCTCTGAAATCCTGCCTCAGCCGCCTGCCACTGGCCCACCGCGGCCAGCAGCGAGGCATAGCTCGTCCAGCCCACCATCGAGCGCCCATCCCGCTCCAGCGCCGCCTGCGCCAGTCGCAGCGCCTCGCCCATCTGTCCGCTGCTGCGCGCAATCAGCGTGAGCCCCTGCAGCGCACGGGCCTGCTCGGCCATCGTCGCTGTTTCCCAGGAAAGCACCGCGCCGTAGCCCAGCGCCGCCTCCCGCAGCCGTCCCTGCGCCAGCAGCGCATGCGCGGCTGCCACGCCGGCCGCCGGGCCGCTGGAGCCTGTTTGCGCCGCTGCGCCCAGCAGAGCAGGCGCGCAGGCAATGGGTACGTCGGCCGCAGGCACACCGGCAACAGGCCCACCCGCAGGGCAGGGAACAGGCACAACGGCAGTGGGAGCGGCAGACATCGCTGCCTCGATTCTCCCGCGCGCCGCTTCCTCGCTCTGCCCTACGACGCGGGCGGGGCCTTCGCCGCGTCCGAGGACGCCGACAGCGAGGGCGAGGAAGGCCGTTTCTACGTCTGGACCGAGGCCGCGATCGACG
>JAJZGG010000069.1 GCA_021804965.1 Acidobacteriota bacterium
GATCTAGGGCGTGAAGGTGAACCTGATCGACACGCCGGGCTTTCACATGTTCAGCCACGAGGCGCGGACGGCGATGCAGGTGGCCGAAGCCACGCTGATCGTGGTGCAGGCGCAGGCCGGAGTGGAGGCGGTGACGGAGCGGGTGTGGCGCTGGGCCGAGGAGTTCAACCTGCCGCGGATCGTGGTGCTGAACCGGATGGACGAGCTGCGGGAGAGGGGAATCGACGATGTGGCCAAGCTGCTGGAGGAGCTGCGCGGGCGCTGGGGCCGGAGCTGCGTTCCGGTGCAGCTGCCGGTCTATGACGAGCAGGGGTTCACGGGAGTCGTGGACCTGGTGACGATGCAGGCGTTTCTCTACGGCGACGGCAGCGGACGGGGACGGATTGCCGAGATTCCGCGACCATTGCAGGCGCAGGCCAGGGCCGCACACGAGGCGCTGGTGGAGCTGGTGGCCGAAGGCAAGGATGCGCTGCTGGAAGAGTTCTTCGAGGTGGGCACAATTCCCGAGCAGCACCTGATTACGGCGCTGCATGAGGCAATTCGCGAGGACCGGATCTTTCCTGTCCTGTTTGCCAGCGGACAGGGCGCGGTGGGGGCCGATCACCTGCTGGATTTCCTGAAGGTATACGCGCCGACGGCAGCCGAGCGGATGGCCTGCGCGGCAAGCGCGATCAGCGAGGCCACAGTCGAGACCGGAGTCGAGGCCAGTACCCAGACTGGCACCCAGACTGGCACCGAGACCGTCGGCGTGCATGCCGGGACAGATGCCGGATCGGGTGTCGGGAATGGCTTTGCCGGCCACTCCGGGGAGCAGGCCGCGGCGCGCGCCGGAGTGGTGATGCGGGCGGTGCGGGACGAGGAGCCGCTAGCACTGTTTGTCTACAAGACGCTGCACGATCCCTTTGCCGGGCGCATCAGCTACTTCAAGGTGATCAGCGGGGTGGTGCGCAACGACGCCACAGTGGAGAACTACAGCCGCGGCGGTCAGGAGCGGCTGAGCCACCTGAGCGTGATGCAGGGTCGGCGCGCCGTGGAGGTCGCCGCTCTGCATGCCGGCGATCTGGGCGCGGTGGCCCGGCTGCGCGAGACGCTGAATGGGGATACACTGGGCCAGCGCGGCGCAGCCCTGCGCGTGGAGCCGGTTCACCTGCCGGAGCCGAGCATGACCTATGCCATTGAACCGGCAACGCGGGCCGACGAGGACAAGCTGGCTCCGGCGATGCACAAGCTGATGGAAGAGGACCGGATGCTGCGCTTCTTTCGCGATGCGCAGACGCAGGAGTTTCTGGTGGCCGGAGCCGGGCAGCAGCATATCGAGGCCATGGTGGCACGGCTGCGGCGGCGCTATCACACCGAGGTGACGCTGAAGGCGCCGAAGGTGCCGTATCGGGAGACGATTCGCGCACGCGCCGAGGCCCAGGGACGGCACAAGAAGCAGTCCGGCGGACATGGGCAGTTTGGCGACTGCCATATCCGGCTGGAGCCGCTGGAGCGCGGAGCCGGCATCCAGTTTTCCAGCGAAATCTTTGGCGGGTCCATTCCCCGGCAGTATGTTCCGGCGGTGGAAAAAGGGATTGTGGAGACGGCGCAAAGCGGGCACCTGGCCGGATATCCGGTGGTGGACTTCAAGGCGACGGTCTACGACGGCAGCTATCACGATGTGGACTCCAACGAACTGTCCTTCAAGATTGCCGCGCGCATGGCCTTCCGGCAGGCGATGGAGCAGGCCCGGCCATGCCTGCTGGAGCCGATCATGCGCGTCGAGGTGGAGGCTCCGGAGGAGTATGCCGGAGCGCTGATGAGCGATATGAATACGCGGCGGGGCCATGTGCTGGGGATGACGCCGCGAGGGCGCGCCGTGGCGATTGAAGCCGATGTGCCAATGGCCGAGATGCTGCAGTACGGGGCGACGCTCACCTCGCTGACGCAGGGCCGGGGCAGCTTCCACATGGAGCTGCGCAGCTATGACGTGGTTCCGGCGGCCGTGGCCGAGCGGATTCTGGCCACGGCGCGGCGACCGGTGGCTGCCGAGTAACAGGCGGCTGGTGGCTGGACGCATGGGGGAGCGAAACTCCGGCAAAAATTGCGGCTATTTTGCCGTGGGCGGAATCCTGCGGCGCGAATCTTCATCTGAAACAATGATGACGATGGACAGGATGAAGCAACTCCGCAACCGAATGCCGGTGGTGTGTGCCGGGCTGGGACTGGCCCTGGCAACCGTGCCGGGCGCCGTGCAGGCGCAGCAGAACCCCAGTTCGCTGCTGAATCCCTTCTATGGCAGCGTGACCGCAGGGAAGGCAACCGATGCCGTTCTGGCGCTTTCCCTCGACGATGCGGTGCGGCGCGGGCTGCAGACGAATCTGGGGTTGAAGGAGGCGGAAGCCGGAGAGCAATCCCTGCATGGCGAAGAGTTGGAGGCGCTGCAGGAGTTTCTGCCCACGGTGACGGTCAGCGGCGGGACGGGAGTGCATGAGTACAACCTGGCTGCGCTGGGTTTTGGGCCGAGCGTGATTGGCAAATTCAGCGCGCTGCTGCCGCCGAATACCAACCTGAGCGGTTTTTCCCTGATCACCAAGGCGGATGTGACAAACGGGCAGGTGAACTACGACCAGACGCTCTACTCCGGGCCGGTGATCAACGGGTACAAGGCTGTCCGCGCAGCGGAAAAAGTGGCCTATTTCCAGAAGATGACAGCGCGCGGCGAGGTGGTGCAGCAGGTGGCCACGGCCTATCTGCGCGTGATTGCAGCCGAGAGCGATGTGGAGAATGCGCAGGCGCTGCTGGAGTCCGACCGGGTGCTGGCATCGCAGGCCGAGGCCAAACATGCAGCCGGCACTGCGCCGCGCCTGGACGTGCTGCGCGCGCAGGTGGAGCTGCAACAGCAGCAGCAGCGGCTGCTGGCCAGCGAAAATGTGCGCGACAAGGCGGAGATCCTGCTGAAGCGCGAGATTGGCGTGGCTCCGGGCCAGCCCATCCAGCTGACGGATCCTGCGCCCTACAGTGACCTGGTGGAGCAGAGCGAGGCGCAGCTGCTGGCTTCGGCCTACCAGAACCGGCAGGACTACCAGAACCTGACAGCACAGGCGAAGGCCAACTACTACGTGATGAAGGCGCGCCAGTCGGAGCGGCTGCCGACGCTGAGCTTCTCCGGCAACTACGGCGTAACCTCGGTGAGCGGCGTGGGCGCGCACGGAACGATGATTGCGATGGGCAAGCTGCAGGTGCCGATCTTCCGCGAGGCCAGCCTGCGCGGCGAGACGGACGTGGCCCGCGCCCAGCTGCAGGGCGTGGAGCGGCAACTGGCCAGCCTGCGGGCACAGATCGTGGAGCAGGTGCGCTCAGCGCAGCTGGATGCCGAGGCCGCCGGAAAGCTGCTGGAGGTGGCCCGGTCGAATGTGGACCTGGCGCGGCAGGCGCTGGCTGACGAGACCGACCGCTACAAGGCCGGTGTGGACGACACGCTGCCGCTGGTGCGGGCCCAGGCCCAACTGGCCAACGCCGAGAGCAATCTGGTGCAGAGCCTGTACCAGTACAATCTCTCGAAGCTGGCCCTCGCGCGCAGCACGGGCGTGATCGAACTGCAATACCGCAGCTATTTAGGTGAGAAGTAACCGGGCGCAAGGGATTTTGCCAGCTTCATAGCTGTATCCATCACTCCACCGGAATCGAGACGCGATCCGCAGGCAAAATCTGGCTCAGCGCGTCGTAGTTTTGCGCCGTGCCCGGAGCGGGTGTGTGCGGAATCAGGCGGAAGAGCACGAGCCGGTTGCGCTCCGGATCGTCCATGACCGGGTAGATGGCCACCTGACGCAGCCGGTAGCTGCGATGCAGGGCGGCCAGAATCGCCGGGTCCAGATCATTCCAGCTGGCAAACCAGCCCGGATGGGCGGCGCGAATCCTGCGCTCGGGCAGATCGGTGCCGAAGTCGTCGTTGACCGCCGGCAGGCCGGTCATCAGCGTGATCTGATCCCCGCTGGTGGCCAGCAGAAGCCGCGGGCTGCCCGGATGCGCATCCACATACGCGGTGAGGGCTCGCGCGGCATCGACCCAGGTGTATTGGGGATGCAGCAGAAACTGGAGCGTCTGCGCGGTGTTGCGGGCCGTGGCGGCGAAGACCACCAGCAGCGCAACCGAGCCGACGATCCGCAGGAATTTTCCCTGGCGCAGCAGCGCAGCCAGCAGTTGTACCAGTGCCATCCAGGCAAAGACGGCCACCACGGTGTAGTAGCGCGGCTGGGTGTGGTCCTGCGCAGCCATGAAGAGGATCATTCCGGCCACGGCCACGAGGGAGGCAACAAAGACGGGGTCGCGCGCAAGCGCATGCGCCCAGGGTCGGCGCAGGCTGGCCAGCCAGACCAGCAGCAGAAGGCCCAGCAGCGGCAGCAGGATCGGGTCGATCCAAAGCGTGCCGTGCAGGGACCAGCCGAGGCTGGCCAGCCAGCCCGGCGCGGTCTGCGGCCTGGGATAGCGGTTGATGAAGAAAAAGTAGGTCAGATCCTGAAGCAGATGAAAGTGCACGAGCAGGGCAGCCCAGACCAGCAGCAGGCCGCCTGCGGTGGCTCCGGAGACGGACAGGATGCACAGCCAGCGGCGGGGTTGGGCAGGC
The DNA here is from genome assembly GCA_021804965.1 of Acidobacteriota bacterium. Classification (GTDB taxonomy): domain Bacteria; phylum Acidobacteriota; class Terriglobia; order Terriglobales; family Acidobacteriaceae; genus Acidicapsa. Next base: position 4,607 of record JAJZGG010000069.1, read on the forward strand.
AGCGGCTGGGCCGATTGGGCACGTTGCGACAGGAATACTGCCCCGGCAATGGCCGGAAGCAGGAAGACGGCCGTGGTTTTGGCCAGGATCATGGCCGCGATGAGCAGCCCCAGCAGCAGCGCTGCCGGTATTGCGCGGGGCAGGAGCGGGTGGCGCAGATCTGGCAGGCGCAGGGCCAGCCAGAGCGCCAGCAGCGTGAGGGTGAGCAGCAGCGGCTCCAGCAGCGCCAGACGGCCGAAGGCAAAGAGAAACGGGCTGGTGACCTGCAGCGTGAGCGCGAGCAGCGTGGCCCAGCGCGGCAGGCGGGTACGGAGCAGTCGCTCCACCAGCAGCAGGTTCAGGCAGAAGAGCGCGATGGCCAGCGCACGGGCGGCGATGAGCGAAACTCCCGTGAAGCGGAAGAGCAGAGCCAGCAGCGCAGGCCACAGCGGCACAGCCACGGCCGGGTTGAAGCCTCCGGGGTGAAGCCAGCGGCCCTGCATATGCGTGCGGATGGCTGCGTTGGCGTACCAGCCTTCGTCGGTATATTTGGCCCAGTCGGGCCAGGGCGAGTGGTTGGGGAAGTCTGCCCCGAGGTGCAGGCCATGCAGCAGGGCAAGGCCGGCGATGAAAGCCAGCCACACCGCGTAGCCGTATTGCCTGAGCAGGGTCTTCACCTTGACCGGAGTATAGCTCTGCTATTCGTAGGCAAGCGCGTCGATCGGATCCTTGGCGGCAGCCATCCAGGCCGGATAGACCGCACCGAAGATTGTGCCAACGACGGCGATCAGAGTTGCCTTCAGCACCCAGAGGCGCGTGATCTCAAAGAACAGCTGCGGATAGAGATGCGCCAGTGCCGTGTGCAGCGCCAGAATGCCGCCCAGTCCCAAAGCCACGCCGACCAGGGCCATCAGTGCCGACTCGCGGAGGATCATGCCGACGATGGCGAACTGTGAGGCGCCCATGGCCTTCAGGATACCGATCTCGCGGGTGCGCTCCAGCACGGCCGTGTACATCGAGAGGAAGATGACCAGGAAGCCGACCAGCGTGGCGATGACGGTGACCACGTCAAGGGCGATATTGAAGCCGGGGATGTGGTCGGGGGTCATCAGCGACATCCACTCGTGCATGGTTTGCACCTGGTAGTCGCTCAGGCCGGGTGTGGCGGCGATTTCACTGCGGATCAGGTCGAGATTGTCCTGGCTGTCGGCCTTCAGAAAGAAGACGGATGCCTTGCCGGGCGAGCCGATCAGGTCGCCGAGCGTGTCGATGGGAACCATCTTGCGGCCACCCTTGCCGGACTCGACGATGCCGCAGATGCGAAAGGGGTGGTTGACGATCTTGATGGTGTCGCCCACGCGATAGGGGCGCGTCTTGCCGCTCTGGATGAAGACGTCATCGACGATCACGTCATCCGGGCCCTGGAATGGTCCACCGGCGATGAAGGTGAACGGGCGCAGGGCGTTGTAACTGGGGTAGTCGATGCCGTAGATGATCTCCGGCGCGGGATTGAGCGAGAAGTTCTGGATGACCGGCGCGGCGACCGTGACATGCGGCAGGCGCAGGAAGGCCGCAGCGTTTTTCGCCGGGACCGGCGCACCGCCGACGGCGTTGATGAAGCTGGCGTTGGCCGGGCGGACGATGATGTCGGCGCCGATGCCGTTGGTGCGGATCTTGTTCCCATCGAGCTGGCCGAGGAAGATGGCCACGACGGAAAGGATCATGATCACCTCGATGGCAATGGCCACGACCGAGATGATCGAACGCAGAGGGCGGTGAATGAGATTGGCAAAGACAAGCTTGTTCATGGGCGGACGACTGCATTCAGGGTAACAGGCGGGGCGAATGGAGGATCACGGGGAACGTATGGTAGCTTGGTTGGATTCTGAATTTGAGAGGCTTGCGCTATCATGATAGCGCGAGGTGCGCATGCCCCAGTTATTGGTACGAAATGTTGAGCCTCAGCTCAAAGCACGCCTGCAGCAGCGCGCCCGCAAGCACGGTCGCAGCATGGAGGCTGAGGCTCGCGAGATTTTGCGGAATGCCTTGCGCAATGAAGCCACCTCCGCGGTGGGATTGGGAACGGCGATCCATGCATTGTTTCGCGAGGAAGGCCTGGAGCAGGAGATTCCGGAGATGCATGGCGCCGGGGTGCAGATGGTGGAGTTTGAGCCTTGATCCTGCTGGACACGAATGTGATCTCCGCCTTGATGCAGCGTACGCCTGAGGAGAAAGTGGTGGCGTGGCTGGATGCTCAGCCCCGGGAGTCGGTGTGGACCACATCGATCTCTGTCTTTGAGGTCTTCACCGGGCTGCGCATGATGCCGACGGGAAATCGTCAGCGAACCCTGATTGCGAGCTTTGAGCAGATTCTCTCCGATCTGCTTGAGGGACGCATTGCTGATTTTGACAGCGAGGCGGCACGGTGCGCGGCCGAGTGGCTGGAAGAGCAGAAGCGAAATGGCCGCACGATGGAGATGCGGGATACGATGATCGCCGGGATTGTGCTATCCCGAAAAGCAACCCTCGCCACACGCAATGAACGGCACTTTGTCGGGATTGCCACGGTGAATCCGTGGACAGTCTTGCTTGAAACTCCTTGAAATTCCATCGCTTGGAGCTTCCTCCAGCTTGCTGTGCGTCCTGAGCTTCCCGGAAATTGCGCCGATGCGGATGGGCATATCTGCGACATGGCATATACTGGTGTATATGCCATGTAGGGGTGGACTGCCATGCATCGAACAGCCAAGATCTTCAAAAACAATCGGAGTCAGGCCGTGCGTCTGCCGAAAGATTTTCAGTTCTCCACCGCCGAAGTCTTCATTCGCAGGCAGGGGGATGAGGTGATCCTGTCGCCGCGTCCGAAGGATTGGATGGAATACCTGGCCAGCGGACCGGTGGCTTCGGCGGAGTTTCTGGAGGGACTGGAAGAGCTGCCGGTACAGGAGCGCGAGCTTTGACCGCGCTCTACATGCTGGATACAGATATCTCGTCGTACATCATGAAGCGGTCGCATGCGGCTGTTTTAGAGCGCCTGAGGAGTACCGCAGTCGGCGAGGTTTGTATCTCCGTGGTCACGCTGGCCGAGTTGCAGTATGGGGTGGAGATGTCGCCGCGAACGTTGCAGGACGGGGCCGCACTGGAGGCCTTTCTGCGTCACGTGGAAGTGATGGATCTCTCCAGCTCCTGCGCCGGTGCCTATGCTCAGATTCGTGGAGGATTGAAGCGAAGCGGGGCGATGATCGGCGCCAATGACCTATGGATCGCAGCCCATGCGCGCTCCCTGGGCATGACGCTGGTGACGAATAACGTCCGCGAATTTTCCCGTGTCCCCGGTCTGAAGTTCGAGAACTGGACGGAGACGGCCGACTGAATCTGCCCCGGAGCTTGGCTGAGCCGATACACTGGAGTTTCGCGACACATTTCCGGTTGCGTCGAACGATCTGCGTGGGGGAGTGGCATGACAGGCAACGAGATTCGGGAGCAGTTTCTGCGGTTTTTTGAGAGCAAGGGACATCGGCGTGTGCACTCGTCGTCGCTGGTGCCGGCCAATGACCCAACGCTACTGTTTACCAATGCGGGGATGAACCAGTTCAAGGACGTCTTCCTGGGTGCCGAGCGCCGCGAGTATGCGCGGGCGACCACCTCCCAGAAGTGTGTGCGCGCCGGCGGCAAGCATAACGACCTGGAGAATGTGGGCTTTACCCGCCGCCATCACACCTTCTTTGAGATGCTGGGCAACTTCAGCTTTGGCGACTACTTCAAGCGCGAGGCCATTGCCCAGGCCTGGGAGCTGGTGACCAGCCCCGAGTGGTTTGGCATCGACAAGAACCGGCTCTACGTGACGATCTTCGAGGGCGACCCGGCCAACGGCGTGCCGCGCGATGACGAGGCCGAGCAGTTCTGGATCGGGGTGGGTGTGCCGCGCGAGCGCATTCGCGCCTATGGGCTGAAGGACAACTTCTGGCAGATGGGCGAGACCGGGCCGTGCGGACCGTGCTCGGAGATCTTTGTCGATCTCGGCCTTGAGGCCTCCGAGACCGGGCGCGATCTGCCCTTTGGCGAGGACGATGCGCGGTATGTCGAGATCTGGAATCTGGTCTTCATGCAGTTTGACCGTGCTGCGGTGGTGGAGGGCGGCCGGACGACCGGCTACCGGTTGACGCCGCTGCCCAAGCCGTCGATTGACACCGGCATGGGTCTGGAGCGGCTGGCGGCCGTGCTGCAGGGCAAGCTCTCGAACTTCGAGACAGACCTGTTTACGCCGCTGATTGCCCGCGCCGCCGAGCTGACCGGCGTGGCCAACGACGTGCGCACGGCGAGCCTGCGGATTCTGGCCGACCATGCCCGCGCGGCCACCTTCCTGATCAGCGACGGCGTGCTGCCGTCGAACGAGGGTCGCGGCTACGTGCTGCGCAAGATTCTGCGGCGCGGCATTCGCCATGGGCGGCTGCTGGGGCAGACCGAGCCGTTCCTGCACAAAATGGTCTTTGCCGTGCGCGAGCTGATGAGCGAGGCCTATCCGGAGCTGCTGGAGTCGGCCGAGCGCGTGGCGCGCGTGATTGAGGCCGAGGAGCGGCAGTTTGACCGCGTGCTGAAGGCGGGCATGGCGCGGCTGGATGAGGAGCTGCGCGGGGAGTTCACCGGCGACAAGGCCTTCCATCTGTACGAGACCTTCGGGCTGCCGCTGGACTTTATGGTGGACGCGGCTCGGGATGCCGGTGTGCCCTTTGACGAGGCGGGTTTTGAGGCGGCGCGCGAGGCCGAGCAGGCGCGTGCGCGGGCAAGCTGGAAGGGTGGCAGCCAGAAGTCGGCCGCGCCGGTCTATCGCGAGCTGCCGAAGACCGTCTTCGAGGGCTATGATCGCAGCGGTTCGCTGGACTGCGAGGTGCTGGCGCTGGTCAAGGACGGCGTGGGCGTGGCCGCGGCACAGGCCGGCGAGACGGTGGACGTGGTGCTGGACCACACCAGCTTCTATGCCGACTCCGGCGGACAGGTGGGCGACACCGGGCGGCTGACCAGCTCGGACGGCAACCTGACGGTGGCCGAGGTGAGCGGCTGCGTGGCTCCGGTGCAGGGTGTGCGTGCACATCGCGCGCTGCTGCGGCAGGGCCTGGCCGTGGGCGACCGCGTGAACACCGTGGTGGATGGCGGGCGGCGCGAGGCCATCCGGCGCAACCATACCGGAACGCATCTGCTGCATGCGGCGCTGCGGCAGGTGCTGGGCACGCATGTGAAGCAGGCCGGTTCGCTGGTCGATCCGCTGCGGCTGCGCTTTGACTTCAGCCATTTTGCGCCGGTGGCCGATGAGGACCTGGCCGAGATTGAATCGATTGTGAACCGCGAGGTGATGGCCAACACGCGCGTGGAGACGCTGGTGGATGTGCCGATCGAGGTGGCCGTTCACGAGTACAAGGCGATGGCGCTCTTTGGGGAAAAGTATGGCGACCGGGTGCGCGTGGTGCGCCTGGAGGACGGCTTTTCCACCGAGCTGTGCGGCGGCACGCATACGCGGGCAACGGGCGAGATCGGGCTGATCAAGATCGTGGGCGAGGGATCGGTTTCGTCAGGCGTGCGGCGTCTGGAGGCGATCAGCGGCACGGGCGCGCTGGAGGAGTTTCGGCGCGACTTTCGCGTGGCGCAGGTGGCCGCGCAGGCGGCTCCGGCAGAGCAGGGCGAGGACCCGGCCGAGAGCCTGCGGCAGCGGCTGAGCCAGCAGGAAGAGGAGTTCAAGCGGCTGCGGCGGGAGCTGGACGAGCTGCGCATGCGGCAGGCGGCAGGCGGACTGGACGAGGCCCTGGCGCGGGCGTCCGTGGTGCAGGGCGTGCGCGTGGCCACGCTGCGCGCCGACGGGCTGGAGCGCGGACAGTTGCGCACGCTGGTGGACAACCTGAAGCAGCGGTTGGGCGAGGGCGTGGTGCTGGTGGGCTCGGCCCAGCCGGAGAACAAGGTGGCGCTGATTGCCGGAGTGACGGCAGAGCTGAGCCGCAGAGTCTCGGCAGGCAAGGTGGTGGGCGCAGCGGCACGGCTGGTGGGCGGCTCCGGCGGCGGCAAACCCGAGATCGCCGAAGCCGGCGGCAAGGACGCCGCCCATCTGGACGCAGCCCTGGACGCAGCCGTGGGGATCGTCAGCGAGCTGCTGGGCTGACGGCGGGATAAGCGTGCAAGCGTTCGTGGCCCGTTTCGCGCCTGGAATCAAGTGCGTTGCGGGCCAGATTCGTCCTGCACGAGTCCATGCTCCGGGAAACTTGGCTTTTTTGTTTGGACGAGCACATGGGCCTGTTGGCGCCAATTGAACACGCTCGCAGCGATTCCTTCCGACAAGCCGACTTCTCCGGATCGATCCTTTGCCGTCATACGCTATCCGGGATGCGCGGCCATCACAGTCGCCTGACCTCTCTCTGTTTAAGGTGTCTCTTGCGCGGAAATATGTCCGCGGAAGCGTTTCAAGAAGAGATCCATGGATCCACCTTTGATGACGATTGAGAACACGACGACCGTGTACGTAGCCACAAGGATCCACCCTCTCCCCAGGCGCTCGGGAATGCTGAGAGCCAATGCAATGGAAAGACCTCCTCGAAGCCCCGCCCACGCGAGCACAAGCCACGAAGAGCGATGCTTCCGGTGAACAGCCTTCACAATGCCCAGGACAGCTCCCACAGCCACAAAACGGGCAGCGTTCGCGATGAGTATGCACACCAGGCCAAGCAGCAGAGTCGTCCGGCTGAACGGAACGACGAGAGACTCGCATCCCATAAGAACAAACAGGACTGCGTTTTGCACTTCATCCATCGCGGTCCAGAATTGCTCGATTTTTGCATGCGAGATGTAGTCTGCATGCCTGCTGTTCTGCCAGCGAAGCGTGAGGCCTGCGGCGACCGCTGCAAGAGGCGCCGAAAGATGAATCGCATCCGCGAGTGCATATCCACCCAGAGCCAGCATGAGTGTCAGCAGGATTTCGATGTGATAGGCATGGACGACGCGCATGAGTCGGGAAATGGGCAGGGCGCACACGATCCCAAGCAGCAATCCACCCCCTGCCTGCAGGACAAAATGCTCTGCGACGGACCACGCGGTTGGGACCGTGCCGCTCTCAGCGATCCCTAGCACCGTCAGGAAGACAACGGCACCAACACCATCGTTGAAGAGGCTTTCCCCCGCAAGTTGCGCCTGCAGATAGCTCGGGGCGGAGACACGCCGCAGCATCTCGAGCACGGCGATGGGATCCGTGGGAGAGATGAGCGCGCCGAAGAGAAACGACTGCAGCAGCGGCGGGTGGAGACCGAACAACGGGGCGACATAGAAGACCGACAAGCCGATCAGCACGGTGGAGAGTAGCGTCCCGATGCCGGCCAGCATACCGACGGCGAGTTTCTCCCTGGCCAGTGGCTTCAGTTCCAGCAGGAAGGCGCCTGCAAAAAGAAGCAGGGAAAGCAGTCCATGCAGAATGAAGCGCTCGTAGTCGATCCGCAACACAGACCCTACAGCCCAGGCATGTACGGATGGCACAAACTGGCTTGTCAGCGCGAGCAGCAGCGACAACCCTGCCGTGAGCAGCATCGTTCCGACGACAGTCGGAAGCCTCAGCCAACGCTCACTGGCCAATCCGAAGAGGGCGGCTAAACTCACCACAACTGCAATCAAGGCCAGCATCGTTCCCATTCTAGCGATCTCATTGGCGCGAGGGAACGATGGACCAGGCAACTCCCTCCAGCAGCGGCAAACCCAAGATCGCCGAAGCCGACGGCAAGGACGCCACACATCTGGACGCAGCCCTGGCCGCAGCCGTGGGGATCGTCAGCGAGCTGCTGGGCTAACCTGTACCCCACACAAGCCAAAATCAGGCTTGTGTGGGCCACCCGCCCAGTCAAATTATTCGCTGTCCTGTTGAAACAGCGGACGGCTGATTTCCTCCCATAAAATCGGCATCATTTCCCAGTCGCAAGTTGGACATCGGTCATTGCAAGGACAGGACCACTCGTCCGTCCATTGCTTGTTGCATCTTGTACAGGCGTAGTGCTTCGAATACCACGATTCTTCAAGCATCTTTTATCCCTTCACGATAAATTGATAGTTTCCGCGAGACACAAATCTAAGGACGCCAGCATCCCTCAATACTTGAAGCTGCTGCCTTATCTTCGGTCGTATATTGTTGTTTTCAGGATAGAGGCTGGCGAGAATCTGCTCAAATCCATACGCGTCCTGCAACGAAAAGTTATCCCCAGGTAGTCCGCGAAGTAGATTCATAAATGTTGCAAGCCAAGTCCGTCTATTCGCAGGTAATTTATCCAGAAATTGGAGGCGCGCAAAGGCATTTCTTGCTATTGCTCGTTCATTTGCTTTTCCATTTGTTACGAGAGGTATGCGGCCCTCAACTGCTATGGAGGGCAAGACAATGTTGCACCCTGTCCAACCGGCTCTTCGTGCTAATGGCCCCAGGGGCTTTCGCGCAATAATGCAATCTTGGGTAATAAGTGAATGATGTATTGCAGTCAATCCTTTGACGAACCATCCCGGCGAAAATTCCATCAACAAAAATGTAGGAGTGCGACCATTCCGAATACTAGCAATCATTGCAGAATACGCACCATCGACAACGCGGGTTCCAAACGAACCTTGCTTACTCTTCAACTCATACCCGTGGTGACACGTAGGACAGAAGAAATCCTTGGTTCGCGTATTGGCAATCGTAGGCGCAAGGCATTCTGTTGCACAGGCCAGACAATAGCCATTCTTTAGAACCCAAGCTTCACTCATGATTCGGGCTTTTTGAGAATTGCTTTTGTAGTGATCGAGCAAATATGAGTTCTGCAAATTATCTGTCATTTGACTGATCCCCCTGCTCAGAAATACCAGTGCATACCAGCCTGAGCTGTCAATTTCTCAACGCATAACCCGCCAAGCTGGTTGCATCAGGCGGGCGGGTGGCCCACTCAAGCTTCTTTTGCTTGGGTGGGGTCATCGATGAGCGGGCGGATTCGCTCCAGCGCAGTCTCGAAGACAGTGCGCGTTGTGGCATCCGGGAAATGCAACCGGCGATGCCGGCAGGAAAACAGGATGCAATGCGTTTGGCGTGAATGATGGAATCGCCGAAGCCGGGTGGGCATGGAGGAAAGAGTACTCCTGTTTCCCACTCAAGCAAAAGACGCTTGCGTGGGCCACCCATCTGTCCGCCACCCACCCGCGACAAATCGCCGAGTCACTTATCCCGATGAGTGGGCCGCCCGCTCGCGCTTGAGTGCGCCACCCCCATTTCCGCTTTGGCTTGCACAAAATCGCCTATTCCCTGATCGGGATGGGGTGGGGGTTTGTGCGGGGGTTGGGGGCTCTCTTTACTGTGGGGGAACCTTTGCCGGGGGTGGGGTGCGATTGCGGCTTTGTGGCGGGTGGATGCGCTTTAGAGTCAGAAGAGGGGTGTCGCGCCGTGGCCCATTGCTGGCAATCCGGAGGCTGCTTGCTGCTGGCTGCCGTGTGTGCGGTGGCGGCGGTGCCGGCGCATGCGGCTGAATCTGGCAGGGCTGGAACTGGCGGGGCTGGATTTGGCGCGGCGGCATCTCGCACATCTGGATCTCGCGCGGCGCGGGAAGCCCGCGCAGGCACGGCAAACGGAGCCGGGGAAGCTGGCTCGGCGAGCGAGGCGGCCTTTCGTGCGGCGGCCGGGCTGCGGGCGCAGCTGGAGGCGACGCCGGCGGGCGGGCGCAGTCGCGCCGAGTATGCGGCCGTGCTGGATGGATTTCGCGCGGTGTATCACCGGTGGCCGACGGCGGGGAAGGCTCCGGCAGCGGTGGAGGCGGTGGCCGAGCTGCTGGCCGAAGAGGGCGCAACGCCGGGCGTGGGCCGCAGGCATGATCTGGAGGCGGCGCGCGGGGAGTATGCGTTTCTGCTGGCACAGTATCCGAAGAGTCCGGAGGTGGCCGAGGCGCTGCTGAACCAGGGCGAGCTGTGCGGCGGCCCGCTGCAGGACAAGGCCTGCGCACGGACCAGCTTTGCGGCGGTGCGGCGGCGGTTTCCGGGCAGCTCCTAT
>JAJZGG010000070.1 GCA_021804965.1 Acidobacteriota bacterium
GTTCCGGTCGGCGCCACACAGGTTCCGGTCGGCGCCACGCAGGTTCCGGAGCGAGCCACGCAGGTTCCGGTGCAAGCCACGCTGGCTCCGAAGCCCGATTGAGGGCCGCGGTGAACCGACGCAAGGAGCCGATTGCCGAAGTTGCATGGAAATATGACAAAAGGGAGTACAATCAGGAAGCTGCAGAAGTGTACGCCTTTTTGGCCGGATGCAACTCTGGATCAATGGTTTTGCCACTTTTCCGGGTAGATCCCCGTCCAAAGGAATGCAGGCGTTGGGCCAGGTTTGGCCATGGTACGCAGCGATAAAGGAGTCCCGGTGAACTCGACGGTGAAGACAATCATGTTCTGGGCGTTCATCATCATCTGCCTGGTGCTGCTGTTTGGAGTGGTGCGGCAGAGCGCGGTGATGGGAGCAAAAGAGCAGGACCTGCCATTTTCGACATTCCTCGACAAGGTCAAGGCAGGCCAGGTGAACGACGTGGTGGTGCAGGGCATGGAAGTGCACGGCCATCTGAAGGGCGAGGGCAAGGATCTGCCCCAGTTCCACACCACGGTTCCGACCAACTACCCGGACATGTTCACGCAGTTGAACGATGCCAAGGTTTCCACCACGATCAAGGACGCACAGGGCAGCCTGCTGTGGCCCATTCTGATGAATGTTGGTCCGCTGGTGCTGATTCTGGGCATCTGGTTCTTCCTGATGCGGCAGATGCAGGCCGGTGGCAACAAGGCCATGTCCTTTGGCAAGAGCCGCGCCCGGCTGCTGAGTCTGCAGCAGAAGAAGATCACCTTCAAAGACGTGGCCGGGGTGGACGAAGCCAAGGAAGAGCTCAAAGAGATCATTGAATATCTGCGGGAGCCGCAGCGCTTCCAGAAGCTGGGCGGGCGCATTCCCAAGGGCGTTCTGCTGGTGGGACCTCCCGGAACCGGCAAGACCCTGCTGGCGCGCGCCGTGGCCGGCGAGGCCAATGTGCCCTTCTTCTCGATCTCCGGCTCGGATTTCGTGGAGATGTTTGTGGGCGTGGGTGCCAGCCGTGTGCGCGACCTGTTTGAGCAGGGCAAGAAGAACGCGCCCTGCATCATCTTCATCGACGAGATTGACGCCGTCGGTCGGCATCGCGGTGCCGGACTGGGCGGTGGACACGACGAGCGCGAGCAGACACTGAACCAGCTTCTGGTGGAGATGGACGGTTTTGAGTCCAACGACGGCGTGATTCTGGTGGCGGCGACGAACCGGCCCGATGTGCTGGACCCGGCGCTGCTGCGTCCTGGCCGCTTTGACCGCCGCGTTGTGGTTGGCCTGCCGGATGTGCGCGGACGCGAGGAAGTGTTGCGCGTGCACATCAAGAAGGTGCCCGTGGCCGACGATGTGAACCTCAATGTGCTGGCCCGCGGAACACCGGGCTTCAGCGGCGCCGATCTGGCCAATATGGTGAATGAAGCCGCGCTCACGGCGGCACGCGCCAATCGCAAGCAGGTCACGATGTATGACTGCGAGCTGGCCAAGGACAAGGTGCTGATGGGCGCCGAGCGCAAGTCCATGCTGCTGACCGACGAAGAAAAGAAAGTGACCGCGTATCACGAAGCCGGGCATGCCCTGGTTTCCGCACTGCGCGAACACAGCGACCCCATTCACAAGGTCACCATCATTCCGCGCGGCATGGCGCTGGGCGTCACCGTGTATCTTCCCGACGACAGGCACAACTACACGCGCGAATATCTGGAAACCCGCCTGGCAACCGCCTACGGTGGCCGCGTGGCCGAGGAGATCTTCCTCAACCAGATGTCGACCGGAGCCGGCAGCGATATTGAGACGGCCACCGATCTGGCTCGCCGCATGGTCTGCGAATACGGCATGAGCCGTCTGGGACCGCTGACCTTCGGCAAGAAGGAAGAGCAGATTTTCCTGGGCCGTGAGATTGCGCAGCACCGGGACTTCTCGGAAGAGACGGCACGGCAGATCGACCAGGAGGTCCGTCGGCTGATCGACGAGGCCTACCAGTCGGCCTACTCGATTCTGGACTCGCATCGGGATGCGATGCATCGGATCGCGATGGCCCTGCTGGAGCGCGAGACGATCGATGCCGATGAGGTCAAGATGCTGATCGAAGGCAAGGAACTGCCTCCGATGCGCTCCACGCTGGCTTCTCCCAGCGATCCGGGCAACCCCGGCACTCCGGCCATCCTGAAGCCGGAGGGTGGTCGCGGTCCGGGCTTCTCCGAGGGCTCGCCGGCACCGGCATAAACCGGTCCTCGCTGCAAAAACAGATCCGGCTGGTGCCATGCACCAGCCGGATTTTCCTTTTCGAGCTCGAGATTTCCCGGCACAACCCAAATCACTGAATGCTGGAAATCACCGGCAACGGCAGATTCCCGGCAACTACGGATCCCTGTGCATCAGGCAAAGGTCATGACGACTGCGCCGGCGGTGATGAGCAGTCCACCCAGAATGGCCAGCGGCGAGAGTTTTTCCCCCAGAAAGAGGGTGGCAAAGACCAGCACCAGCACCACGCTGAGCTTGTCCAGCGGTGCAACGCGCGAGGCCGGACCCAGTTGCAGGGCGCGAAAGTAGCAGAGCCAGGACAGGCCCGTGGCAAGACCGGAAAGACCGAGAAACAGCAGCGTGCGACGATCCAGATCGCGAAACTCCTGATGCTTGCCCAGTGCAACGGCAATGGCCCAGGTGAAGACGACCACCACTGTGGTGCGGACTGCCGTGGCCAGGTTGGAGTCCACATGCGCCACCCCGATCTTGGCCAGAATGGCCGTGGCAGCGGCAAAGAGCGCGGAAAGCAAGGCCCAGAAGATCCAGTTCATACACCGATCGTATCGCGCAGGGCCGCCGGACACATACAATCAGGAGGTATGAGGCAAGGTTGGCGGGGAATGCGCCGGGGGATGCGTCCTTGTGCGGCAGTGTTTGCGGCATGTCTGCTCTTGGCGAGCGCTACGGGGTGCGGCTATCACACGCTCGGGGCTGCGACGCATCTGCCGCAGGGCACACGCACGCTTTCCGTCCCCGTCTTTGCCACCCGGACGACGAACAACCACACGGAGATCGTGCTGACCCAGGCCGTGGTGCGCGAACTGCTGACGCGGACGCGACTGCGCGTGCTGCCCTCGGACAGTCCCGATGCGGATGCCGTCCTGCACGGCACCATTCTGAGCCAGACCGTGACTCCGCTGACCTATAACTCCGTGACGCAGGAGTCGTCGAGCTTCCTGATCACGATGGTTGTGGCCGTGAAGCTGGTGGCGCGGGATGGCCACGTGCTCTATGCCAACAACAACTACGTCTTTCGGCAGCAGTACCAGTCCACGACGGATCTGACGACCTATCTGCAGGAGGATCCGGCAGCGCTGGAGCGGCTTTCGCGCGATCTAGCCCATGCACTGGTCTCCGATATGCTGGAGAGCTTCTAGGGCCTGTTCCCGCTTCTGGGGTGGATGGCGTTGCGCGGGAACAGGCCCTAATTCGATTTTCATCGGGTGAATGCGGGATTTCTTTCCTTCGGCGGGATTTCCCCGCTGCCTGCATTTTGGGACTGTTCAGCCGTGCAAGATTTCCGGTAGAGTAATCTCGTAAGCCCCGATGGAGGTCGCGATGGCTGAAGAGACTGTATTGCGCGAAGACCAGCAGGAGATTGCCCTGGAGCCGGTCGGCGCAGTCATGGCAGAGGGACAGAGTGTACGCGTCAGTCGACGCACCTTTCTCTCCGGGTTGGGAGCAACGGGACTGATTGCAAGCGCTCCCTTGGCCGTTGCCGCAGCGCCCTCACCGGCCGCCCCCGCAGCTGCCGCAGGTGCGGAGACCCATGTGGTGCTGAAGGTGAACGGGGAAGAGCACGATCTGGGCATGATCGACACCCGCGCGACCCTGCTGGATACCCTGCGGGAGCGGCTCTACCTGACCGGAACCAAAAAGGGATGTGATCACGGACAGTGTGGTGCCTGCACGGTGCATGTGGATGGCCGGCGCGTGAACTCCTGCCTGACGCTGGCGGTGATGGCGGCGGGCAAGGATGTGACCACGGTGGAGGGTCTGGGAATTCCGGCACGGATGCACCCGATGCAGGCGGCATTTGTGGAGCACGATGCCTACCAGTGCGGCTACTGCACCAGCGGCCAGATTATGAGCGCCGTGGCGCTGCTGAAGGAGCCGGTTGGCCCCTCGGATGCCGAGGTGAAGGAGGCCATGGCCGGCAATATCTGCCGCTGCGGAGCCTACCCGAACATTCTGGCGGCCATTCAGCAGGTCCGCAGCCAGAAGATGAGCTAACCAGCCGGAAGCAGGCAACCATCCGGAAGTGAGGATACGATGCAGAGTTTCAGCTTTACCAAAGCGCAGACGGTGGAAGAGGCAACCGGAGCAGGCGGTCGATTTATCGGCGGTGGCACCACCCTTGTCGACCTGATGAAACTGAACGTCGAGACGCCGTCCACGCTGGTGGATATCACCGGCCTACCGATGGCCGAGGTGGAGAAGCTTCCCGACGGAGGCCTGAAGATTGGCGCGATGGTGCGCAACTCCGATCTGGCCTTCCATCCCGAGGTGAAGGCCCGGTATGCGGTGCTGTCGGAGGCGCTGCTGTCCGGTGCCTCGGCCCAGTTGCGCAACATGGCCACCACGGGCGGCAACCTGCTGCAGCGCACGCGCTGCCCCTACTTCCGGGACACCAGCTACAGCAACTGCAACAAGCGCAATCCGGGTTCGGGCTGCGCGGCCATTGGCGGACACAATCGCATGATGGCGATTCTGGGCACGAGCGACAGCTGCATTGCCACGCATCCCTCGGATATGTGCGTGGGCATGATGGCGCTCGATGCCACGATTCATGTCTCCGGTCCCAAGGGGGCGCGGTCGATCGCGATTGGGGATTTCTACCATCTGCCCGGAACCACGCCCAACGTGGAGAATGCGCTTGAGCCGGGTGAGTTGATCACCCATGTGACGCTGCCGGCGCCGCGCAGGCAGTCCCGGCAGGTCTACTTGAAGCTGCGGGATCGGGCCTCCTATGAGTTTGCCCTGGCTTCGGCGGCCGTGGTGGCAGAGACCAGCGGCGGGCACATTCGCAATATCCGCGTGGCCATGGGCGGCGTGGGCACGCGGCCCTGGCGCGCACACGAGGCCGAGGCGGCGCTGATGGGGAAACCGGCAACTCCGGCTCACTTCCGCGCAGCGGCCGAGGCAGCGCTGAAGGATGCCAGGCCGCAGAGCGAAAATGGCTTCAAGGTGGAGCTGGCCAAGCGCTGCATTGTGCGTGCGCTGACGATGGCAACCGCCTGACCGGCAACCGTCTGAAACAGAACAGGCACGAACCCATCGTCTGGCGAGATCAGGAAAAACTCTCGCCAGACGATCCTGCATCCGGCAGGCAAGGATGAGCCACCGCAGGGCAGCGGACCCGAAAGGACAGAATCGCATGGCGACACAGGAATCGACGGCAGCAAAGATGGCTGGCAGTCCGCATGGAATCATCGGACGGCCTGTGGCGCGCATCGACGGTCCGCTGAAGACGACCGGGACGGCCGAATATGCCGGAGACTTTCATCTGCCGGGGATGGTGCATGCGGTACCGGTGCAGGCCACGGTGGCCAGCGGTGTGCTGCGGCATCTGGACGTGAGCGCGGCCCAGGCGATGCCGGGCGTGCTGGAGGTGCTGCATCGCGGCAATATCGAGCGGATCTACCGTGCCGTGCCCAACGATCCGAATGCCACGGTCAGTGAGACGCGGCCGGCCTTTGAAGACGACCGGCTCTACTACTGGGGGCAATACATCGCGCTGGTGGTGGCCGAGACTCCCGAGCAGGCAACCGCGGCCGCTGCAGCCGTGAAGGCCGAGTATGCCGCGGAGACGCCGGACGTGCGGCGCGAGCTGGAGCCCTTTGCCGGCAAGTGGCATACGGTCTCCGAGCGGGGCAAGGTGGACGATGCCCTGGCCGCGGCAGCTGTCAAGGTGGACCAGACCTACGGGACGCCGGTGGAGACGCACAATCCCATTGAGCTGCATGCCACCGTGGCAGCCTGGGAAGGCGACCGGGTGACCCTGTATGAAAGCACGCAGGGCGTGGTGAACCATCGGAATGCGATGGCGCAGATTCTGGGAGTTCCGCGCGAGCATGTCACGGTCATCACCCGCTTCCTCGGCTCCGGCTTTGGCGGAAAGCTCTTTCCCTGGGCGCATTGCGCCCTGGCCGCAGTGGCCAGCCGCCGAGTGCAGCGGCCGGTGAAGCTGGTGGTGACGCGCACGATGATGTTTTCCAACGTTGGCCATCGGCCCGTCACGGAACAGCGCTTCCGCCTGGGCGCCGGTGCCGACGGAAAGCTGGTGGCGCTGCAGCAGGATGCGCTGAATCATACCTCGCTGGTGGATGCCTATGACGAGGGCTGCGGTGAGGCCACGCCCTATCTTTACAGTGTGCCGAATCTGAAGGTGGCCTCGGCGCTGGTGCAGCGGAATGTGGGCTCTCCGATGGCCATGCGTGGACCGGGCGCGGTTCCAGGACTGTTTGCCATGGAGTCGGCCATGGATGAGCTGGCCGTGGCGCTGAAGATGGATCCGGTGGAACTGCGGCTGAAGAACGATGCCGTGAAGGATGAAAGCAACGGGAATCCGTTTTCATCGCGCCACCTGCGGGAGTGTCTGGAGACCGGCAGCGCAAAGTTTGGCTGGAGCAGGCGGACAGCAGAGGTCGGGTCCATGCGGCGCGATGGCAAGGTGCTGGGCTGGGGAGTGGCCGCGGCCAGTTGGGGAGCGTACCGCTTTGCCTGCGCCACGACGGTGGAGCTGGGTGCCGATGGCCGCGCTCGCGCCCGTTGTGCGACGCAGGATATTGGAACCGGCCTGTACACCATCTTTGCCCAGGTGCTGGCGGAAAAGACCGGACTGCCGTTTGAGCGCATTGATGTGCTGCTCGGCGACAGCTCGATGCCGGAGGGACCGCTCTCCGGCGGATCCTGGTCCACGGCAACCGTGTTGCCGGCGGTGGCGGAGGCGGCCGAAGGGGCGATTGCCTCGATGCTGGCGGTGGCATCCTCGACGCCGGGAACACCGTTTGCCGGCGCCGATGCCAAGACGCTGCGGCTGACGGAAGGACGCGTGCACCGCGCCAGCGAACCGGCGGCGCAGGGAGTTCCGTTTGAGCAGATTCTGAAGAAGGCGCGGTTGAATCGCGTGAGCGCGGATGGTCGCAGCGGATCGGCCTTTGAGGATCCCAAGGCGCGTGGATTGTCCATGCACAGCTTTGGTGCCCAGTTTGTGGAAGTGGAATGGGAGCCGGAGATTGCCCGTCTGCGCGTGAGCCGCGTGGTGACGGTGATTGATGCCGGACGGATCATCAACCCGCGTGCCGGGGCCAACCAGATCAAAGGCGCCGTGGTGATGGGCGTGGGCATGGCACTGCTGGAGGAGACGGTTTACGATCCGCGCAATGGTCAGCCAATCAACGCCAATCTGGCCGACTACCGGATGGTGACCTGCCCGGATACGCCGCAGATCGACGTGACCTTCCTCGACTATCCCGATTACGCGCTGAACAGCTATGGCGCGCGCGGGATCGGGGAGATTGGATTGGCCGGGGTTGCCCCTGCCATCACCTCGGCGGTCTATCACGCAACGGGAGTCCGCGTGCGCAGGTTGCCGGTGCGAATTGAAGATCTGCTGCGCTCGGAGATTCGACAGGCTTAGCCGCATTCGGCAGAATGGCTGTATGAACGAGATGCATCGGCTGCGCCCCCTCTGGCGCGCGCTCTGCGAATCCGGGGAAGAGTTTGTGCTGGCCACCGTGGTGACGCTGGAAGGCTCCGGCTACCGCAAGGCCGGAGCGCGCATGCTCATTGCGCAGGATGGCCGACGTGCCGGGACCATCAGTGGTGGATGCCTGGAGGCTGAGGTGGCGAAAAAGGCCTTCTGGCACACGGAAAACGGTCCTGCGATGCGCACCTACTCCACGCATGCCGAGGATGGCGATGTGCCGTACGGGATGGGCTGTGGCGGCGTGATTCATCTTCTGCTGGAGCGGCGCGAAACCGCTGCACCCCTGCTGGAAGCGATGGACCAGGCCTATGACCTGCGGCTGGGACTGGCCGTGGCCACGCAACTCTCAGGCGCAGGCGTGGGCAGACGCTGCTGGCAGATGGAAGGCGATGCCGGGATGGCAGGCAGTCCGGACGCGCAGCTTCAAGACGAGCTTCGGGCCGCAGCGGCGCGTCGCAAATCGGCAGGTGTGGACGGAGTCTTTGCCGAGTGGATGGGCGCGCGCACGGGGCTGCTGATCGTGGGCGCGGGCAATGACGCGCAACCGCTGGCCCGCGCGGCCCATGCGATGGGCTGGCATGTCAGCGTGATGGATGGCCGCAGCAACCTGATCACCCGCGAGCGATTTCCCGAGGCGGACGGATTGCAGTTGCTGACGCCTGCGGCTCTGGATGGCCTGCTGCTGCGCCCGACCGATGCCGTGGCGCTGATGAGCCATAGCCTGGAGCAGGATCGCATGGCGCTGCGCTCCCTGCTGCCGCGCGATCTGGCCTACCTGGGTGTGCTGGGGCCGCGCTCGCGCACGGCAGACATGGTGGCGGAGCTGGCTGCAGAGGCCGCGGCAGGCAAGGGAAGCGCCGGTCGGGACGCAGAACTGGCTGCGGCATGGATGGAGCGGCTGCATGCGCCGATGGGCCTGGAACTGGGTGGCGATGGGGCAGAGTCCGTGGCGCTGTCCATTCTGGCGGAGATGCAGCAAACCCTGCACGGCGCCAGCGGACTGCCGCTGCGGGAGCTGCGCCGGAATGCCGGTGCGTCCGATGCTCTGGCTCATGGCAGTGTTGCCGTCAGCCGCGCACTCACAGCGAGCTGAGCGGCGTGACCAGTGCCAGCGCGATGCCGGCGCATGTGCCCGTGAGCAGCGACATGAGCACCTGCACCATGCCGAAGTAGCGCAGGGAAAGAATCAGCGCCAGCACCTGGAACAGCAGGATGCACCAGCCAAACAGGATGGCATCGGTGGCGTACTCGGCGACCAGGTGGCTGCAATGCCAGGCAAGAAACGATTCAAACAGGAGAAAAGCTGCGACGAAGATGCCGAAGCCGCGATAGAAATCGGCATAGGTGTGGGATTCCTTTCCCCGCGAGAGGTGGGTTTTCACCATCGAAGACCAGACAGAGCGGCCTTCCGGAGTCTCCGGATCATCCACGAGAAAGCCAAAGGTGTGACCCACAGCATAGACAAACAGCAGGACGGAAGTGATTCGGAACCAGAGAATGGAGTTCATGTCGCGCCTCCTGGGGGGATTGCTGAAATAGACGCAAGAGAAGACCGCAAAGACGACAGCGGACAACTCATTCAGCCGTTGATATCAGAAAACGATTGCTTGAAGGATAGGAGATACCCGCGACCGGAAAGTGTCAAGAGCCGGGAATCAGGGGAGGGCGATCCACTGATCCTGAATTGCGTGTTCCTGAATTGCGTGTTCCTGAATTGCGTGTTCCTGAATTGCGGCTGACTCCGGCGCGGCTGAGGATGGGCCGTCTGCGCCGTTTGGCGCGTCGAGCGCCCGACGCACTGCCGCCAGCACGTGCCAGGGAGACATCGTGCGCATGCAGACCGCATCCGTGCAGGCGGAGTTTTTCTGATTGGCCGCAGTCACGCAGGGCGAGCAGGCCAGACCCAGAGTCAGCGATTCGGTGTTGCCGAGGCTGCCGTAGAGGGTCGGTGTCTCCGGACCAAAGAGCACAACGGAGCGGATGCGGGTGAGCGCGGAGAAGTGCGCCGGTCCGCTGTCATTGGTCACCAGCACATGGCTGATGGCATAGAGCGGCAGCAGCATGCGCAGCGCATGCATGCCGGCCAGCGAACGCACGCGGGGATGCTTCGCCTGGGACTCCAGCTGCAGCGACTCCTCGCGCTCGGCAGCCGATCCGGTGACGGCAACCAGCACATCGGGCCACTCGGCAACGATCCGTTGCGCCAGCTCCAGAAAGTGGCCCGGTGGCCATCGTCGCTGCGGCAGCATCTCGGAGCTGTTGGGATTGAGCAGCACGATGCGGTGCGTCGACGGACGATAGCCTGGGAAAACCTGCCGGACAAGAGCCTGCGCCGCCACCCGATCCGCATCGTCGATCACGGCAGGGGTCACGCGGATGGCCTCGTCGGGAAGGATGGTCTTGGCGTAGGGATATTCGTCGGCCGGGGCTGAAAGTGCATAGACCATGGCGAGAAAGTTCTTGGCCATGTGCATGTGCCCGTTGTAGACAACCGGATGCGTGAGCATGGAGCCGCGGTACAGCCCTTCGGCGCGGAAGCGATGAAATCCCACGCGCGTCTGCGCTCCGCTCAGGCCGCAGAGCAGCGCCGAGTAGCGGGAGAACAGCTCCAGATCGAGAACCGCGTCGATCTTTCGCTGACGCGTCCAGAGCAGGAAGCGCAGGGAGTCGATGGCGAGCGCCAGAAAATGGTCATCGCGGATGAGGAAGAGATTGCCCTCCGGCACCATCTGCAGCAGGCGCAGGCTTTCCACGTTGCGGGCAAAGATTGCGAAGTACAGTTGGGCATGCAGGCCGTCGCGCACCTGTCGCATGGCCGGCTCGGCAATCACGGTGCTGCCCATCTCGGATAGCTCCAGGATAAGCACGCGCTGTGGACAGGCGGCGACAGCCCTGCTGCGACGACGGGAGGCGAAGATGCGCAGCAGGCAGGAGGACAGGAAGCAGAGCGGAATGCCCAGCCATCGATCCAGTGTGCGCATCGTGTTCAGTCGCATGAAGTCTGCCCCGGAGCTGCATTGCCAGCAGGGTTTGGCTGCTGCTCTCAGCTTATAATGACGCAGGGATCGGCTGCGGAGTTGCCGCAGCGTCCCCCATCCCTATGCAGTGGACTCCATCCCCTCGGCAAAGCTCGGCCTCAGCCAGTCCATCGGGTTCTCCTTGCGAGCAGGCAACGGCGCCGAGGCGCAGGACGGGCAGCGCAGCCGTTCTGGATGCAATTCCGTTTCTGGATGCAATTCCGTTTCTGGATGCGCTGCTGCTGCTGGGAATCTCCGTATTGTCCTTTCTTGCTCTTGGCTACCATCCGGGCTTTGAAGACGACGGGGTCTATCTGGCCGCAGTGGAGCACCGGGTGCATCCGGAACTGTTTCCGCGCGATGCGCACTTCTTCACGCTCCAGCTGCAGGCAACGCTCTTTGATCGCTTCATGGCCGCCTGGATTCGGCTGACCCACCTCTCGATTGGAACCTCGGAACTGCTGTGGCAGTGTGTCGCCATCGTGGGCATTCTGTGGGCTGCGCGCAGGATTCTTGAGCACTGCGGGATGGGTCGGGAGTCCCAGTGGGCGGGAGTGGCGATGCTGGGGGCCATGTTCTCGCTTCCGGTCTCCGGGACGGCGCTGTATATCCTGGACCAGCATCTGCACCCGCGCGCGCTGGCCACGCTGCTGATCCTTGTTGCCGTGGGACTGCTGATGGAGGCACGGCCCTGGCTGGCAGCTCTGTGCCTGATGGTGGCATTTCTCTTTCATCCCATCATGGGCGCCATGGGATGCAGCCTCTGCCTGTTTCTGCTGCTGGCGCTGCGTGGCCGCTTGGACTGGATGCTGCGCAGCGAGCGCCGCGCCACGCAGCGGTTCGCGTTTGCAGCAGTGCCGCTGGGATGGATCTTCGAGCGTCCCTCCCCGGCCTGGCGTGCCGCGCTGGAGACGCGTCGCTACTACTTCCTGTACCAGTGGCACTGGTATGAGTGGCTGGGTGCGCTTGCTCCGATCGCGCTCTTCTGGCTGCTGGCACAGTGGGCTTCGCGGCAGGGAAATCGCATGCTGGCGCGGCTGGCGGCAGCGGTGGTGGCCTATGCCACGGTGCAGCAATCGGTGGCCATGGTGCTGGATGGCCCGCAGGCACTGATTCGCTGGATTCCGCTCCAGCCCATGCGATATCTGCATCTGGTCTATGTGCTGCTGGTGCTGCTGGCGGGAGCGCTGCTGGGGCAGGCGCTGCTGCGGGCCAGGCTCTGGCGATGGGTCGTCTACCTGGCATGCATCTACGGCGGCATGTATGCCTCGCAACGCGCGATTTTTGCCAACACCGTTCCCGTGGAGTGGCCCGGAGCAGCCAGTGGTAATGCATGGGTGCAGGCCTTTGCCTGGATTCGGACCCATACGCCGAAAGACGCCTATTTTGCCGTCGATCCCCGGTATCTGGAGTCCGATGGGGAGGACTTCCACAACTTCCGTGCCCTGGCCGAGCGCAGCGTTCTGGCCGACGCGGTCAAGGATGCGGCTGTGTGCACACAGGTTCCGGAACTGGCAGCGGAGTGGCGGCAGCAGCGCGATGCGCAGACCGGCCTGAACGGGTTTTCCCTGGCACAGATGGAAGCGCTGAAGGCGCACACCGGGGCCAACTGGGCCCTGCTGTCCTACCCTGCGCATGCCGGACTGGACTGCCGCTGGCATAATCGCGTGCTTACGGTTTGCAGGATTCCCTAGTCCAACCGTTGGGCTGTCCGGATGCGTGTCGCAGGTGTAAGCCGCCGCATCGGCTGGCCTTGCATACACAGTTCATCTTCCGTTCATTGCAGTGACGGGATTTTTGTCCGGGATGCTTTTGTCAGGACAAAAGCATCCGGGAAAAACTGCAAGTTTTGCCGCTCATTTGCCGGAAATGGGGAATGGAGTCGGTATCATGGAAGTAGCGTCTTAGCGAAGGGTTTTTCCGTTTTCATGATCAACCAGAAAAAAGTCATTGTCGTTCTGCCTGCGTATAACGCTGAGAAGACGCTGAAGCGAACGATTCAGGAGATCCCCTCCTGTGTGGATGACTGCATCCTTGTCGACGATCACAGCACCGATGCCACGGCTGTGCTCGGGGCCAGACTTGGGCTGCAGGTGCATCGCCACGAAAAGAACCGCGGTTACGGCGGCAACCAGAAGACCTGTTACCGGGCTGCGCTGGATGCCGGCGCGGACATCGTCGTGATGGTGCATCCGGATTATCAGTACTCGCCGCTGCTGGTGGAGCCGATGGCAACCATGATTGCCAATGGTCTCTACGACATCGTGCTGGCTTCGCGCATTCTGGGCGGGGGCGCGATGAAGGGCGGCATGCCGCTGCATAAATACGTCTCCAATCGCATTCTGACGCTGATCCAGAATGCGGCCCTCGGTGCCAAGCTTTCGGAGTACCACACCGGCTATCGCGCCTACAGCCGGGAGCTGCTGCTGTCGCTGCCGCTCGAAGCCAACTCGGAAGATTTTGTCTTTGACAACCAGTTGCTGGCGCAGTGCATTTATCTGGGCGCACGGATTGGCGAGGTCTCCTGCCCCACGCGCTACTTCCCGGAGGCTTCGTCCATCAATCTGCATCGCAGCATTGTCTACGGTCTGGGCGTGCTGAAAACAACACTGGATTGCATGGCCGCCCGTTCCGGCATGTATCGCAAACCCTATTTCGACTTTCCCCCACTCCAGCTCAAGCAGCAGAATAAGTCGATTGCGCAGATGCTGGAGGAGATTCGGTGAAGCTTCGGGAACGACTTCCTCTGCTGCGTCTGCTGGGTTTGACGCTGGCTGCACTTCTGATTCAGGGCTACCATCTGGGCGTGGAAGATGCCGAGATTTATATCCCGGCGGCCAAGAATCTGCTCCATCCCTCGCTCTATCCCTTCGGGCGCGAATTCTTCCTCTCGCATGCACACCTGTCGTTGTTCAGCCCGCTGCTGGCCTTGTCGGCACGCATCACGCACATGTCCATGGACTGGACGATCTTTGCCTGGTATCTGCTGACGCTGTTTGCCATGCTGCTGTCGAGCTGGTTGCTGGTCTCGGCCTGCTTCACCTCGGCGCGTGCCCGGTGGACGGCTCTGCTGGTGATGACAGCCGTGATGGCCATGCCGGCCACCAATACCGGCCTGCTGCTGATGGATCCCTATCTGACGGCGCGTTCGCTGTCCACGCCGCTCACGTTGTTTGCACTGGCCAGTTTGCTGCAGCGCCAGTATGTGCGCACGGCGGTCTATGTTCTGCTGGTGGCCAGTGTCCATCCGCAGATGGCCGCATATCTGATCTTTCTCACGCTTCTGCAGTGGATGTATGCGCGCAGCTCCCAGGCGGTCCAGCAGCCGGCCATGCCGGCCATGGCTGCGGCGGTGGTGCTGTTGCCCAGCGGCTTCCATTTTGCTCCAGCGTCGGGACCCTATCGCGAGGCGCTGTTTTCCCGGGACTACTTTTTTCTCTACAACTGGACCTGGTATC
>JAJZGG010000071.1 GCA_021804965.1 Acidobacteriota bacterium
CCGATCTCATCGGGGGAGCGTTCCAGTCAAAACTGCTGTAGAAGTTGGGAAAGACTCCCATGACGCGCTGCTGCACGGCAATCTGCACCTGCTCCAGAGAGAGCTCGGTGGCGCTTCCGTCCACGCGCACCTCCGTCACTCCGCTGGACGCGGGCAGGATCACATGTTCCAGAATGCGACTTTCGCCTGCAGTGAGTGAGATTTCCGGCAGGGAATACCTTCCCCAGCCCTTTCCGGTCACGGCAATCGAATAGGTTCCGGCAGCCAGCCCGGCAAAGGAGAACTGCCCATCGGTTCCAGAGGTTTGGATGGTGGTTTTTCCGTTGGATCCTGTCAGAACAAGCTTTGCGCCCTGAATCACATCCCCGTTGGAGTCCTCCACGGTGCCGGTGATTGCGCAGGTCGATGTGCTGCTGCTTTGCACCGTCTCCCCGGCCACTTCAATGGCGGCATTCCGGGGGGTGGCTGCTGTGGGGGCGATCGGGCTTTGCTCCGGCGCTGTGGCAGATGCAGGGTTTTGCCAGCCAAGATGGGCGACGGGAGCATCCGGCAACTCGAGGCCTGCCAGCGCGGAGTGGCTCTGCGCCATGCCCATTGCGCTGCCTGCCAACAGGCAACAGACGGCGGCCATCCGGTGGAGAGACTTCCGGGTTGCTGCCGGAGTCGTGTTTTGGCGCGGACCACGCTCGGCAGGAATGGACAGGGACGGAAGAGCAGAACGAGCAGCAGCTTCAGACGGACAAGACAAACAGGAATCTCCTGAAATGGTTGGAACGGGTATGGCTGGAAATGGGGTTTCCATTTCCGCGTTGGCCGGGTCGCTTCGCAAGCCACCCCACTGCGAAGGATACACCCGACGTGTTTTAGACGCGTTTCATGAGGATACGCATCCGCGGGGATGTGACCTTTCTGTCATTTTGCAGGGGATAGCTGCCTGATTTGGGCTCCGGTTTCCACAGGAAAATCCGGTTGTCGGGCTGGCTTCGTCGTGGATGGCAGGGGTGGTCTGTGTGCTGTTGCAGGCATGCTGCCAGGCGATGCCGACCCTAGTCGAGGGAGTCGGCTTCGGTGCGTGCGGGGCGCTGCATCAGCTCGCGGATGGCCGCCTGCGGACTGCGTTCCCCGGCGAGAATGGCCTGAACCTGGCGGGTGATGGGCATTTCAATCCCCAGGCTTGAGGCCAGCTCGAGCGCGGCTGCCGCGGTGCGAACTCCCTCTGCGACCTTGCCCTGCATGTCTGCGAGGATCTGCGGAAGGGATTGCCCCTGTGCCAGAGCCACACCCACCGAGCGATTGCGCGAGAGTGCGCCGGTGCAGGTGAGGATCAGGTCGCCGGTTCCACTGAGCCCGGCAAGCGTCTCCCGTCGGGCTCCGGCAGCGACGGCCAGCCGGGTGATCTCGGCACTGCCACGCACGATGAGCGCAGCGGTGCTGTTGGAGCCCAGGCCCAGGCCGGTGACGATGCCGGCGGCGATGGCGATGACATTCTTCAGCGCGCCGCCCAGTTCCACGCCGATGACGTCCTCCGAGCTGTAGATGCGGAGCGTCTGGGAGCTGAGCGCCTGCTGCGCCTCAATGGCCTGGCTGAGCAGAGGGAAGGCGACGGTCACGGCGGTGGGCTGGCCGATGGCAACCTCGGCGGCAAAGGAGGGTCCGCTGAGAACGCCGATGGTATCGCAGCCGCGAGGCCGTCCAAGGCAGTCGGCCAGGACATGGGTGATGCGCAGGTGCGAGCCGGTCTCCAGCCCTTTGGTGGCGGAGATGACGGGTTGGCTTTCCTGGAGGGTGGCGGCAAATGCACCTATCGTAGTGCGTAAAAACTGGCTGGGGATGGCGCAGACGATCCACTCCGCATCGTGCAGCGCGGCGGTTGCGCTGGCCGTGACTGCAAGGGCCGCAGGCAGTGGGCAGCCGGGCAGGTAGCGGCTGTTCTCGCGGGCGGCCTGCAGGGCTTCGGCGTGTTCGGCGCGATGGCTCCAGAGGGTGACAGCATGGCGGCTTTGCCGGGCAAAGGAGATGGCCAGCGCGGTGCCCCAGGCTCCGGAACCGAGAACTGCGATGTTGCTCATGATCCTGCGTCCGCGGCCTTTTTCGCGCCGAAGCGATATTCGGTTCCCTGCAGCAGGCGCTGGATGTTCTGCCGGTGCTTCAGGATGACGAAAAGCGGAATCAGAATCTCCACGGCGACCACGACCAGCATATGGCTGGCATGGGGCAGGAACCAGGCCGCAGCCGGGAAGCAGGCGCAACCGAGAATGGATGCCAGCGAGACAAAGCGGAACAGGGCGAAGCAAAGGACAAAGACAACCAGCGAGACGAGTGCCGCCTTCGGAGCCAGGACAAGGAAGACGCCAAAGGCTGTGGCCACGCCCTTGCCGCCGCGCAGATCCAGCCAGATGGGGAACATGTGGCCAAGGACGGCGCAGAAGGCGGCCAGTGCCTCGGCATGCACAGGTGCAATGGGGAAGCCGACCGTGGCCATTCGCGCACAGACCCAGACTGCGAGCGCACCTTTGGCCGCATCGAGCAGGAAGGTGACTGCGCCCAGCACTTTGGAGCCGGAGCGCAGGACGTTTGTGGCGCCAATGTTGCCGCTGCCCACGGTGCGAATGTCCTGCCGGCGAAAGATGCGAAACAGCAGATAGCCGGTGGGGATGGAGCCAAGCAGATAGGCAATGGCAACCAGGCGCAGCGCGTGAAGCCAGTAATCGAGATGGACAGGCATGCGGAACCAGTTTAGCAGGAGGAATCTGCCGGCAGGGCTGGTGTGCCAGCGTTGCGGCATCGTTCGCTGCAACCAAGGATGCTCCCATGCCGTACACTTGTCCCAGTTTGTGCGGTGCGGGCGCCGGTGAGGGGAAATGCCGGCAGCGCGAGCGCGTATCCCGGGAGGATGGACGTTGAAAAAGCTGATTGCTGCATGGACCCTTTGTTGCACGTTGCCAGTGCTGGCATCGCAGAAAAAGCTGCCGCTGGCCACGCCGGCCGAGCAGGCCAAGGCCGAGGCGGCCGAACCGGTGGCCGAGCGCGAAAAAGCTGTCAACGATCTGCTGCAGGAGATCTGGCAGAACAACCTTCAGCAGTCGCCGGAGTTTGCCTCCTCGCTGGGCGACAAGCGCTACAACGACAAGATCAGCGACTACTCGGTGCGCGCCTACAATGAGGAACTGGCGCGGGAGCAGCAGTATCTGCTGCGTCTGGCCGCCATCAGCCCGCAGGGATTCTCCGATCAGGAGCGCATCAGCTATGACCTGCAGGTCCGCGAGCTGACCGAGGATCAGGAAGCTGCCGAGTTCAAGGAGTGGGAGATGCCGATCAACCAGATGGGAGGCATCTATTCCACCTACCCGGAGCTGGTGCGGCAGCTCTCCTTCGACTCCGCCAAGGATTATGACGACTGGATTGCGCGGCTGCATGCCATTCCTCACGCCTTTGACCAGGTGACGGAAAACATGGAGATCGGCATGGAAGACAAGCGGATGCCGCCGAAGTATCTGCTGGAGCAGACGCTGGCACAGGTGAGGGAACTGGCCCACCAGAAGCCGGAGGACTCTCCACTGGCCATGCCGCTGCAGCATTTCCCGGCCAGCATTCCGCAGGCAGAGCAGCAGCGCATTCGTACGGAGATGCTTGCCGCGATTGGCAAGGAGGTGCTGCCGGCGTATCTGCGCTTTGAGCATTTTCTTGAGGTCAGCTATGTTCCAGCCGGACGGACCGATCCGGGCGTCTGGTCGCTGCCCGATGGCGAGCGTTACTACCAGTTCTGCATCCATCGCGAGACCACGACCAACATGACCCCGGCGCAGATACACCAGATTGGACTGGACGAGGTGAAGCGCGACGAAGCGGAGATGCTGACGATTGCGAAGAAGATGGGCTACAGCGATCTGAAGAGCTTTCGCGCTGCGGTTGCCGCCAATCCCAAGCTGCATCCCGCCTCGGCCGAAGCGCTGCTGGATGCCTACCGTGGCTATGAGCAGGGCATGAAGGCCAAGCTGCCAACGCTGTTTTATCACCTGCCCAAGGCGTCGCTGGAGGTGGTGGCGATTCCTGCCTATCGCGCCAAGAACGCTGCGGCAGCCTATTACGAGCAGGGAACGGCGGACGGCAGCCGCCCGGGGCACATCACCGTGAACACCTACAACGCGCCCGAGCGCACACTGACCGACGTGGAGGCGATTGCCTACCACGAAGGCATTCCGGGGCATCATATGCAGATCTCCATGGCCGAGGAGATGCAGGGCGTGCCGGAGTTTCGCAAATATGTGAGCTATACGGCGTTTGTGGAAGGCTGGGCGCTCTATGCGGAGCGGCTGGGCAAGGAGGCCGGCTTCTATCAGGATCCCTACTCCGATTACGGCCGGCTGGACAATGATGAGTGGCGCGCGATTCGCCTGGTGGTGGACACCGGCGTGCACTCCATGCACTGGACGCGGCAGCAGATGGTGGATTACTTCCACGAGCACTCCTCGCTGGACGAGACCAACGTTCAGTCGGAGGTGGATCGCTACATTGGATGGCCCGGGCAGGCACTGGCCTACAAGGTGGGCCAGCTGAAGATTCTGGAGCTGCGCGAGCGGGCGCGACAGTCGCTGGGCACGCACTTTGATCTGCGTGCCTTCAACGATGAAGTGATTGACTCCGGCGCACTGCCGCTGGACGTGCTGGAAAAGCGCGTGGATGGGTGGATTGTGGCACAGGGCGGGAAACTGCCGGCTGGGGCGCTCTAGGCCGTGCTATGGGCCGCGCTATAGGCCGCGCGATCAGTTGTGAGCCGGTCGCATGGCAGCGGGCGTTCTGCGGTCGGTGGCGGCGCATCTGAAGATGGCAGGGAAGGAGTCCCATTCCTGCGGATGGACGGCAGCGCGGCTTTACGACAGCGTGTCTTTTTCTTCGTCGAATAGGCCGGTGGGAAGGCCGTCGATGCTGCGGGAGTTTTTCTCGCGACGGTAGGCATCGAGTCCTGCATCGCCTTTGTTCACGGCCCAGTCGATGAGATTGGGCCGCTCGCCGGCGTAGTCGAAGAGCGGGACGCCGAAGCCGCAGGATGTCTGGACGAGGTCAACGGTGAGGACGACGATCTGTCGCGCACCGGGCTGCTCCTGCTCCTGAAAAGCCGAGTGGAGCAGACTTTCGTATGCGGCACTCCCCCGGGTGAGGGTGTGTGCCCGCCCATACAGACGAAGAATCTGCGGATTGCCCTCAAAGGCACAACACATCAGGGTAAGCCGACCATCCGCGCGCAGGTGGGCGGCGGCTTCATTGCCACTGCCGGTGAGGTCGAGATAGGCGACGGTGTGGTCATCGAGAATGCGCAGGGCATGCAGCCCCTTGGGCGAGAGGTTGATGCGACTCTCCGCCGTGGCTGTCGCCGTGAAGAAGACATGCTGGCGCGCGATGAATTCGCGGTGCTGGGATTCGATCTTCGCGTACTGTTTGCCCATGCTGTAAGGATGCAGGAGCAGCAGCCTTTGTGTAAAACGCGCGAGATGGCTGGAGGATGCGGCGCAAAGCCAAGCGGGAAACGCAGGGGATTGGAGAGCGGAAGGAGCAGGAGAAAGCCGCAGGAATGTGGAGGCATTCCTGCGGCGGTGTGGTGCCGGGTTGGGTGAGTGTGGTGGTTAGCGGGTCTTGGCCACTTCTTCAACGGTGACCGGATCCAGGAAGGGCATGGCTGCGCGAAGCTTTTTGCCGACTTCTTCAATCGGGTGCTTGGCCTCGGCCTCGCGGAAGGCCTGGAACTCCTTGCGTCCGCTGAGCTGGTCGGCGATGAAGCGCTTGGCAAAGGTGCCATCCTGAATGTCCTTGAGGACGGCGCGCATGGCCTTCTTGCTTTCCTCGTTGATGACGCGCGGGCCGCTGACGTAGTCGCCCCACTCGGCGGTGTCGGAGATGGAATAGCGCATGTAGGCCAGGCCGCCGCGATAGATCAGGTCAACGATCAGCTTGAGCTCGTGGAGCACTTCGAAGTAGGCAATCTCCGGCTGGTAACCGGCTTCGACGAGCGTCTCGAAGCCAGCCTTGATGAGGTGGCTGACGCCGCCGCAGAGCACGGCCTGCTCGCCGAAGAGATCGGTCTCGGTCTCCTCGGTGAAGGTCGTTTCATGCACGCCGGCGCGGGTGTTGCCGATGGCCTTGGAGTAGCTGAGCGCCAGCGCGTGGGCGTGGCCGGTGGCATCCTGATGCACGGCGATCAGTCCCGGTACGCCGCCGCCCTCGGTGAAGACCTCGCGCACGCGATGGCCGGGAGCCTTGGGCGCAGCCAGTGCCACGTCGATGTCGCTGGATGGCGTGATGGTGCCGTAGCGGATATTGAAGCCATGGGCAAACAGCAGCATCTTGCCGGCGCTCAGATTCGGCGCAATCTCATCGGCGTAGAGCTTGGCCTGGCTCTGATCCGGAGTCAGGATCATGACCACATCGGCCCAGCGGGTGACATCGGCGACAGTGCCCACCTGCAGGCCGGCATTCTGCGCCTTCTGCACGGATTTGGAGCCGGAGGCAAGACCGACACGGACATCCACGCCGGAGTCCTTGAGGTTGAGGGCGTGGGCGTGGCCCTGGGAGCCGTAGCCGATGATGGCAACTTTTTTGGCTTGAATCAGGGAGAGGTCAGCGTCGTGATCGTAGTAGGTCTTAGCCATGATCTTTGATTTTCCTTTATGGGGTTGCAGATTGTGGTTGGCGAGCGGGCGATGACCGGTCGCGAAAAAGCTCCGACGGGATCAATCGGGATCGATGGGGGGAAGGTTGTCGGCAAGGGCTTCGGGATTTTCAGCGCCGTCTGCCGTGACGCCCATGGCGCGCAGGACACGACTGGTGTGGTGTCCGCGGCGCATGGTCATCTTGCCGCTGCGGCAGACCTCGAGAACGCGGTTTTCGCGCTCGTTGAGGACCTGGATGAGTCCTTCAATCTTGCTTTCCACGCCGGTGATCTCGATCATGAGGGATTCCGGCGCGAGATCGACAATGCGGGCGCGGAAGACCTCGGCAAGTTCAAAGACGCCGGAGCGGCTTTCCGCATTGGCGGCAACCTTGATGAGTGCCAGTTCGCGGGTGACAGCGGAGACACCGCTGATGTCATCCACTTCGGCGACATCCTCCAGCTTGTAGAGGCTGGCGCGGATGCGATGACCGGCCTCGTCGGAGGCGTCGGCGACGATGGTCATGCGGGAGTAGCCGGAGCGCTCGCTGCGTCCGACGGTCAGCGAGATGATGTTGATGTTCAGGCGGCGAAAGAGGCTGGCAACGCGGGTGAGCACGCCGGGCTTGTCTTCGACATAGGCTACGAATGTGTGGAGCATGATCTTTGCAATCTCCACGCCGGAATGGCCGGCGCTGGCTTAGGATATCCAGGCCCTAGTGGTCCTGTGGGGTCTCGATGAGCGGGTTCTGGTCGGGGCGGCGAATCATCTCATGGAGCGCGCTGCCGGCCGGGATCATGGGGTAGACGGAGTCCTCCTGCTCGACGAGGAAGTTGATGAGGAATGGGCCATCGTGCTGGCGGGCGCGATGGACAACATCGCCCAGTTCGGAACGCGTGCGGACTGCGGCGCCGGCAATTCCGTGCGCATCGGCCAGCTTGACGAAGTCCGGACTGACGAGCGGCGTGGACTGGTAGTTGCGCTCGTAGAAAAACTCCTGCCACTGGCGCACCATGCCGAGATAGCCGTTGTTGATGACTGCGATGTTGATCTTGAGCTTTTCCTGCGCAATGGTGGCCAGTTCCGAGGCCGTCATCTGGAATCCGCCATCGCCTGCGATCACCCACACCTCGCGCTCCGGGCAGGCGAACTTTGCGCCGATTCCTGCCGGCAGAGCAAAGCCCATGGTGCCAAGACCGCCGGATGTGATCAGCGTCCGGGGATGGTCGTGGTGATAGTACTGCGCCTCCCACATTTGATGCTGTCCCACATCGGTGGCCACAATGGCGCGACCCTCCGTGATGCGCCACAGGTCGTGCATCACGTGAGCAGCGTAGAGATGGCCGGAGTCGGGAAGATTGCGAATGTCGCGCACGGCTGCCGTTCCCTTGCTCTCCTCAATCGAGCGCAGCCACGCCGAGCCATCACGGCCTGGCAACAGCGGCAGCAACTGCTCGAGCACCTCGCGCAGATCGCCCACCAGAGCCACATCCACGGGGATATTTTTGTTGATCTCCGCCGGGTCAATCTCGATATGAATCTTCTTCGCCTTCAGCGCATAGGTGGCCGGTGTGCCGATCACGCGATCATCAAAGCGCATGCCGCAGGCAATCAGCAGGTCTGCCTCCTGAATGGCCTGATTGACCCACGACTCGCCGTGCATGCCCATCATGCCCATGTTCAGCGGATGCGAGGCAGGAAACGCGCCCAGACCCAGCAGCGTCATGCCGACTGGAATCTGCATGCGCTCGGCCAGGGTGCGAATCTGTTCGCCGGCTCGCGCCTGCAGAATTCCATGCCCTGCCAGGATCACGGGACGCTCCGCCTTGCGGATCAGTTCCGCTGCCTGATGCAGCTTGTGGTCGGTGCAGTGCAGCATGGGATGCGGCGAATAGGGGCGCGGCTTTGCGCCGTCGAAGTCGAAGATGGCCGATGCCTGCTGGGCGTCCTTGGTGATGTCCACCAGCACCGGACCGGGTCGCCCGGACTGGGCGATCTGGAATGCGGCGCGAATGGCAGGCGCGATATCCTCCGCGCGGCTGACGAGGAAGTTGTGCTTGGTCACGGGCAGGGTGATGCCGGTGATGTCAATCTCCTGGAAGGCATCCGTGCCCAGAACCTTGCTGGAAACCTGCCCCGTGATGCAGACCATCGGAATGGAATCCATCATGGCCGTGGCAATGCCGGTCACCAGGTTGGTGGCTCCGGGACCGCTGGTGGCAACGGCGACCCCGACCTTGCCCGAGGCGCGCGCGTAGCCGTCTGCCATGTGTGCCGCGCCCTGTTCGTGGCGCACCAGGATGTGGCGGATGGGGAACTTGCGCAGCGCATCGTAGGCGGGCAGGATGGCGCCGCCCGGATAGCCAAATACCTCGGTAACGCCTTCGCCGACGAGGGTGGCCCAGAGGATCTCCGCGCCGGTGAGGCGTGTCGGGCTGTGAGGATGGAAGTCGGGCTGGGTCATCGTGGTCCTCCTGCAGTTGTGGGCCGGAAAACAGTTAGAGAGTGGTGGCGCCTTCGGAAGCCGAGCGCACACGCTCCACGTATTTGGCAAAGACTCCAGTGGGCCAGCGGGCAGGCTGCGGACGCCATGCGGCGCGACGACGGGCCAACTCGTCTTCGGGAACCTCCAGCGTAAGGGTGCGGTTGGCGATGTCGAAATGAATCATGTCGCCCTCCTGCACCAGCGCAATGGGACCACAGACCTGCGCCTCCGGGGCAACGTGCCCGGCGGTAAAGCCGCGCGTGGCGCCGGAGAATCTGCCGTCGGTGAGCAGGGCAACGGTTGCGCTGAGCTGCGCATTGGAGCTGACGGCTGCAGTGACCTGAAGCATCTCCCGCATGCCGGGGCCACCCTTTGGACCTTCATAGCGGATGACGAGGACGTCGCCGGGTCGAATCTGCTGGGCCTGCACGGCGGCAAAGCAATCCTCTTCGCAGTTGAAGACACGCGCCGGTCCGCGATGCTCCAGCCGGTCTGCGGCGGCAACCTTCATCACCGAGCCTTCCGGTGCAAGATTGCCCTTCAGAATCACGAGGCCACCATGCTCCTTCAAGGGCTGTTCAAAGGTGCGAATGACGACCTGGCCCGGAGTCTCGACGGCAGCGGCGGCCTCCTCGGCAATTGTCTTCCCGCTGATCGTGATGGCATCCGGATGCAGATGACCGGCGCCCAGCAGGCGCTGCGCAAGCAGGCGCGAGCCGCCTGCTGCCTGGTAATCCTTGGCCACGTACTTGCCAGCTGGCGTCAGGTCGCAGATGAAGGGTGTGCGGTCGCTGATGCGGTCGAAATCGTCAATGGAGAGATCGATTCCCATCTCGCGGGCAATGGCCAGGAAGTGCAGGACGGCGTTGGTGGATCCACCGGAGGCGGCGACGGCGGCAATGGCATTTTCCAGCGATGCGCGGGTGATGATCTCCGACGGACGGCGGTTGGCGCGGACGGCATCCATCAGGATGCGCCCGGCCTGTCGCGTGGCCTCATGCTTGTCGGCTGCGGTGGCCGGCACGCCGGAGAGCTGAATCGGGCTGATGCCGAGAATCTCCGCACCCATCGCCATGGTGTTGGCGGTGAACTGTCCGCCGCAGGCTCCGGCACCGGGGCAGGCAGCGGCTTCCAGAGCTTCCAGACCGGCATCGTCGATGGCACCGCGGGCATGTGCGCCGATGCCTTCAAAGACATTCTGGATGGTAATGTCCACGCCGTTCAGCTTGCCCGGCGCAATGGAACCGCCATAGAGCATCATGCCCGGAATGTTGAGCCGGCACAGCGCCATGATGATGCCCGGCATGTTTTTGTCGCAGCCGCCGATGCCCACAATGCCGTCGAAGAGATTTCCCCGCGCCACGAGTTCAATGGAATCGGCGATGACCTCACGGCTGACGAGCGAGGCCTTCATGCCCTGCGTGCCCATGGTGATGCCGTCGGAGATGGTGACGGTGTTGAACTCCATCGGTGTGCCGCCGGCTTCGCGAATCCCGGCCTTCAGCGCTTCGGCAATCTCACGCAGGTGCATGTTGCAGGTGCCGATCTCGGTCCAGGTGTTGGCAATGCCGATGATGGGCTTGTGCAGATCTTCCTTGCTGTAGCCGACGCCGCGCAGATAGCTGCGTGCGGCTGCGCGGTTGGGACCTTCCGTCATGGGGATGCTTTGGCGTTTACCTTCTACGGTCATGGGATCCTTGTATCCTTCTCTGCGTTTCAGCCATAGGCAGACTGTCTGCCGGTTGGAGTTGAATGCCGCTTCGGGCGGGCTTAACTGGCGCGTGGCCGCAGCCCGACCGCTGCATCATGGCGTGCCTCGAAGGCATCGAGCGCCGCGGAGTGCCGCAGCGTGAGGCCAATGTCATCGAGCCCTTCCAGCAGGCAGTATTTCCGGAACGGGTCCATCTCAAATGAGGCGCTGAAACCCTGCGCATCGCTGACCTGCTGCTCGGCCAGGGAGACGGTGAGTTGATAGTCTGCCTGGGTTGCGGCGCGATGCTGCAGCAGTGCCACCTGCTCCTCGGAAAGGCGCGCGAGCACAATGCCGTTCTTGCCGGCGTTCGAGAAGAAGATGTCGGCAAAGGTGGGCGCAATCACCACACGGAAACCAAAGTCCGACAGCGCCCAGGCGGCATGCTCGCGGCTGGAACCGCAACCGAAGTTTTTGCCGGCAATCAGAATCCGGGCACCGGCATAGCGAGGATCGTTCAGCACGAAGCCCGGTTCATTGCGCCAGTCATAGAAGAGAAATTCTCCATACCCGGAGCGCTCGATCCGCTTGAGGAACTGCTTGGGAATGATCTGATCCGTATCGACGTTGACCCGGTCAAGGGGAACAGCGCGGGATGTGAGAGTGTGAAAGGGCTGCATCTCAGCGAACCTCCGAAGACTGTGTTGCGGGCCATTGACGGACATCGACGAAGTGGCCGGAGATGGCCGCCGCTGCTGCCATCTCCGGGCTGACGAGATGGGTGCGACCACCGCGTCCCTGGCGGCCCTCAAAGTTGCGGTTGCTGGTGGAGGCGCAGCGCTCGCCGGGCGAAAGAATGTCGGGATTCATGCCCAGGCACATGGAGCAGCCCGGCTCGCGCCAGTCGAAACCCGCCTCGCGGAAGATGACGTCCAGTCCTTCCTGTTCGGCCTGATCCTTCACGGCCTGCGAGCCGGGAACAACCATGGCCTGCACCCGGGTGCTGACCTTGTGTCCGCGCGCGATGCGTGCCGCTGCCCGCAGGTCTTCAATCCGCGAGTTGGTGCAGGAGCCGATGAAGACGCGATCAATGGCTACATCCTGAAGCCGCGTGCCGGCCTTGAGGTCCATATACTCAAGAGCACGCAGGAAGGCCTTGCGCTCATTCTCGTCGGCAGTCTGCTGCGGATCGGGAACAGTGTCCGTGATGGGCGCAACCATGCCGGGACTGGTGCCCCAGCTGACATAGGGAACCAGCGTGGCGGCATCGATCACCAGTTCGCGATCATAGACGGCACCTGCGTCGCTGGGGAGCTGCCGCCAGGCGGCAACAGCCTCATCCCACGCAGCGCCCTGCGGCGAGAAGCGACGGCCCTTGAGATAGGCGAAGGTGGTTTCGTCCGGAGCGATCATGCCGGCGCGTGCGCCTGCCTCGATGCTCATGTTGCAGATGGTCATGCGGCCTTCCATGGATAGTGCGCGAATGGCCGACCCTGCATATTCGATCACATGTCCGGTGGCGCCATCCGTGCCAATTCTGCCGATGATTGCCAGCACAATGTCCTTGGCCGTGACGCCCTGCGGCAGCTCACCTTCCACGGCGATGCGAAAGGTCTTCGGCTTGCCCTGCGGCAGTGTCTGCGTGGCCAGCACGTGTTCCACTTCGCTGGTTCCGATGCCGAAGGCCAGCGCGCCAAAGGCTCCGTGCGTGCTCGTGTGGGAGTCGCCGCAGACGATGGTCATGCCGGGCTTGGTCAGTCCCAGCTCCGGTCCGATGACATGGACGATGCCCTGTTCGCGGCTGCCGATATCGTAGAGCTCAACGCCGAAGTCGGCGCAGTTCTTGCGCAGCGTGGCAATCTGGGTGGCGGCAATCTGATCCACAATGTGGAAGCGCTCGGCCAGCACGGTGGGAACGTTGTGATCGACCGTGGCCACGCAGCGATCCGGTCTGCGCACCTTGCGGCCTGCCAGCCGCAGGCCTTCAAAGGCCTGTGGCGAGGTGACCTCATGGAGCAGGTGCAGATCGATATAGAGAATGGTCGGCTCGCCTTGAGGCTCGACAACGACGTGCTGCTCCCAGACTTTTTCAAACAGTGTTTTTGGCGTGTTGCTCATGCATATCCCTTCTGTGCTGGCGGGGTCAATTACAGAAGCTCACGAATCTTCTGGCCCATTGCAGTGGTGGACAGTACGGTGAAGTCGGTTGTGTTGCCACGGGCCAGATCCGCAGTGCGGAAGCCCTGCTCCAGAGCCTTGCGGACAGCGGACTCAATCGCGACCGCTTCGGCATCCATGCCGGCGGAGTGGCGAAGAACAAGCGCAGCGGTGAGAATGGCACCGAGCGGATTGGCCAGTCCCTTTCCGGCAATGTCCGGCGCAGAGCCATGGATGGGCTCATAGAGATTGACCTTGCCGCCGATGGTGGCCGAAGGCAGCATGCCAAGCGAACCGGTGATGACGGCGGATTCATCGCTGAGAATGTCTCCGAAGAGATTCTCCGTCAGGACCACATCGTAGTTGCGCGGGCTGGTCATGATGAGCATGGCCATGGAGTCAACCAGCTGATGCTCGAGCGTGACATCCGGGTAGTCCGCGGCCACTTCCGTGACCGTGGCACGCCAGAGCTGGGAAACCTCGAGTACATTGGCCTTGTCGACGGAGGTGAGCTTCCTGCGGCGTTTGCGGGCAAGATCAAAGGCAATGCGCGCCACGCGGACAATCTCCTCGCGGGTGTAGCGCATGGTGTTCCAGGCCTCGCCGGTTGCGCGATTCCACTCACGCGGAGCACCGAAGTAAAGACCGCCAAGCAGCTCGCGCACAAAAAGAATATCGGCGCCGGAGACAACGTCGAGCTTGAGCGGGCTGTTGGAGGCAAGCTCTGCAATGGAAAACGCCGGGCGCAGATTGGCAAAGCCGCCGAGCGCCGCACGCAGCTGCAGCAGCCCGGCCTCGGGGCGCGTGTTTGGCGGCAGCGCGTTCCATTGTGTGCCGCCGACGGCGCCAAGCAGCACGGCATCGGCAGACAGCGCGGCATCCAGCGTCTCCTGCGGCAGCGGGGTGCCGTCGGTGTCGATGGCGATTCCGCCGATGCGCTTTTCCTGCAGATCCAGTGAGCGGCCGGAGCGTTCAAAGACCTGATGCAGAACGGCAACAGCTTCGCGTGTGACTTCCGGACCGATGCCGTCTCCGGCGGTGACTAATAGACGAAATGCCATGATCTTCCCTTGGGTGTGTGGCAGCGCGGGCGCTGCGAATGCTGGTGCTATTCGGCGACGGCCATATCGCCGGAG
This sequence comes from Acidobacteriota bacterium, assembly GCA_021804965.1. Classification (GTDB taxonomy): domain Bacteria; phylum Acidobacteriota; class Terriglobia; order Terriglobales; family Acidobacteriaceae; genus Acidicapsa. Next base: position 14,113 of record JAJZGG010000071.1, read on the forward strand.
CGGTGTTCCCGATGACGGGCCGAAAGCAGGCC
>JAJZGG010000135.1 GCA_021804965.1 Acidobacteriota bacterium
TGACCATCCTCTTTCTCTGGATCATCGGGCAGACCTTCAACCTGATGACACTCGGCGGTCTTGCTGCCGCGATTGGACTGGTGATTGACGATGCCATCGTCGTCGTCGAGGCCATTGTCGTCCATCGTGACCGCGGCGAGTCCCGCATTGAAGCCGTGCGCCGAACCTTCCACGAGATCACGATTCCGCTCATCGGCTCCACCATCACGCCGGTGGTGGTCTTCGTGCCGCTCATTGCCGTCTCCGGCGTCACCGGCACGTTCTTCCGCGCACTGGCCGTCACCATGACGGCTGCCCTGCTCACCTCGCTGCTGCTTGCGCTCACCTGGACTCCGGCACTGTCTCTCGTGCTGCTGCGCTCCCACCGCAACACTCCCCCGGCAGAAGCTCCCACCGAAATCACCGCTGCATCCGCGCCCGTCGAAGGCACCGAGCACGTGGGACCGCTGCTGCGGAAGATCCTTGCCCTGCACACCCGCGCCCTGCACTGGGTGCTGCGCCGTCCGCTGGCACTGGGCGGCATCTGCCTGCTCATCGTGCTCGGCGGATACCTCAGCTACTCCCACCTCGGCTCCGACCTGCTGCCGCAGATGGACGAGGGCGGCTTCATCCTCGATTACGTCACGCCCTCCGGCAGTTCGCTCACAGAAACCAACCGCATGCTGGAGCAGGTGGAAGCCATTCTGCAGTCCACGCCGGAGGTCGCGATCACCTCCCGCCGCACCGGCCTGCAACTGGGTCTGGCTGCCGTCACGGAGGCCAACCACGGCGATTTCTCCGTCAAGCTCAAGCGCCATCGCAGCCGCTCCATTTACGCCATCATGGACGACGTGCGCCAGCAGATCCGCACCCGCATCCCTGCCCTCGACGTGGAGTTCACCCAGGTCCTGCAGGACAACATCGGTGACCTATCCAACTCGCCCGAACCCATCCAGGTCAAGCTCTTCTGCACCGACCTGAATCTGCTCATCCAGCTTGGCCCCAAGGTCGAGAAGACCATCGCTGCCATCCCCGGCGTCGTGGACACGGAAAACGGCATCGACAACACCGTCAGCGGTCCGGCAACCAACTTCCAGGTCAGCCCGGTGCTCGCCAGCCACTACGGCTTCACGCCCGCAGAGGTCATCGCAGACTCCACCGCCATCATGGACGGTCTGCCCGCCGCCAATCCCATCATCAACAACGACCGCCCCTACACCGTGCGCGTCCGCCTGCCGCAGTCCAATCGCGCCTCGCTCGACGCCATCCGCAACACCGTCTTCAACTCCGCCAGCGCACACACCGCCACGCTCGGCTCGCTCACACAGATCACCGAGCTGCCGCCGCAGAATGAAATCTACCGCGAAAACCTCCAGCAGCTCGTCGTCGTCACCGGCCGCCTGGAAGGCTCCGATCTCGGTGGCACCATGGTCAAGGTGCAGCAGGCGGTCAACGCCATGCACCTGCCGCCCAACGTGCGCGTCGAGTACGGCGGCACCTATCAGGAGCAGCAGAAATCCTTTGCCGAACTGCTGCGCGTTCTGGTGCTGGCGCTCGTGCTGGTCTTCGGCGTGCTGCTGCTGGAGTTCCGCAACTTCTCCGCGCCCACGGCCATCCTCACCAGTTCCCTGCTCTCCGTCGCCGGAGTGCTCTTTGCCCTGCTCATCACCGGAACCACCTTCAACGTGGCCAGCTTCATGGCTGTCATCATGGTCATCGGCATCGTTGCCAAAAACGGCATCCTGCTGCTCGATGCCGATGAGAAGTTCCGCAGCCAGGGTGTGGCTCCGGAAGAGGCCATGATTGAAGCGGCGCAGCGCAGGCTGCGGCCCATTCTGATGACGGCCATCGCGGCCATCTGCGGCATGCTGCCGCTTGCCTTTGCCCTCGGCTCCGGCTCGCAGATGCTGCAGCCGCTGGCCATCGGCGTCATCGGCGGCCTCAGCGTATCGGTGGCGCTTTCGGTCTTCGTCACCCCCGCCGTCTACTACTGGCTCACGCGAAACTCAGCCGATCACACCCCAGCCCAGGGGTAGCAGTTCCACAGCCAGAAGCAGACAAAAACAGGGTGCGCACGGCAGGCAGAACCTGCCCCCCATGCGCACCCTGTCCAGTTTCGGCCCGGCATCGCCGGCTCCGCTCAGCCTAATTCTTCTCGCGCAGAATCGGATCCAGCTCGCCCGAGTGAATCATCGCCGCCAGCATGCGAATATCGGCATGCGGCTCGCGATCCTCCTCCAGATGCGCCACCCGGCTGCGAATCAGCGCATGCGCCTGCTGCAGCCGATGGGCCGGCTTCAGTGGCAGGCGATAGTCCAAACCCTGCGCCGCGCAAAGCAGCTCAATCGCCAGGATCCACTCCAGATTCTCCACAATGCGGCGAAGCTTCAGCGCCCCGGTCATTCCCATCGAAACATGATCCTCTTTGCCACCGGAGGTCGGCACCGAATCCGTGCTCGACGGATGCGCCAGCACCTTGCACTCATTCAGCAGCGCCGCCGCCGTCACATGCGCAATCATGTACCCCGACGAAAGCCCTGCATCCGCACACAGAAACGCCGGCAGCCCCTCGTTGATATCCGGGTTCACCAGCCGGTCAATGCGCCGCTCCGCAATGCTCGCCAGATCCGTCAACGCAATGCACGCATAGTCGAAGACATAGGAGAGCGGCGCGCCGTGAAAGTTGCCGCCGGAGAGCACATCGCCATCCCCCGTCACCTCCCCGGGAAAGACCAGCGGATTGTCCGTCGCCGAGCCGGATTCCGTCTCCAGCACCTGCCGCGCATGCGCCAGCACTCCCAGCACCGCGCCGTGCACCTGCGGCATGCAGCGCAGGCAATACGCATCCTGCACCCGCGGATCGCCATTACGATGCGAGTCCCGAATCTCGCTCTGCTCCAGCAGCTCAGCCAGATGCGCCGCAGCCCTGCCCTGTCCCGCATGCGGACGCGCCGCATGAATCCGCGCATCAAAGGCCACCGGCGTTCCCTTCAGCGCCTCCAGCGTCATCGCTCCCGCCACATCGGCCAGCAGCGTCAGCTGCTCGGCCCGCAGCAGGCTCGCCGCGCCCACCGCCGTCATCGCCTGCGTGCCGTTCAGCAGCGCCAAACCCTCCTTGGCTGCCAGGGCCACCGGCTGCAGCCCCGCAGCCTGCAGCGCCGCGCCGCCCGGCATCCGCTGCCCATTCCACATCGCCTCGCCTTCGCCAATCACCACCAGCGCCAGATGCGCCAGCGGCGCCAGATCGCCGCTCGCTCCCACCGATCCGCGTGCC
>JAJZGG010000136.1 GCA_021804965.1 Acidobacteriota bacterium
CTACGTTGCCTTCTGCTCCTGTAATGGGCGACGGAATCGTCTCCAACGCGGAAGCATGCAATCCCTGGAGGCACTCCAGAACGCGCTCAATGGCGAAGGCATGGGCTGCCGGGTCGCGCACGATGCCGCCTTTGCCAATGTGCTCGCGTCCGGCCTCAAACTGAGGCTTGACCAGAATCACCGCCTCCTGAAGCATGGGAGCCGCAGCCAGAACGGCAGGCAGCACCAGCGTGGCCGAGATGAACGAGACATCCATCACCAGGAGTGTCGGGACGGGTTGCCTTGCATCGCCGGTTGCCGCAAAAAGCCCCGCCGGCAGCAGACGCGCATTCGTGCGCTCATGCAGATGCACGCGGGCATCGCTGCGCAGGCTGACGGCAATCTGGCCAAATCCCGTATCCACGCAGGAGACGCTGGCTGCCCCATGCTGCAGCAGGCAATCGGTAAAGCCGCCGGTGGATGTGCCAATGTCGAGACAATGTCTTCCCTGGACGGGAATCTGCCAGTGTTCCAGCGCATGCTCCAGCTTGAGGCCGCCCCGGCTCACGTAGCGCTGCTGCTCGCCTAGAATCCGCACGACAGAATCGGGAGAGACTGCGGTGCCTGGCTTCTCGATCTTTTGTTCGTTCACCAGAATGCGGCCGGCCAGGATCAACGCACGGGCCCGCTCACGGCTGGGAACCAGACCGCTTTGGGCGAGATATTGATCCAGTCGAAGTTTTGCGGGGGCAGTCATCCTGATCCATCCTTTATTCTTCTAACATGAGTAGTGCGGGAGCCGCAGCCGGAAATCGGTTCCGCTCATCGCACTGAAGTTTGGAATCCAATCCCTCGCCAGCCGCGTACCTATGACAGGCAGGCATCCGACATGGTCGCAATGGAAATCAGGCAAACAATGGATGATGCCGAGTTGCTGCAAGCCGTAGCGCAACAGGATCAACGCGCGATGGCCGAGATCTTTGATCGATATTCCAGACTGGTGTACGCGATTGCACTGCGCGTCCTCAAGGAACCAGCACTGGCGGAGGATGTGATGCAGGAAGTTCTGCTGCAGATTTGGCGAAGTCCCGGTGGCTTTGTGGCACAGCGCGGAAGCCTGGGCTCATGGCTGGCCGTGGTGGCGCGCAATCGTTCCATCGACGTGCTGCGTCGCAGAGCCCACCAGGAGCCGCTCGAAGGAGTGACGGTGGCAGAGCCAAGATCCATGTCACGGTCTGTCGAGGATGGGCTTCTGATGGAGCAGATTCGCAGTGTGGTGACGCAACTGCCAGCCGAACAGCAAAGCTCGCTGCAGATGGCCTACTTCGACGGCCTGAGCCATACGGAGATCGCAGAGCGAACCGGCATTCCGCTCGGAACGGTCAAGACAAGGATTCGCGCGGGATTGATGGCCGTGAGAAAGGTTCTGGAAGCATGACAACGCGCAAACAGGTTCATATTGAAGAGGAAGATCTGATCCAGTACGCGCTTGGGGGCCTACCCGATGCCCGACTTTTTCAGATGACCGCGCATATCTCCATGTGCGCAGAATGCCGCGGAGAAGTGGATCGCATCCGCGTTGCGCTGGGAGCCTTTGGCGCAGCGACCGAGGCGCAAACCACACTTCCGGCCGGCGCGCGGGATCGCTTTCTGAATCGGCTGCAGCAGGAGTCTGCGAAGGCAGAAATGGCATCGGTTGCTCCCAAAGCATCTGGACCATCCTTCCTGAAGAGATTTCTCGCCTGGTCGCAATCCCCGATTCCGTATCAGATTCTCTCCGGAGCACTGGCTGCAGGTATGGTCTTTTTCGCCTACGACGATGCCATGCACTACCACGCCATGCGACAGATGGTACCTGTGGTCGCCCGGTTTGAAGCCCAGGTGGCTCGCTTGTCCGATCTGGAGCAGTTCCTGCAGGGCAGCAATGTGCGGGAGGTTTCGCTGCATCCCAAGCCACTGAATCAAATGACGCCTGAGGGACATGCGTTTTATTCCTCTCGCCTAGGGAAACTGGTCTTTACTGCTTCCAATCTGGCCCCTGTTCCGGATGGTAAGGCGTATGAACTTTGGATTCTACCCCGCAATGGTGGCGCCCCCATTCCTGCCGGAACTTTTACCCCAGGCCCTGCCGGGAACGCTGCGATTATCTATCCCCAGATTCCAGCAGGCGTGGAGGCTTCCGGCTTTGGCGTGACACTGGAAAATGCCGGCGGAGCCACAAAGCCCACAATGCCCATTCTCCTCAGCGGAGAGTAATCTCCCCAACTCCTGGGAACAGCAGAAAGGCCGACTGCAATGCAGTCGGCCTTTCTGCTGTATGACGATGCGCTTCCCTGCTCAGAGTTGGGAGGGATCCTGCTGGCGACAGCTCTGGATCGTGATAGCTGCACCGGTTGAGGTGAAATCCGCCGGAGGCAGGTTGCAGGGCTGCCCGGCGCCTGGAATGCGGCTGACCGTGTTCTGGTTGCTGTTGATCGCATCCGGCGAAGTGGTGTGCACATCCACGGCATTGCCGGAAACAAGCACGCTGGTGCCTACGATGTCCTGATCCGTTCGGATGATGGTGACATAGGGGCTGTCCGGCGAAACCACGTACACCTTGCCGTAAAGCGAAGAAAGCGTGGAAGCCACGGAGCGGGGATGCCCATTCACGGTGAGGGTCTTTTCCACCGTATGGCTGATCATGTTCACCACGGTGACCGTGCTATCGGACTGGTTGGCCACATAGGCGCGGCTTCCGTCGGCCAGTACGGTGACGGCAGCGGGATTGTGCCCCACGGGAACGGTGTAGGTGGTGCCAAAGGTGGGACTGTCGTTGCCGTATTGATCGAGGCTGACATCGATAATGCTGATCGAGTCGCCATCGTAGTTGGCCACCACCAGCTGCGCTGTCGCTGCGTTGTATTCCGCATACACCGGACCGGCATGCGGAAGACCGTTGGCAGGAGTGAGCGGAAGGCTGGGGTGGCAGGTGACGAGCTGACCATTCTGGTTATAGAACGGCGTGCATTTGTCCAGTGCGTTGATCTGGCTGTTAATGACCGAAACCGAGTCACTTCCCCGATTCAAGACAAAGACGCGCTGTGAGTCCGTGGTTCCAACAGCGTAATCCGGGCAGACACCGACCGGAATGTGCGAGGAGACCGAGTAGGTGCTGGACTCAATGCCATCTGCAGTTCCAGTTGGCAGCGTCGTGGCACCGGGAGCGATGT
>JAJZGG010000072.1 GCA_021804965.1 Acidobacteriota bacterium
CGCAGCACGCGGGAGGGGCGACCGTTGTATTCGGCTGCACCAAAGACGCAAATCAGATCCGCATGGGCCGCCTGATCGGTCACGGCCGCCTGCTGGATGCGCCGGTCCAGACGATGAAACCAAAGCCGCATTGCCACGCAGCCAGCCAGCAGCAGCACCGCCAGCCCCAGCAGGAGCAGCGTGCGAAGCTTCCCATTCTGGCGGGCGGATATATTCATCCGGTCACTTCTGCAGCGTCATCACAATTTCGTGGGTGGGAATCACACCCTCCCGCAGGATCTCCCAGGAGCCATCGTGATCGGCCAGGTTCACGATCGTCGTCGGCAGGGAATAGGCCGACGGACCGCCATCCACTATCAGCGGAATCCGGTCGCCGATCTGGTCCCGCACACAGGCTGCATGGGAGCACTCGCTGGCATTGTGCAGGTTCGCCGAGGTTGCCGTGATGGGCAGTCCATACTGCTCCACCACCGCCCGTGGAATGGCTGCATCCGGCACGCGCAGGGCCACGTTGCCCGTATTCGCCGTCGAGCGCAGCGGCAGCTTGCTGCCTGCGCGGACAATGATCGTCAGTGGTCCGGGCCAGAAGCGCTCGGCCAGCCGATCAAAGCGGTCGTCAATGTCCCGCGCCAGTTCATAGGCCTGGGCCACGTTGGCAATCAGCAACGAAAGCGGCTTCTGTTTCTGCCGGGATTTGATCTGGTAAATCCGCTCCACCGCATGCAGGTTCACCGGATCGACAGCAAGTCCATAAAACGTGTCGGTTGGGAGTGCCACCACATCGCCGCGACGCAGGCAGGATGCGATGTATGCAATGCGCTCGGCTTCAGGCTCGTCGGGGTTTACCCGAATCATCTCTGCTGACAAAGCTCTTCCTCGATGAAGCGACGCTCAGTGCATCCGGAGATGGGCGAAGACCGGCATCTCTTTTCAGCATTGTACAGACTCCGTTATACATCGAGTCCGGCAGCGGTTTCATCCGCCATGTAATCCACCACGGCCTTCAGGTCGCCGTGATGGCGCTCAAACGCAGCCAGTTGACGGTCCGCACCGGTACCGTGTTCCAGAATGCGATGAATTTCAGCAATCGCACTGCGGCTGCCGAGTTCATCCAGCACCGGATCGATCAGCTCCAGATACTCGCGGATCAGGTCGCGCTCGGGGACCTCCCGCTGCTTGCCAAAATCAATCAGCATGCCATCCAGCCCGTAGCGGACGGCGCGAAACTTGTTTTCCATCAGCAGCGGTCGTGCAAACTGGCGGAAGTCCTGATTCTTCTCATGCAGGCGATAGAGATAGACCGCCGTGGCCTGGATCAGCGCAGCAACGGCAATCGACTCGGAGGCTCGCAGCGGAATGTCGCAGGCGCGCACCTCAACCGTATTGAAGTGCGGATGCGGACGAATATCCCACCAGATCTTCTTGGCGTTGTCGATACAGTTGGTGTGCACCAGCAGGTTCACGTAATTCTCAAACTCCGAGTAGCTGGCAAAGGCGTCGGGAATCCCGGTGCGCGGAAAGTTTTCAAAGACCTTCGCGCGATACCCCTTGTAGCCGGTATTCAGCCCAAGCCAGAAGGGGGAGTTCGTGGTCAGCGCCATGATGTGCGGCAGAAAGTAGCGCATCGAGTTCATGATGCGGATGGCCGCCTCGCGGTCTTCAATGCCCACGTGGACATGCAGCCCAAAGATCAGATTGGAGCGCGCCACCAGCTGCAGATCCTTGACCACCTGCCGATAGCGCGGGTCCGGATAGATCTCCTGCGTGCGCCAGTCGGCAAAGGGATGCGTGGCACCGGCCACCAGACGGAGATGATGCTCCGCGGCAAGGTGGATCATGCTGCGGCGCAGGTGGTAGAGATCCTCACGCGCCTCGTCGATGTTCCGGCAGATGCGCGTGCCCACCTCCACCACCGACTGGTGCATCTCTGCCTTGACCCGCTCCTCCAGCCGCATCTTGCCCTGGGCCAGCATCTCGGTGGCAATGTGGGAGCGCAGATCGCGGGTCACCGGATCAATCGTCTGGTACTCCTCTTCAATGCCCAGTGTGAATGAGGGACGCATAGCCGCTCCTGATGAAGAATGTCTCAAACTTTGGCCCATTGTAGGCCATACAGCACCGGCGCAAGACAGGCAATCTTGGAAATTCCCTGCCGGAGTGCCTGGACTGCCGTTAAGATTGGACGCTTCCGATGACTCCAGTGACTCTCTAACCCGGCATGCACGGCGATGAAGCCATTGAAGGCGGCTTCCGGTTTTGCCATGCAGAAGTAACCAGACTCACCCACTCCCGCAGGCAGATGCACGGAGGCGCGTCGGGAATGGGTGTATGGCTGGGACGCGGAAAGAATTGGGGAAAGAGTCTGACGGACTGGACTGGCGACGAATTGTTTCGCTTGCGCTTCTGCTGGTGGCAGCCACAGGTTCACTGCAGGCCCAGGTGAGCTTTCTGGGGACGCAAAGCACACTCCCGGCAAAGAATCTGACCTCGCCCTACGGAGTGGTGGAGGATGCGGCTGGGAATCTTTATGTCTCCGACCCAACGCTGCATCAGGTTGCATGTTACACAGCCACTGGAACAGCTTGCGGAGCACCCTTTCCCATGCAGCAGGGCTTCAGCCAGCCCAAGGGCATGGCGATTGATTATCAAGGCGATCTGTTCGTGGCAGACGCAGGCGCGGGCACAGTGGATGAAATTGTGCATGCGGCCTCCGGGTATCAGGCTCCGGTTGCAATCGCTGATTCGCTGACTGATCCGGAAGCTTTGACGCTGGATACGAGAGGTAATCTCTACGTGGCGCTCACAAGCAGCGGAGAGGTCGTGGAACTGACGTGGAACGGAGTGCAGTTTCTAGCGCCGCAGGTCTTGTTTCAGGGGCTCACCCAGCCAGACGGAATTGCCATTGATAACAGCTTCACTCTGTACATTGCCCAGCAGAGCGGAATATGGATCAGTATTCTGCAGAATGGGATATTTCCTTCTCTTGTGGAATTCATGGGCCTTCCAGGAGTGAACGGCCAACATGGAGTGCCCGGAAGCCTGACGCTCGATGCATCCATGGTGCTCTATGTGACAGTGCAATCAACGGCGCAGGTGATTGCCTACCAGCTTCGTCCTCCCGTCCCTCATCCGGTGGCAGCCTGGTATATCGGTACCGGATTCCAAACCCCAGGACAGGTTGCCGTGAATTCCTCAGGGGATGCTGTAATTGCAGACAGCGGTAGAGGAACTCTGGTCGATTTTTCCCGGATAGCGCTGCCGTTTGCTGCGCAGGCGGTTGGGTCGGCAGTTTCCACACAGCGATTTTTATTTGATGTGGCATCCGGAGCATCCGTGGGAGCCGTGAACCTGTCGACGGCCGGCGCGACACAGGGAGATTTCCAATCGCAGTCGGGTAGCGACTGCCAGATTGGAACCTATGCCACAGAGACAACCTGCAGCATTCTGGTGGGCTTTGCGCCGCAGTCATCCGGTGCGCGCTCCGGGGCCATCAGCTTCTGGGATGACAGTGGGCATCCGCTACAGACCACTTACATCTATGGCGTGGGAGTTGCCAGCCGTACGGTGATGCTGCCAGCGACCGTCACTCCAGTTGCCAGTGGCCTTGCAATGCCGACGGGAGTGGCTGTGGATGGCGCTGGCAACGTGTATGTTTCGGATGCTGAAACCTTCACCATAAGCCGGATCGGAAGCAGTGTCAGCACAATTCCAATGAATGCTGTGAACACGCCGCTGGGAATCGCCGTCGATGGTGCAGGAAATCTGCTGGTGGCCTCAAGCGGCAATGATCGCGTGATCCGTATGGCATGGAACGGCACTGCATTCACAGATCAACAGAGTGTTGGCTCCGGAATGTATGTTCCATCCGGCGTTGCTGTCCAGCCAAACGGAGCGATGTGCGTTGCCAATACGTATGAGGACCAGGTGAACTGCTACAACTGGACCGGTACCGGATACGTTCCCCAACCACCCGGGCAGAACTTCGCTCAGACTGGCACTTTCTACACCTATTTTCCTGTCTCAACCGCAATCGATGTCCAAGGGGATGTCTTCTGGGCGCAACCGTATCAGAATCAGGTCTTGGAGTTCTTCAGCAGCAGTAACCTGATTGAAAAACTGTGGCAGGGCAGCTTTCAGTACCCGACGGCAGTGGCCGTTGATGGGGAAGGCAATCTCTACGTTCTGGATTCCGGGCACAATCGCGTGATGATGCTGGTTCCGCGGAACGGGGTCTATCAAAAGCCCGTGGTGGTGGCCGCCGGATTCAACGCGCCGCAGGGGCTGGCTGTCGATGCTGCCGGGAATCTCTATGTTGCAGACACCGGCAATCATCGCGTCGTCAAGATCACGATGACGCAGCCTGCGCCGCTGAGCTTTGCTCCTGCCGGTTCCGGGCACACTTCCAGCAGCGGCGTGCAGTCCGCGGCGGTTTGGAGCGTGGGGAGCGCAGCGTCCTCCGTGATAAGCGTCAGCTATCCGCCGGATTTCCCCGCCGCCACCGGCAACGGCTCCTCCTGCGTGGCAGGCATGACGCTGGCCCCGGGATCAAGCTGCCTGGTCAGCGTCAGCTTCCAGCCCACGCAGGCCGGTATGCAGTTCAACGAGTCGGCAACCGTGCAACTGCAGATGGCCAACGGACAAATGCAAACCATCGCCATTCCCCTGCAGGGCAACAGCCTCAACCTTGCGGCACAGACCATCCAGTTTCCGGTTCTGCCGCAGCTTGTTTATGGGCAGCAGATGCAGGGCGACAATACCACAGTCGCTTTGCAGGCAACGGCCAGTTCGGGTCTGCCCGTCCGCTATCAGGTGCTCAGCGGGCCGGGAGTTCTGGCGGGGTCCGGCAACCTCCTGCAGGTTCTGGGTGCCGGTACGATTGTGGTGCAGGCCACGCAGCCCGGCAATGGCAGCTTTGCCGCTGCCAGCGCCGTCCAGCAGAGCATCATCGTCCTGCCAGCCACGCTCACCGTCACGGCCTCCAGCCAGCGGATCGCTTACGGAGGCTCAGCCTCATCCTTCGGCTACACCATCACCGGATTCGTCGCCGGGGATACCTCCGCAGTCGTCAGCGGAAACCCGGTCATCACCACCAGCGCAGGAGCCCATCCGGCGGCCGGTTCCTACCCGATCCAGATCAGCGCCGGAACGCTGTCGGCACCCAACTATACCTTTGCCTTTGTCCCCGGAACGCTGCAGGTCACCCCCGCGCAGTTGCAGGTCGTGGCCACCTCGATCACCAGCGTCTATGGCCAGCCGCTGCCGCCCTTTTCCTATACGCTATCCGGCTTTGTCGGCGGGGATACGGCGGCCAGCGTTCACGGTCAGCCAGGCTTCGTCACAGCCGCCACCAGCAGCTCACCGGTGGGCAGCTACATGCTGGCCCCGCAGCAGGGCTCGCTCACCGCGGCAAACTACAGCTTCCACTTTGTCTCCGGCACGGTACAGATCACTCCGGGTCTGCTCACCGTCGCTGCCTCCAATCTCACCATCGTCTACGGAAGCAGCATGCCCACGCTGAGCTACACCGTCAGCGGCTTCCGCAATGGTGACACGGCTGCGCAGTCGGTCAGCGGAACGGCCGTGCTCACCACCAGCTATCGCCCCGGCTTCGGTGTCGGTGCCTATCCCATCCAGATTGCGCAGGGAACCCTGAGCGCCAAAAACTACACCCTGCAACTGCAAGCCGGAACCCTGACCGTCTCCGCAGCCATGCTCTACCTGCAGCCGGACTCGAAGACCATGGAGATCGGCCAGCCTCTGCCCACGCTCACCTATCAGGCTCTGGGACTGGTGGCCGGTGACACCCTGGCCACGGCAACCACCGGCGCGCCGCTGCTCAGCACCTCAGCCACGCCGCAATCCCTGCCCGGCTTTTACGGCATCCTCATCGCGCAGGGAACCATGCGCGCGCCAAACTACCAGCTCTACTTCGGGGAGGGGCTGATGGATGTGGTCTGGTCCACCAATGACCCCGTCAACCCGCCCGGCGTCTTTGTGCCGCCACCCGTGCGGCTGCGGGGCAATCCCATCCTGCCGCTGCATGCCCCGGCTCCGCAGATCACCCTGCCGAATGGCAGCCTCTTCGGCGCGCGGCAGGCTGCATCGGGATCGTCAGTGGCAGGGAACTGGCCCGCCAGCTCATGGACGGCAGGCAGCCCTGGCAGCTTCATCGGTAGCTATGCCAGTCCTGCAGCAGCCTGGATGGCTCCCGCTGCCGCCAACACTGGCAGCAGCCCCTGTGCGGCGACACCGCAGGCGGCATCTGCCCCAGCCGATGCCAGGCCAGCCGATGCCAATGCGGCCGCGCCCACTCCGCCGCCCTCGGCGCAGAGCGCGAATGCCTACTGCGCTGCCGATGCTCCCTGAGCAATCGACTCCAGATAGGGTGCGCGCAGCAGTCCGCGCTCCGTGATGATGGCCGTCACATAGCGGGCCGGAGTCACGTCGAAGGCCGGGTTGCAGATGCCCACTCCATGCGGCGTCAGTTGCCGACCGCCGTGGTGGGTCACCTCCACCGCGGAGCGCTCCTCAATCGGAATCGCCTCCCCGGTGGCCGTTGCCGGATCAATCGTGGACCACGGCGCTGCCACATAGAACGGAATTCCATGTTCCTTTGCCAGAACCGCCACGCCATAGGTGCCAATCTTGTTGGCAACATCGCCGTTGGCTGCAATGCGATCCGCGCCAACCACCACTGCCTGAATCCTGCCCTGCCGCATCAGGCTGGCCGCCATGTTGTCGCACAGAACCGTCGTGGGAATCCCGTCGGCCATCAGCTCCCAGGCCGTCAAACGCGCCCCCTGCAGAAATGGCCGAGTCTCATCGGCAAAGACGTGAATCTTCTTGCCGGCCTCAACCGCAGCACGGATCACGCCCAGCGCCGTTCCATAGCCGCAGGTTGCCAGTGCTCCGGCATTGCAGTGCGTCAGCACCGTGCCTTCGTCGGGCAGCAGATCGGCGCCAAAGCGCCCCATCGAGCGGCAGGCTGCAATGTCCTCGTCATACATGGCGCGCGCCTCGGCTTCCAGTCGCGTGCGCACCGCCTCCATCGAACTGCCTGAGGACAGCAGACCGGCAAAGACGCGCCGCATGCGGTCAATGGCCCAGAACAGATTTACTGCCGTTGGTCGCGTGGCCGCCAGCAGCCGACAGCTTGCCTCATAGGAATCGGCAAACTCCGCAGCCGAGGTGGCAGCCGAGGCCTTGGCGGCAAGCGCCAGACCCATGGCCGCGCTTACGCCAATGGCCGGTGCTCCGCGCACCACCATCGTGGTGATGATGGTGGCAACCTCGTCCGGCGTGGTCGCCAGCAGGTAGGTTTCTTCCAGTGGAAGCCGGGTCTGGTCCAGAAAACGAACGCCTTCTTGTGTCCATTCAAGTGTGGGAATCATCGCATCTTCAGTGTATCCGTTTGCCGTCCGCCAGGGCGGAAAGGCCGGTGCGGCAGAGAGCACGGCGGTGGCCGCACATCCGGTCTGGCGCCATCGGGTGGCCGCTGCCAGAGGTGCCTGCAAAGCCAGGCATCTGGCAGGTGGGACTGCGTTTCCGGACAGCCCTGTCATTGCTGGAAAACATATCCAGTAAAGGTTTTCATTTTTTGCTGGACTCACCCTCCTCCGCATCGGTAGAGTGAAGTGGCACCGGATGCCGATGCACATGCCGCTTCCCAAAAAGAGGACCCGAATTTGTTTGGACACACTCAGCTCACCGCCATTGACTGGCTGATCATGCTGCTGTACTTCGTCTTTGTACTGGGCATTGGCGTTGCCCTCAAGCGCTACATGAAGACCAGCAAGGATTTCTTTCAGGCAGGCCGCGCACTTCCGGCCTGGATCTGCGGCCTGGCCTTCATGAGTGCCAATCTTGGTGCGCAGGAAGTCATCGGCATGGGTGCCTCCGGAGCCAAATACGGCCTGGCAACCAGCCATTTCTACTGGATTGGTGCCATTCCGGCCATGGTCTTCGTCGGCATCTTCATGATGCCGTTCTACTACGGCTCGAAGGCCCGTTCCGTGCCGGAGTTTCTCCGCCTTCGCTTCGATGAAAAGACCCGTGCGCTCAACGCCTGTTCCTTTGCCGTGATGACGGTCTTTTCCTCCGGCATCTCCATGTATGCCATGGCCAGGCTCATCCAGACCCTGCACATCTTCGACGGTCTGTTTGTCATGCTGGGTCTGCCGCTGGGCTGGATTTTCCATTTTTCCATGCTGCTTTCGGCCATCATCGTCCTGGGCTACATCTTCCTCGGCGGGCTCACCAGTGCCATTTACAACGAGGTGCTCCAGTTTGCCCTCATCATTGCCGGATTTTTGCCGCTGGTGCTCATCGGACTCCACAACGTCGGCGGCATCCATGGCCTGCGCGCCGCCCTGCCGGCCGCCTATCTTCATTCCTGGCGCGGCATGGAGCACGCCAGCACCAATCCGCTCGGTGTCGATGCCTTCGGGCTGGCCATGGGACTGGGCTTCGTGCTCTCCTTCGGCTACTGGTGTACGGACTTTCTCGTCATCCAGACAGCGATGGCCACCGATACCCAGGAGAATGCCCGCCGAGTTCCGCTGATCGCCGCCATTCCCAAGATGTTCTTTCCGCTGCTGGTCATCCTGCCCGGACTGCTGGCCATCGCCGCCACCACGCCGCACAGCGTCACCAAAGAGACGGTCGTCAACGGAACCATCGTGCGCGAGACCACCGTCGTCAGCAAGGCCGAGGCAGAGGGTCGCGGTCTGGTTCCGGCCAAAACCGATCCGCTTACCGGCAAGATCGTCCTCGACGCCAGCGGCAAGCCGGAGCTGGACTACGACCTCGCCATTCCCTCGCTGCTGCTGCACTACTTTCCCTCCGGCCTGCTCGGCCTGGGACTCACCGCTCTGCTGGCCAGCTTCATGAGCGGCATGGCCGGCAACGTTACGGCCTTCAACACCGTCTGGACCTACGACATCTATCAGTCCTACCTGCACAAGGGTGCCAGTGACGCCCACTACCTCAGAATGGGTCGCTGGGCCACAGTCGGAGGCATACTCCTGTCCATGGCCACCGCCTACGCGGCCACCGGATTCAACAACATCATGGACACTCTGCAGCTGGTCTTCAGCTTCGTCAACGCGCCGCTGTTTGCCACCTTTCTGCTGGGCATGTTCTGGAAACGCACCACCGGCAACGGAGCCTTTACCGGCCTGATCGCGGGAACCGCTGCGGCCATGGCTCACCATGGACTCACGCTGCCCATCGAGGCGCATCCGGGGCTGCATGGTGGCTGGATTGCCGTGCTGCACCACTACCCCAGTGACATGGCCCAGAACTTCTGGACCGCCATCTGGGCCTTCAGCGCCAACTTCGTGGTGGCCATCGTCGTCAGCCTCTTCGGACAGCCAAAGCCGGAGTCAGAACTGGTGGGACTGGTGCATTCGCTTACGCCCCGCGCCGCCAGCGAACATGGCATCTGGTGGAAGCGGCCCGAGGCGCTGGCCGTCGTGCTGATCGTTATGGTGGTCGCACTGAACCTGATCTTCCGCTAGTCCATCGATCCCGTCGAGAAGGAGACCGAGGAAATGAATCTGGATTTGAGAATTCCCATGGGCCTCATGTTCACGCTGGTGGGCCTCATTCTTGCCCTCTACGGATGGGCCACCCAGGGCAGCGCGCTCTACGCCCGCACCGGCAACATCGATGTGAATCTGCTCTGGGGCCTGGTGCTGTTTGTCTTCGGCCTCGGCATGTTTCTGCTGGGTCGCAGAAGCGAGCGGAAGCTGCGCCGCCAGCCGCTCAAGGTCGTGGTTTCCAACCGGCCTCGCCCGCACGGTCACTAGGCGCAGAGTCTTAAAGGTTGTTCCTCTCGGTGGGAAATGACCCTGAGCGGCCTGTGACAGCGGAGCAGTCTGTCTCGTACACTCGTTGCCATGGAGGATGCCATGGAAATTGAGTTCACCGGAAGACAAAGCAAGATCCAGACAACGACACAAGAGGCAGCGCGGGAAGGCATCGCGCGACTGGCCCGCATCCTGGGCCCTCTCACCGCAGCCTCCTGCATTCTGAGCGGTGAGCGGCATCTGAAGCGGCTGGAGATTCATCTCAAGAGCCGGCGGCACCAGATCGTGGCCCACGGCGCATCCACCACCCAGGCCGCAGCCCTGCGTCTGGCCTTGGAGCACGCCGAAAGCCAGGCCCTGCGGCTGCATGACCGCAAGCTCGACGGCCGCCAGCGCAAGCGCAAGGCCACCGAAGCCGCGGCCGAAGAGGCCACCCGTACGCCGGCACGCAGCAACGGCAAGGCTGCCCCACGCAAGCCCACGCGCCCCGCACTGGCCGCCATTCCCGCCGGACGCAGGATTGTTACCGAGCCGCATCTGCTCAGTGCGGCACAGGCCATTCTGCCGGATCCGACCACTCCCGAGCAGGCCGTCAAAAAAGCAGAAAGTGAGGATCGCGATCTGCTCATCTTCCGCACTCCGGAGGGAACCCAATGCGTTCTGCATCGTCAGCGGGACGGCCAGATGGCCATGGTCGCACTGGGATAATGTCTATAGGTTGAGACGCTTCTGAAAATTCTTCTGCCCGGGCGGACCGGTTTGTGCTACATACGTTGTAGGCCGCGTCCCCCCGGGCTGAAGTTTTGGGCGTAATGAGCCGAAGAAAAAAGCAGGATATGCAGTTCGCCAGTTTCCAAGCCGATGCGAACGCCGAATTCCAGGACAGGTCCCCCGATCCAGATCCCGGTCTCAGGAGCAAACGTCGGACCACATCGATGCGATAGATTATCGATGCGATAGATTGAGGAGCAGGCCGCAAGGAATCATGACGGAGCATTCAGGGCACCCAGCATCTCGAACGGCAGACGGGATCAACCACCGTGGGGAAGGCGGCATCGAATCCTGCCAGTTGCTGCGCAGCATGGTCCACTCCCTGCCGGAGGCAATCGCCATCACCAGCGGGGATCGCCTGGTCTACGTCAACCCCGAATTCACACAGTTGTTTGGCTACACTGCGGACCAGGTTGCCGGCCAATCCCTGCAGCATCTGCTTGTACCCAAGGACCGTCAGCATGAAGCAGCCATGATGCTGGAGCTGGTCCGCCAGCGGGGGCGCGTTGCCGTGGATACGGTTCGCATGGATGCCCGCGGCAATCCCGTGGATGTCTCGATTGTGCTTGGGCTGTTCAAGGAGCCGGGCCATCCCGCCGGACTGGTGGCCAGTTACCGCGATATCCGTGGCCGCCGCCAGAGTGAGGCCCGCCTGCAGCATTTTGCCCTGCATGACATTCTGACCGGCCTGCCCAACCGGGCCTTGTTTCTGGACCGCCTCAAGCTGGCCATGGCCCGGCGTTCCCGGCGCAAGGATATGAACCACGCGGTCATGTTCGTCGATCTGGATCGCTTCAAGGATGTGAATGACTCGCACGGCCATGCGGTGGGAGACGCACTGCTGGTCGAGGTGGCCAACCGCCTGCGCGGTGCGCTGCGTCCGCATGACACAGCCGCCCGCCTCAGCGGCGATGAGTTTGCCCTGCTGCTGGACAATCTCCGTTCCATGGAGGACCTGCGGATGATTGCCGACCGCATCCTGCAGGAGTTTGTCCTTCCGTTCCGTGTGGAGGGCAAGTCCATCCCCATCGGTGCCAGCATCGGTGTGGCCATGTGCGCCGACGATCACCAGCTTCCCGAGCATCTGCTGCGCGATGCCGACTATGCCATGTATCGGGCCAAGCAGCAGGGTGGGCTGCGCTGCGAGGTCTTTGACTCCCAGATGCAGGTGCTCCTGATCCGGCGCAGCGAGCGCGAGTCCGAGATGCGTGCCCTGCTGGACCGACGGGACTATGCCATGTGGTATCAGCCCTACTACCAGTTGAACTCCGGCCTCCTGCAGGGCTTTGAGTCGCTGCTGCGCTGGCGCAGGCAGAATGGCACCTTCGAGCCGCTGCGGGATATGTTGCAGATGGCCGATGACTCCGGAATGGCCATGCAGCTCAACCGCGAGACGCTGCTCCGTAGTTGCGAGCAGCTGCAGGACTGGTCGCAGGGCACAGCCGCAGACAGCTTCACGCTCAGTCTCAATGTTTCCGCGCGTCAGTTCTACCATCCCGAGATGGTCGGTCTCGTCAGCTCGGTGCTCGACGCCAGACCCATCGATCCGCATCGGCTCATCTTTGAAATCTCCGAGAGCACCCTCAACGAAACCCCCCGCGAGGCGCTGCGCATTCTGGAGCGGCTGGCCGAGCGGGGTGTGCAGATTGCCGTGGATAACTTCGGAGCGCAGCTTGCCCCGCTGGGCACCCTGCTGCAGTTGCCGCTGGATCTGATCAAACTGGATCGAGAGCTGGTGGTCTCGGTCACCCAGCATCCCAAGCACCTGGCTGCGCTACGTTCGATCACGGACTTTAGCCACTCGCTCGGCCTGCGCGTGATCGCCCAGGGTGTGGAGGAGCAGGTCCAGATGGATGCACTCCGCGCTGCCGGTTGCGACATGGTGCAGGGCTACCTGTTTGCCCCGGCCGTCGAGCCGTCCATGGCTGCCGATCTGCTGGCGCGCGGCGTCTGGCAGTCGCCCATCCCCCGGGCCTGAGCTGCGCCCCGGAATTTCCCGGCGATTCTTCCTTTCATTCCCGCGCTGCAGTCCCTCCGGATCATGCGCCTGCAGCGGTCTTCATAGGCCGGGTTCCCATGCCATTTCGGGGCATTTCTGCAGCAGTGCGGGGCAGGGAAGCGATGGCCGCCCTGAAGGAGTGACTGAAGGCGATGTACGATACTTCCATGGCTGATCCCGCTTCTCCGGATTCGCAATCGCTTCCTGCCGGTTCTTCGGCGTCATCCGGTGCCGCTGCCCCGCAGTCGGCTGAGGAAAAGCAGCTGGTCGTCGTCACCGGCATCTCCGGCGCGGGCAAGGGTTCTGCGCTCAAGGCATTCGAGGACCTGGGCTACTACTCGGTCGAAAATCTGCCGCTGGAGCTGCTCTCCGGCTTTGCCGATCTGGTCCGCGATTCGCCGGAGATGCAGCGGGCTGCCATCGTGGTGGATGTTCGTGAAGGGCAGGCCCTGGACCGGCTTCCGGCGATTCTGCTCCAGGTGCGCCAGAAGCTTCGTGCCACGGTCCTGTTTCTCGATGCCTCGGATGCGGTCCTGATCCGGCGATTTTCCGAGACGCGGCGGCCGCATCCGCTCAGTTTTACCGAGGTCAGCCGCTCCCAGATGGTCACCCGCTCCATCACCGACGAGCGGCAGATGCTGGAGGCCGTGCGCAACATGGCCGACAGCATTGTCGATACCTCCGGGCTGAACGTGCATGAGCTGCGCGCCTACATCCATGCCCGGTTTCGTCCCCGCGAGGACGGGGCAAACGAGCAGAGCCAGATGCTGGTCACCTGCCTCAGCTTCGGCTTCAAAAACGGTGTGCCGCTCGATGCCGATCTGCTCTTTGACGTGCGCTTTCTGCCCAATCCGCATTTTGTGCCGCAGTTCAAGCGGCTGACCGGGCTGGACCCGGACGTGGCCGCCTACATTCGCAACTTTCCGCAGTCCGGGGAGTTTGTGGAGCGCACCATGGGCCTGCTGGATTTTCTGCTGCCGCACTATCTGCGCGAGGGCAAGAGCTACCTGACCATCGGTTTTGGCTGCACCGGCGGCCAGCATCGGTCCGTGATGATGGCCGAGGAGTTTGCGCAGCGGCTTGCCGGGAAGGGCTTCCGCGTCAAGGCGCTGCATCGGGATATGCCGCGTTAGCCTCCGGGCACACCGGGGGCTGCCTCATCGCCTTGCTGCGACGGATACAATACGAGGATGAGCCAGCCAGCCCGCGCCG
>JAJZGG010000010.1 GCA_021804965.1 Acidobacteriota bacterium
CTTGCCGCCGAACTGGCGTCCAATCTCCGGCAGGCTGGCATCGGTGAGGTTTTTCGCCAGATACATGGCGATCTGCCGCGGGACGACGACCTGACGCGAGTTGTTTTTCTGCTTGAGTTCGCTGACGCGCATGCCGAAGTTCTCGGCAACCGCCTTCTGGATGGCGTCGATGGAGATGCGGCGTGCCTGCGTGTCAATGAACTGCTTCAGGCACTGCTGCGTGGTCTGCAGCGTGACGTCGACGCCGTTCATCTGGGACCAGGCGAAGAGGCGCACCAGAGCACCCTCCAGCTCGCGGACGTTGGTCCTGACGTTGGAGGCGATGAACATGGCCACGTCGGTGGGAAGCGCCTTCTGCTCGCTCTCGGCCTTCTTCTGCAGGATGGCAACCTTGGTTTCCAGATCCGGCGGCTGAATGTCGGCGATCAATCCCCACTCGAAGCGGGAGCGGAGTCGTTCTTCGATCTCGGCCAGCTCCTTGGGCGGTCGATCGGAGGCGATGACGACCTGCTTCATGCTTTCGTGCAGTGCGTTGAAGGTGTGGAAGAACTCCTCCTGCACGCGCTCCTTCTGCGCAATGAACTGAATGTCGTCGATCAACAGAACATCCACGCCGCGAAAGCGATCCCGGAAGCTGGTCATGCGGTCATTGCGGATGGAGTTGATCATCTCGTTGAGGAACTTCTCCGCCGTGACGTAGTACAGGCTGGAATTGGGCTGGCGGCGTTTGACCTCGTGGCCGATGGCATGCATCAGATGGGTTTTGCCCAGGCCCACACCACCGTAGAGAAAGAGCGGATTGTAGGCCTTGCCCGGACGCTCGGCGGCAGCCAGCGAGGCAGCACGTGCGAACTGGTTGCCGTTGCCGATGACAAAGTTCTCAAAAGTATAGCGAGGGTTCAGCTGGGCCGCCGTGGACCAGTCAAAACGCGTCTGCTCGGTGGGAGCTGCGGCGCTGCGGCGGCTGGTCTGCGGAGGCGTGCGTTCCGACTGCGGCGCAAAGCCGCCATCCTTGCGCATCTGCGGCATGGAGGGATCGGATTCAGCCGTGACGAAGACCACCTGGTCGAGCTCGAGGCCAATCTGGTCGATGGCCTCCTGAATGAGGTCGCTGTATTTGTCGGCCACATGCTGAAAATCATCCGAAGGGATGCGCACGTAGAGGGTTCGGCCAGCCACGTGGCTGAAGCGCGTGGGCTTGAGCCAGGTATCAAACGACTGCCGGATGATCTTTTTTTCAAGTGCCGCCAGTATCTGGATCCACGGATTCACTGCAGTGGCTGGGGCGGAGAGAAATGACATGGAAAACTTCCTTGCTGTTCGTAGTCCACGACTCGAGTGCAACAAAAAACGGATGCGCCGAAAAAATCCTGTGGCATGGGTCAGGACAGAAAACACTCTCCCTCACGGCGGGCGTGCCGTCGTGTGTTTGTGCTTCTTCCACCGTCTGCCAGGGAGCTCTGCACAGATGACTGCAGAGCGGGTTTTGGCGTGAAAAATTCAAACTGCAACAACATTCGCAAATGTTGTGAACGGGTCTGATACTAGCACAAATCGCGCCCTCTGCAACACTGCATTCACGAGGATTCCGAGGTTGCACCAGATGTGGTGAAAAGCTGGCTGGCAGGGGGTGGATGTTGTGTGTGTCGTCTCGCCTGGTGGGGAGTTTTCTGCGCAGGATTTTGTGCAGGATTCTGCGCGGATTGCGATGGTGCTGGCAGGTTAACGATGGGTCGGCAGGCGGCGGTGATGGCAAAAATCGGAAGTTGCGGTATAATCAGGAATTGCTGCCCGAGAACAATTTTTCGAGAGAGTGATTTTCCGGTCAGAGTACATTGAGCCGAGCCCTGAACGAACAGGGGTCCGCAATTTGAGGAGTGCACCATGCCGAAGCGCACATTTCAACCCAATCGCCGGAAGCGCGTGAAGACCCACGGTTTCCGCGCCCGCATGAAGACCAAGAGCGGAGCCGCCGTGCTGAGCCGCCGCCGCGCCCAGGGTCGCAAGCGCGTGGCCGTCAGCGCAGGATACCGCGACTAGTGTCGACTGCCGCAGCAAGACTGCTGCGGCACGT
The DNA here is from genome assembly GCA_021804965.1 of Acidobacteriota bacterium. GTDB lineage: Bacteria > Acidobacteriota > Terriglobia > Terriglobales > Acidobacteriaceae > Acidicapsa. The sequence continues at coordinate 2,075 of JAJZGG010000010.1, forward strand.
CACAACCCTCGGGATAACGCCAATGCCACGCATGAATCTCCAGCATTCGGCCAATCCTGATCTTCCCTCCGCATTGACTCCAACTCAGACAAGACAGCCGATAGCCTCCTCACCTCGCTGGACGGAGACGCGGCTTCGTCGCCATGCCGATTATCAGCAGGTGTACGCGACGGCGCGCAAGCACTTTGCCGTCTCGATGGCCTGGTTTGCAGCCCTGCGCCCGGAGGCTTCTGTGCAGGCTGCTCCGGCGCGGGTTGGACTGACCGTGGGCAAGGTGATCGGCAAGGCGCATGAGCGCAACCGCATCAAGCGCAGGCTGCGTGCCGCCATTCAGGCGCATGCTCCACTGCTGCCGGCCGGTCTGGACTTGATTCTGCATCCTCGGCGCAGCGTGCTGGATGCGGCACCGACACAGATCCAGGAGGAAGTGGCAGCGATCTTTTCTGCTGCTGCAGCGGCGGCCTTGCAGCATCCGGACCGTCTGGTCAAGAAGCTCACCGCCGTGTCCGAGACTGCCCGGGGCAAGCGCCGTGGCACGATGAATCCCGTCGGAGCGCGTTCCTCGATTGCGTTGACCCCTGCACGGATGGGGAACAGCGAGGCCGGCAAGCAGAGGGCGGAGCGGTGAGGGTGCGCCGCGCATTGCTGGCCGCGCTGGGGTTCTATCAGCGATGGATCTCTCCGGCGCTGCATACGATTTTTCCCGGCGGCTGTCGCTATCATCCCAACTGTTCGCAGTACGCGGTGGAGGCCCTGGAGCTGCATGGCACAGCCCGCGGCTGCTGGCTGGCGCTGCTGCGGCTGCTGCGCTGCCATCCGCTGGCGCGGGGTGGCTTTGATCCTGTTCCGCTTCCCGTTTCCCAGGCTGCATCCCAGGTGCAGGAACACAAACCATTACCATAGAAATTGCGGCGTGCGTTTCCCCGCGCGCTGCGCAGTTGATGACAGGACGGAATTCCTTGGCTGAAATTCGTAATCCGAATGCTTCCACACCCGGTGCAGGCGGCGGCGACACCCGCTCCATGCTGTTGTTCACCTTGCTTGCCCTCGGCGCGCTGATGGCCTTCCAGTACTTTCGTCCACCGACGCCGCCGCAGACGCAGTCGCCGGCTGCCGCCGCAACGAATGCAGGCAGCAGTCTTCCGGCAGCGCAGACGCCTGCGGGTCCAACGGCTGCCCCAGCCGTGCATGCGGCTGCGGAAAGCACGACGATCGTGGAGAACAGTCTCTATCGAATCACCTTCACCAATCGCGGTGCGCAGGTGAAGAGCTGGATTCTGAAGCGATACAAGGATTCGCAGGGGCATCCGCTGGATCTGGTGAATCAGGCTGCGGCGACGCGCTTCGGATATCCGCTGTCGCTCTATACCTATGAGCCGCAGTTGACGACCGAGCTGAACGCTGCGCTCTACGAGCCATCGGTAACCGGGCAGGTGGATGCACCGACGGGAATTGTCTTCCGCTATGCGGCCGGTGCCTTGACGGTGACCAAGACATTTCTTTTCAACCAGAGCTATGTGATCGACGTGAAGGTGGCCGTGGAAGAGAATGGTCAGCCGGTGCGGGCGCTGGTGAGCTGGCCCAGCGGGCTGGGCGATCTGGATGAGGCTGCCCAGTACAACTACAGCAAGTTTGCCTACTCTTCCGACAACAAGCGCGATACGATTGCAGCGCGCAAGGTGAGCGGCGGTTCCACGATGAATCAGCCGCTGGATTACGCCGGTCCGATCGATCTCTACTTCACGGCAACCTTCCTGCCGAACAATCCCTCCGATGCCACGGCTGTGACGCTGCATCATACGATGGACGTGCCGCGGGATCGGGCCGACGCCAAAAGCCGGCAGATCTCGGAGCCGGTTCTGGGCGTGGCCGTGGGCGAGCAGAATGGTGTCACGCATACGCGCCTGTTTGCCGGACCCCTGCAGTATGACGTGCTGGGCTCCATTCACACGACCGCACCGGATGGCAAGGCAACGGGTGAGGATCTGCGGCCGCTGGTGCAGTATGGATGGTTCAAGTTTATTGCCGAGCCGCTGTTTCTGCTGCTGCGGTTTGTGCATGACCACCTGATCTCCAACTGGGGTTGGTCGATCATCGTGATCACGATCGCCTTCAACCTGCTGATGCTGCCGACGCGCTTCACGATGATGAAGTCCTCGCTGAAGATGCAGCGCATCCAGCCCAAGCTGGATGCGGTCAAGCGCAAATACGCCAACCTGAAGGCGACCGATCCGCGCCGTGCCGAGATGAACGCGGAGACGATGAAGCTCTACAAGGAAGAGGGCGTGAACATGTACGGCGGCTGCCTGCCGATGCTGGTGCAGCTGCCCCTGTTCTATGGCTACTATCGTGTGCTGCTGAATGCGATTGAGCTGCGGCAGGCAAGCTGGGGATGGCTGCCGAATCTGGCCGCCGCCGACCCGCTGCACATTCTGCCGATCACGATCATTGTGAGCATGTTCCTGGTGCAGTACATCTCGCCGTCGCCGGGCATGGATCCGGCGCAGCGTCGGATGATGGCGTTCATGATGCCGGCGATCTTTGGATTCTCGATGTGGGGATTTGCCTCCGGACTGGCGCTCTACTGGGCGACGGGTAACCTGCTGAATATCGCGCTGCAGGTGGGCATCAACCGCTCGAAGCTGGGTCGCGAACTGAACGAACTGGCAAGGCGACGGGCTGCCGCCAAGCGCCCGAAGACCATACAGGCCCGCCGCTAGGCGGAATCCTGGCGCTGCGTCGTGGTGGCCGGAAGAGACGGAGGTTTGGGACGGATGCCGAAGCAACATCCTGAACAGAGCCGAAGCCAACCGGCCATGCGCGTTCCGGAGCGAAGCCTGGCCTGGACCGATGTGACGGTCTGGGAGGACGGGGTGATCGGCACCCATTCGGATTCGCTTTCCGCCGAGGAGCCGCTGGAGATCTGTCTGCAGCAAGCCGACGGCCAGCCGCAGGTGCTGGCGGTGACGATGCGTACGCCCGGCCACGATCTTGAGCTGGCAGCGGGATTTCTGTTGACCGAAGATGTGCTTTCCGAACCGGCTGCGTTGCGCTCCGTTGCCATGGCCGCGCCGGACGCGGATCTGCCGCCAGCCAGCGCCCGCAACCGCGTTGTGGCCACCGTCGATGATGTGCCGGAGCTGCCGACGGAGAGGCGACGCTTTGTTGCCGGATCCGGATGCGGCGTCTGCGGCAAGGCCAGCATTGCCGCCCTGCATCATCGCTGCCTGCAGGCACCGGTCTCTGCCCTGCGGGTGACGGGCGATTTCCTTTGTGAGCTGCCGGACAAACTGCATGCGGCACAGAATATCTTTGCGCGGACAGGTGGACTGCATGCGGCGGCGCTGTTTGACTCTCGCGGGCAGTTGCTGGTGCTGCGCGAGGACATCGGACGGCACAATGCCGTGGACAAGGTGATTGGCTGGTCGTTGCTGGAGCGGCATCTGCCGCAGCAGGATTGCATTCTGCTGGTGAGTGGCCGTTGCGGATTTGAGATTGCGCAGAAGGCGCTGGCCGCCGGGATTCCCTTTCTGGCATCGATCTCAGCGCCATCCACGCTGGCGGTCCAGCTGGCGCGCGAGTTTCATCTGACGCTGGTGGGGTTTCTGCGCCAGCGCCGGTTTGTGATCTACTCCGGTGCGGATCGCTGCCTGGGCTGATCGTGCCTGAGCTGATCGTGCCTGAGCTGACTGCGGGAGAATTGTTATCTGCGTCTGACAGATTGCAGGCTGTGCAGATGGAAAAATTCTTCCTACAATGACCTGTGAGGTCTCCGGTGTCTCAAGCACATCGCTGGGGAGTGGCAGTTGCGGGATTTTTTCTGCAGATGGAGCTTGGCTCTGTCTATGCCTGGAGTGTGTTCAAGGCGCCGCTGACGCGCCAGTACCATTGGGCCTCGCCGGATGTGACGTTTGCCTTTGCGGTGGCGATCTTTGTGCTGGGTATCACGGCCTGTCTGGGCGGAGTTCTGGGCAAGCGGATGGGCTCGCAGCCGGTGGCCGTGCTGGGCGGGGTTCTGTTCGGCCTGGGGCTGATCCTGTCCGGCTTTACCGGATCGAGCCTGGGCTGGCTGTATGTGACATTTGGCGTGGTGGGCGGCGCTGGGATGGGCCTGGGATACATCACGGCCGTTGCCGTGCTGGTGCGCTGGTTTCCGGATCGTCGGGGATTTATTACAGGCATGTCGGTCTGCGGCTTTGGTGCGGGTGCGCTGATTGCAGCCCCGCTGGCTGAGCGGTGGATACGGGTTGCTGGCACGGCACACACCTTCCTGTGGCTGGGTCTGGGATGCACGGCGCTGGGGCTGGTGAGCGGGAGCTGGATCGTGGATCCGCCGGAGCACTATCAGCCTGCCGGGTGGAAGCCTTCCATGCGCCTGCTTCGGCAGCGGACCTCCTACCCGTGGACGCTGGTGGAGGCGCTGGGAACCTGGCAGTGGTGGCTGCTCTGGCTGCTGCTGTTTCTGAATACGAGTGCGGGAATTTCCGTCATCGCCCAGGAGGTTCCGATCTTTGTGGAATTTGCCCGGGTGACGCCGGTGGTGGCGGCTGCCATGGTCGGCGTCGTCAGCATTGGGAATGCCGCAGGGCGATTTTTCTGGGCCGGGCTGTCGGATGTGCTGACACGCCGGTGGACCTTCGTGCTGCTGTTTGCCTTTCAGGTGTATCTGTTCTGGATGCTGCCGCGCTGTGAGAGTGACTGGAGCGTGACGGTGGTGTCCTTTCTGATTCTGCTTTGCTACGGCGGCGGCTTTGGCATCATGCCGGCCTTTGTGGCGGACTCCTTCGGGGACTCGGATTTTGGCAGTATCTATGGCTTGATGCTGACGGCTTGGAGTGCGGCCAGTGTGGTGGGGCCGATGTTGACGGCCACGCTGCATGAGTCCACGGGCAGCTTTCGCTCCAGCCTGCGGCTGATTATGGGGGTGGTGGCCATCTCCGCGCTGCTGCCGACCCTGATGCGGCAGCCACGCATGCGACGGATACGCGCTGCGGTACCACTGCCGGATCCGGATCTTTGATCGTGCTCCGCCTGCATTCTTGTCTTCAAAGTTTGCAGGTCGTTGGAGCGTATTCTCCTGTTTCGGACTTTCCATTGATATTTTTCGCAGACGCAGGTGGAAAATCTTTCCCGCGAGAGCGTATGCTGTCCGCTGCAAGTAACCTTTCCCAGAAACTTGCATCCGAAAGATTGGAAGCATCCGGTTGGTTGCGCCGCGTATCAGGCATCGACTTCGGCGCAGCGGTTGAACCTCGCGGGAGCGCTGAGCTGGGCAGCGCATCGGGCTCCACGAGGGTTTGGAAGAGCAGCAATTGTCATGTTCGGCTGCCTGCGGGAAGAGCGCAGGACAGAAAGGAAAGGACTGCGCGTGAGCCAAAGCTCGAATTCGCTTCCGGAAGAGGAAGCGCTGTATCGCTGGCTGGATCAGGATGGGGAAGCCTTTGGCGCACCGGGCGCCATGCCGCGCTGGACCTCCAGCGTCAAGGACGCAGTCGGAACGGCATATTCTGCCTCCAGCCGCATCTGGTTCACCGTCTCCCACGGCATTCTGAACGAGATTTATCACCCGACCATTGACCACCCGCAGACGCGGGATCTGGGTCTGTTGATCACGGATGGGGAAAGCTTTGTCCACGAGGAGAAGCGCGACCTCGAGTCCCACTTCGAGTACATACACTCGGAGGCGCTGGGCGTGCGCTACATCAATCGCGACCGGCTGGGGCGCTATCAACTGGTGAAGGAGATCCTGTGCGATCCCCACCACAGCGTGGTGCTGATGAATGTGACGCTGGAGGCGGGTCCAAACGGCAGCGAGGCATTTCTGGATACGCTGCGGGTGTATGCGCTGCTGGCTCCGCACCTGGACGGAGGCGGAGCAGGCAACTCGGCGCGGGTGATGGATCTGGCCGGGCAGAAGATTTTTCTGGCATGGAGGAATCACTGGGCGCTGGTGCTGTCCTCCGATTGCGGCTTTGCCAAGGCAAGCTGCGGGTTTGTGGGGGCCAGCGACGGCTGGCATGACCTAATGCACAACTTCCACATGGATTGGGAGTTTGGTTCGGCCACCCAGGGCAACATTGCGCTGACGGCGGAGCTGGACCTGCGCGGACGGCGCGAGTTTACGCTGGGCGTGGGCATTGCCAGTACGCGCCACTCGGCGCTGGCCAAGACGCTGGGCGCGCTGTCGACCCCGTTTGCCAGCAATCGGGACCGGTTTCTGGAGCAGTGGAAGCGGGTCTCCAGCCCGTACAAGCTGGCGGCGGTCAGCGGGGATCGCGGCCGGCTGATGCAGACCAGCCATAACATCCTGCTGGCGCACGAGGACAAGACCTACTCGGGTGCCTTTGTGGCCTCGGCCTCGATTCCGTGGGGACAGGCCAAGGGGGATGATGATCTGGGTGGATACCACCTGGTGTGGACGCGCGACATGGTGCAGACGGCGACGGCGCTGCTGGCCTGCGGACGTGTGGATACGGCCCGTCGGGCGCTGGTGTATCTGGCCTGTACGCAGCGGCCGGATGGCGGCTTCTTCCAGAACTTCTGGATCGATGGCCGGCCCTATTGGAAGGGTGTGCAGCTGGATGAGGTGGCGTTTCCACTGATTCTGACCTGGAGGCTGTGGAAGGCCAACGGGCTGGGAAGCTGGAATGTGCTGGCGTTTGTGGAGCGCGCGGTGGGATTTCTGGTGCGCCATGCTCCGATCACCCATCAGGAGCGCTGGGAGGAAAACAGCGGCTATTCGCCGTCCACGCTGGCAGCCGTGATTGCCGGGCTGATCTGCGCTGCCGAGATCTGTCGCGCGATGGGATCGGCCGAGCAGGCGGATTTTGTGGAAGAGTTTGCCGACTGGATTGAGTCGCACCTGGAGGACTGGACGGTGACCCGTGCCGGAGTGCTGCTGCCGGAGGTGCCGCGCCACTATATGCGGATCCGTCCGCCGGAGACCGGCGATGCCTACGACTGCGAAGGGGAAGGCACGGAGACGATCCGGCTGAGCAACCGTCCGCCGGGCACGCGCTATGAGTTTGAGGCGCGGGAGATTATCGACGCCGGCTTCCTGGAACTGGTGCGCTATGGCGTGCGCAACCCGCATGATCCGCTGATTGTGGACTCCCTGAAGGTGGTGGATGCCGTGCTGCGGCGCGAGCTGCCGCAGGGGCCGGGATGGCTGCGCTACAACTGGGACGGCTACGGCCAGACCGAGGACGGCGGAGCCTATCACGGGACCGGCAAGGGACGCGTGTGGCCGTTGCTGACCGGCGAGCGTGCCCACTATGAGCTGGCCGCAGGTCGGCGGGTGGATACGATGATCCATACCTATGAGGGATTTGCCACGGCCGGCCTGATGATGCCCGAGCAGGTGTGGGATGAGGACGACAGGCCGGAGCGCGGGCTGGTGCGCGGTCGTCCGGCCGGAGCGGCCTGCCCGCTGGTCTGGGCACATGCCGAGTATCTGAAGCTGCTGCGATCGGCCCAGGATGGACAGGTCTTTGACCGCATTGAGCCGGTGTACGAGCGCTATGGCCAGCGGCTGCGCGAACACGACCATGCCATGGGAAGCACGCACGAGAAGCGGATCGAAGTCTTCAGCCTGCGTCGGCCCATCCAGCGCATGCCGGCCGCCACCACGCTGCGGCTGCTCGATGACCATGCCTTTGACCTGATCTGGACCGACGATGGATGGAATACGCGCCGGGTGACAACGGCCAGGAACCTGGGCGAGCTGGGCTACGCACTGGACATGCGGCCGGAGCCGGATGCCGAGGCGCTGGAATTCACCTTTTACTGGCCGGACAGCAACGCATGGCTGGGCCATAACCACAGGATTGTCATCGGGAAATCCTCCTCCTTTGACGTGGAGTGAAGCGCAGATGCGATACCCTGATGGGAACGTGGAAAGATGGTCGCCCGGAGGGATTCCGGGTATCATCGTACACAAGACATCAGTGGTCAGACCTCTAAATGGGCAGGCAACTTCCCTCAGTCAGCCTCACGGAATGAAAGGGCAATTACATCTATGTCTTCCAATGGAACCGGCATGAGCCAATCCTCCGAGCTCGATCAGCTTTCGATCAACACCCTGCGTCTGCTTGCCGTGGATGCGATCCAGAAGGCCAACAGCGGCCATCCGGGAGCGCCGCTGGGCTGTGCCCCCATCGCATATCTGCTTTACGGAGGCGTGATGAAGCATAATCCGGCGCATTCGTGCTGGCCGGATCGGGACCGTTTTGTGCTTTCCAACGGGCATGCGTCGATGCTGCTGTATGGCTCGCTGTTTCTCTCCGGTTACAAGCTGACGCTGGAAGACCTGCAGGGCTTCCGCCAGTGGGGATCGCGCACGCCGGGCCACCCGGAGTATGGCCACACGGATGGAGTCGAGGTGACGACGGGTCCGCTGGGGCAGGGGTTTGCGATGTCCGTGGGTCTGGCGATTGCCGAGCAGCATCTGGCCGCGACCTATAATCGCCCCGGATTTGAAGTGGTCAATCACCACACCTATGGCCTGCTGGGCGATGGCGACCTGATGGAAGGCGTCTCGCATGAGGCAGCCTCGCTGGCCGGTACGCTGGGGTTGGGCAAGCTGATCTTCTTCTACGACGACAACCTGATTTCCCTCGACGGGCCGACAAGCCTGAGCTTTACCGAGGATGCCTACAAGCGCTTTGAGGCCTATGGGTGGCAGGTGTTGCGCGTGGCCGATGGCAATGATCTGGCAGCGCTGCGGGCAGCGGTGGAAGCAGCCAAGGCGGATACGGCGCGGCCCACGCTGATCAGTGTGCGGACGGTGATTGGCTATGGCAGCCCGAAGGCCGGCACGAAGAATGTGCATGGCGAGGCGCTGGGAGCCGAGAATGTGGCGGCGACGAAGAAGTTCTTCGGATTCCCGGAGGATCAGAGCTTTGTGCTGCCGGAGGCCGCGCTGGCCAACTGGCGTTCGGCGGTGGAGCGAGGCAAGGCGGCCGAGGCGGAGTGGAATACGCTCTTTGCCGGTTACAAGGCGGCTTATCCCGAGCTGGCTGCGGAGTTTGAGCGGGTCTTTGCCAACCAGCGCAAGGCAGGATGGGAAAAGGCGATTCCGGTCTTCCCGGCGGACAAGCCGCAGGCCACGCGCAATGCCGGCGGGGCAATTCTGAATGCACTGGCCCCGGTGGTTCCGGAACTCTTTGGCGGAGCTGCCGATCTGACCAGCTCGACCAAGACCATTTTCAAGGACAGCCCCAGCTTCCATGCCGATCCTACAGGCCGGAACGTCTACTTCGGAGTGCGCGAGTTTGCGATGTCCGCAGCGGTGAATGGCATGGCCGTGCACGGCGGTCTGCTTCCCTTTGGCTCCACATTTTTTGTCTTCAGCGACTACTGCAAGCCGGCGCTCCGGATTGCGGCGATCATGGGCTCACACTCGCTGTTTGTCTTTACCCATGACTCAATCGCTGTGGGCGAGGATGGTCCGACGCATGAGCCGATTGAGCACCTGATGGCGCTGCGAGCCGTTCCCGGGATGACCGACTTCCGGCCTGCCGACGCCAACGAGACGGCAGCAGCCTGGAGGCTGGCACTGGAGCGCACCGGACCGAGCTTCATGGCGCTTTCCCGGCAGGATCTGCCGGTGCTGGATACGGCGGTGATCGATGTCTATGGCGGTGTGAGCAAGGGTGGGTATGTGGTGGTGGAGGCTGCGTCACCGGCGGTGATCCTGCTGGGCACCGGCTCCGAGCTGTGGCAAGCAGTGGAGGCAGCCAAGCTGCTGGCCGCCGAAGGGATTGCAGCGCGCGTGGTTTCCCTGCCAAGCTGGAAGCTGTTCGAGGAGCAGACGGCGGCCTATCGCGCCTCGGTGCTGACGCCGGGCGTGCCCAAGGTGGCCATTGAGGCCGGCTCGACGCTGGGCTGGTGGAAGTATGTGGGCGCCGATGGGGCTGTGATCGGGTTGGATCGCTTTGGCGCTTCGGCTCCGGCCAAGCGTATTCTTACCGAGCTTGGATTTACGGCAGAGAACGTGGCAGCCACGGCGAAGAAGCTGCTGGGAAAGGCTTGAGATCATGAAGCTGGTCATGGGTTCGGATCATGCCGGGTTCCCGCTGAAGGAAGAGCTGCGGGAGTATCTGACAAAGGCTGGGCACGAGGTGGTCGATCTGGGTGTTCACAGCACGGAGCCATCCGATTATCCGGATGCTGCCGAAGCGGTGGGTGAGGCAATTCGTGCCGGGGTGGCTCAGCGCGGCATCCTGATCTGCGGCTCCGGTGTGGGGGTGTGTGTGGCGGCAAACAAGATTCCCGGCATTCGTGCCGGCATCTGCCACGATCACTACTCGGCGCACCAGGGCGTGGAGCATGACGACATGAATGTGCTGGTGCTGGGGGCGCGCATTATTGGCACGGCGGCAGCGATGGATGTTGTGGATGCCTATCTGGGCGCACGCTTTGGCTCCAATGAGGAGCGCTTCGTGCGCCGGTACAACAAGGTGCTGGCGATTGAAGCCAAGTATGCCCGCGAACTGTAAGCCAGGGAGTTCGTTCCCGCTGACACCCAGGAAGGACCAGGAGGCGCCGTTACGGAAGCCATGAGTGCGAGGACTGCGGAGTGCCAGATCGAGGTGGTGCTGTTCGACGTGGGCGGCGTGCTGCTGACCAATGGATGGGATCATCGGGAGCGCGCTGCCGTCTACGATCATTTCGGGCTGACGGCTGCCGAGAAGGCGGAGATTGAGGCGCGGCATCCTGCGCCTTACGATGCCTGGGAGCGGGATGCCATCTCTCCCGATGCGTATCTCGACGAGGTGGTGTTTTTTGTGCCGCGCCGGTTTTCCCGGGAGGAGTTTTACGCCAGGATGCGCGAGGTTTCGCAGCCGATTGCCGACAGTGCGCGGCGAACGCTGGAAGAGCTGGCTGCATCCAAGCGATATGGAGTGGGTGTGCTGAACAACGAATCGCGCCTGCTGCATGCGTATCGGATGGAAGCATTTGGGCTCTGCGGTTTGCTCCAGTTTCAGTTCAGCTCCTGCTATCTGGGGCTGCGCAAGCCGGAGGCGGCGATCTATCGTCGGGCGCTGGATATTCTGGGCCGGGAGGGTCGGCGCGTGCTGTTTATCGACGATCGCGCGGAGAATGTGGCCGCAGCACAGGCCGCGGGCATGGAAGCGGTGCAGTTTACCGGGGAGTCTGCCCTGCGGGCGGTGCTGGCCGATAGGGGTCTGCTGTAAGCACGCGGCAGGGCCTGGCGGTTGGGTTTGAGTTCCATAACTGAGGGAAACGAAGGAGAGAGCAGATGCAGCTTGGATTGATCGGTCTTGGAAAGATGGGCGGCAACATGGCGGAGCGGCTTCGCCTTGGCGGCCATCAGGTGGTGGGCTTTGATTACAACCCGGAAGCCGTGGCCAAGCTTGCGGCCAGCGGCAATGTGGGTGCTTCCAGTCTGGAAGACCTGGTGAAAAAGCTGGATGGGCCCCGCGCCATCTGGATCATGGTGCCTTCGGGAGCACCGGTGGACGAGACGATTGCCAAGCTGGAGCCGTACCTTGCTCCCGGCGATACGCTGATCGATGGCGGCAACTCCAACTACAAGGATTCGATTCGTCGCCATGCCGAGGTTACGGCCAAGGGCTTCCACTTCATTGACGTGGGAACCTCGGGCGGTGTGTGGGGATTGAAAGAGGGCTACAGCATGATGATCGGCGGCGACAAGGCTCCGGTGGAGCGGTTGCGCCCGATCTTTTCCACGCTGGCTCCGGGTGCCGACAAGGGATGGGGGCATGTGGGACCGGCCGGTGCCGGACACTTTGTGAAGATGGTGCACAACGGCATTGAATATGGCCTGATGCAGGCCTATGCCGAGGGCTTCACGATCATGGAGAAGAAGGAGTCGCTGGATCTGAATCTTCCCCAGATTGCCGAAATCTGGCGTCATGGCAGCGTGGTGCGCAGCTGGCTGCTGGATCTGACGGCGGATGCGCTGCAGCAGAACCCCTCTCTGGATGGGCTGGAGGCCTATGTCTCGGATTCCGGGGAAGGTCGCTGGACGGTCTTTGAGGCAATCGACCTCAACGTTTCGGCACCGGTGATCACGGAAAGCCTGATTCGCCGCATCCGCTCGCGCGAGGAGAACAATTTTACCGACCGGATGCTGTCCATCATGCGCAATGCCTTTGGCGGACACGCGATCAAGAAAAGTTAAGCCCTGCGGCCGCCGCAAGGTGTGCCGCACATCCACGGACGGACGCAGCAGCCGGTTCAGCCGGCAGGGGTTTCCGGGCGCTGCGTCCGGATCCAAGGCCCAAGACAAGCATCACTTCCGCGACACGCCGGAAAGGAACAGAACCATGGCGACCACGCAGATCAAAGTCAGCGCAGAAGATCTTTCCCGAATGCCAGCACCGCATGAGCGCATTCCCGAGCCCACGATTCTGGTCATCTTCGGCGCATCCGGCGACCTGACCAAGCGCAAGCTTTTGCCTGCGCTCTATCACCTGCAGCAGGTGAACCTGCTGCCCCGCGAGTTCGCCATTGTCGGCGTGGCGCGTCGTCCGCTGGGGGATGAGTTTGCGGCGGATATGCGTGCCGGCATTCTGGAGTTTGGGGACGTGGCCGCGGATGATCCGAAGCTGGAGGAGTTTCTGCGCAAGGTGCACTACTTTGCAATGAACTTCGACGATCCGGCAGGGTACCAGGGATTGAAGGCGGAGCTGGACCGCATTGCCACGGAAGCTGAAATTGGCGGCAACCGCCTGTTCTATCTGGCGACTGCACCGGAGTATTTTGCCGAGATTGTGGAGAATCTGGGGCAGCACGGCATGGCAACGCCGGAGCAGGGGACGGTACGCGCCGTGATCGAAAAGCCGTTTGGCCACGATCTGGACTCGGCGCGCGAGCTGAATCGTCGCGTGAACGCGGTGTTTGACGAGCGCCAGGTCTTCCGCATCGATCACTACCTGGGCAAGGAGACGGTGCAGAATATTCTGGTCTTCCGTTTCGGCAACGGGATCTTTGAGCCGATCTGGAATCGCAATTACATCGACAACATCCAGATCACGGCGGCGGAGACAATTGGCGTCGAGGGTCGCGGACCGTTCTATGAAAAGGCAGGCGCTCTGCGGGATGTGGTGCAGAACCACGTGATGGAGCTGCTGAGCTTTGTGGCCATGGAGCCCCCTGCGTCGTTTGAAGCCGAAAGCGTACGCCGGGAAAAGCTGAAGGCCTGGCAGGCGATTCCGGCGATTCCGATCAAGAACGCGGTGCGTGGCCAGTATGGGCCGGGCAAGGTGGACGGTGCCATGGTCAAGGGGTATCGCGAGGAGGATCGCGTCGATCCGGAGTCGGCGACAGAGACCTTTGCCGCCATGCGGCTGGAGATCGACAACTGGCGCTGGGCCGGAGTGCCGTTCTATATTCGTGCCGGCAAGCGGATGCGGAAGCGCGCCACGGAGATCAGCATCCAGTTCCGGCAGCCGCCGCTGATGCTCTTCAATCACAGCCTGACGGGTGGGCCCTGCAATGAGATTGAGCCCAACGTGCTGACGATCCGCATTCAGCCAGACGAAGGCATATCCCTGCGTTTTGGAGCCAAGCTGCCGACGACGCAGAGCATCTCCGTCTGCCCGGTGACGATGGACTTTGATTATTCGACGGCCTTCGGGAAGTCAACGGCCAACGGCTATGAGCGGCTGCTGCTGGATGCGATGCTTGGCGACCAGACGCTGTTTGCCCATCGCGACGGCGTGGAGATGACCTGGACGCTGTATACCCCGATCCTGCAGGCCTGGGCGGCCAAGACGCCGGAGGTGTTCCCGAATTACTTTGCGGGAACCTGGGGGCCGGAGTGTTCCGAACTGCTGCTGGAGCGGGAGAATCGCACCTGGCGCAAGCTGTGACGATGGACACTGAAAACTGGAATATTGCAGGTCAGTCTGGAAAGGGCAGCCGGTACCGGAATTGTCGCTGCGGGCTGGCCGGAATTGCTGCCAACAACTGCCACAAGGAGCATGCATGGCCCCGCTGCTGAAGATTACCTGTGAGATAGCCCCGGACGCTGCTGTGCTGGCACAACGCGGAGCCGAGCACCTGGTGGAACTGATTGAAGAGGCGGAGGCAGCGCGTGGCCGGGTGCGCATTGCCCTCTCCGGCGGTTCCACGCCGAAGGCCATGTTCCACCTTTTGGCCGATCCGGCACACAACTATCGCCAGCGGATTCCCTGGCATGCGCTGGAGCTTTTCTGGGTGGATGAACGGATGGTGCCGCCGGATCATCCGGAGAGCAACTATCGCATGACGCGGGAGGCGCTGCTGGATCATGTGCCGCTGCGTCCGGAGAATGTGCATCGGATCGAAGGCGAACTGGATCCGCATGAGGCAGCCGACCGCTATGAGTTTGCGCTGCGGCAGAGCTTTCGCCTGGAGGGTGCCGAGTCCCCGCGCTTCGACATTCTGGCCCTGGGCATGGGGGATGACGGCCACACCGCCTCGCTGTTTCCGCATACGGAGGCGATTCACGAGATGGGCCGCCTGGCGACGGCAAACGCCGTGCCGCAGAAGGATACCTGGCGGGTGACGTTGACCTGGCCGGTGATCAATCAGGCGCGGGAGGTCTTTTTCCTGATTGGCGGCGCGGAGAAGTCCGGTGTCCTGCGGGAGGTCCTGCTGGGTCCGGGCGATGTGGAGCGGCTGCCGTCGCAGCTGATCTGGCCTGCCAGCGGTATACTCACTATGATTCTTGATCAGGCTGCCGCGGCTCAGCTGCCGCAGCCCGATGCCAACGGCATCGTACACCTGGAGCGAACACGATGATTCTTGCAGGCGACGTAGGCGGCACCAAGGTACACCTGGCGCTCTACGACTTCTCCCAAGGCAAGCTGCAGCATACACGCGATACCCGTTATCCGGCACGGGACTATGCCGGACTCGAAGAGATTGTCCGCGAGTTTTTGGCCGGGGAGTCGGTGACCAGCGCCTGTTTTGGTGTTCCGGGCCCGGTGCGGGATGGACGCCTGCGCCTGACCAACCTGCCATGGACGCTCGACAGCCGCGAGCTTTCCCAGTCCCTGGGCATAGACCATGTCTTCCTGATCAACGATCTGGAGGCCAACGGTTACGGGATTGCCGAGCTGACCCCGGACCAGATCTTCACGCTCTCCGAGGGGGATCCGCGCCAGATTGGCAACCGTGCGCTGATTGCTGCCGGGACCGGACTGGGCGAGGGCGTTCTGGCCTGGAATGGCAAGATGCATGTGCCGATGCCGAGCGAGGGCGGACACTGCGACTTTGCCCCGCGCAATGAGGATGAGATCGACCTGCTGCGGTATCTGAAGCAGAAATATCAGGGGCGCATCAGCTTTGAGCGTGTGGTGAGCGGGATGGGCCTGACCAACATCTATGATTTTCTGCGCGATGTGCGTGGCATGGATGAGCCGGCCTGGCTGCGCGACCGCATTACCGGCGAAGATCCCAATGCCGTGATCACCGAACTGGCTTTGAGTGTGAAGAGCGAGATCTGCGAGCGGGCACTGGATATGTTTGTCTCGGCCTATGGGGCCGAGAGCGGCAATCTAGCCCTGAAGGTGCTGTCCATCGGCGGCTTCTATGTGGGCGGCGGCATTGCCCCGCGAATTCTGGAAAAGCTGAAGGATGGAACCTTCCTGAAGGCCTTCACGGACAAGGGACGGCTGAGCCAGCTGCTCATCAACATGCCGGTACGGATCATCCTGGAGAGCCGGGCAGCCCTGATGGGTGCGGCTGCCTATGCCGAAGCACGGGCTGCCGAGTTGAGCGGCATCTCGCATCGAGCGGCCAGCCTGAACGGATAACCGCCCGGAACCGGGCAAGGCAGGAAGACAGCCACGGATGGGCCAGCCCGATCCGTGGCTGTGTTGTCTGCGGACTTTCCAAAAGCACGCGCTGCCGGGTGCGATTTCTCGATCACGATTTCTCTATCCGGTTCTTCGCTCTGCGTGCTACCTTGGCACAAATCCTTCTCTGTCGAGGTTCCCAGCATGCGTCTTCGTCGTCTTCTGCCCGTCTTCTGCCTGGCTGCCTCTGTGGTGCTGGCTGCGCAGTCCAAATATCCGGATTATCCCAGCGAAACGCCGGAGCATTTCCAGCCGACGCAGAATGGCATGGACTACCAGCGTCGCGAGGTCATGATTCCGATGCGGGACGGGGTGCGTCTGCATACGGTGATTCTGGTGCCAAACGGAGCCAGGCATGCGGGCATCGTGCTGACGCGCACGCCCTACAACGCCAATGAGCTGACGGCCAACTCGCCCAGCATGCACATGGGCTCGGCGCTCTGGGGCTATGACAATGCCGTGGAGGCTATTCTTTCCGGGGGCTACATCCGGGTGGTGCAGGATATTCGCGGCAAGTACGGCTCGGAGGGCGACTATGTGATGAATCGTCCCCTGCATGGACCGCTGAATCCCACGCCGGTGGATGAGTCAACCGACACCTATGACACGATCGACTGGCTGGTCAGGAATATCCCGGAGACGAATGGCAAGGTGGGGATTCTGGGGATATCCTACGACGGCTATCTTTCGCTGATGCCGCTGGTGCATCCGCATCCTGCACTGAAGGTGGCCGTGCCCATGAACCCGATGGTGGATGGATGGCGCGGGGATGACTGGTTCCACAATGGCGCATTCCGGCAGCAGAATCTGCCGTACATCTATGAGCAGACGGCAACGCGCGACAACTCGGCGCGCTGGCTGACCAGCACCTTTGATGATTACGACACCTATATGCGTCCGGGAACGGCCGGGGAGCTGGCCAAAGAGCGCGGCATGGACCAGATCGGCTTCTGGCGGAAGATGATTGCCCACCCGGCCTATGACAGCTTCTGGTCCGGGCAGGCAGTGGACCAGATTCTGGCCCATGAGCCGCTGACGGTGCCCACCATGCTGGTGGCAAGCCTTTGGGATCAGGAAGATATCTACGGCGCGATGGCGGTATGGAAGGCGGTGAATGCGGCCCAGCCGGCGGCAGCGCAGAAGAACCTGTTCCTGACGCTGGGGCCCTGGTATCACGGGCAGGAGATTGAAACCGCCAGCCACATTGGTGCCATACCGCTGAACAGCGATACCGGACTCTACTTCCGCACCCGGATTCTGGCACCCTTTCTGGCCCACTACCTGCAGGACAATCCCCCACCGCTTCCGACGGCTCGCGTGAATGCCTTTGAGACGGGAGCCAATCGCTGGCAGCAGCTGGCAGACTGGCCATCGGCCTGTGCCTCGGGCTGCCGCCCCAAGGCGACGCCGCTCTACGTGGAGGCGGATGGCAAGCTGGGATTTGCAGCTCCCGACGCTGGCAGCGCAGCCTATGACGAGTATGTCTCCGACCCCCGGCATCCTGTGCCGTTTCGCACGCGGCCCAGCCAGCCGGTGGGGTATACGCCGGATCTGTCCTGGGTGCGGTGGCTGGTGGATGATCAGCGGGAGTTTTCCGGTCGTCCGGATGTGCTGACCTGGACCTCGGATGTGCTGACGGCACCTCTGCGCATCTCCGGTCAACCGATGGTGCACCTGGTGGCCTCCACTTCGGGAACGGACTCCGACTGGGTGGTCAAGCTGATCGATGTCTATCCGGATGAAGTGCCGGGGACGCCGAATCTCGGTGGCTATCAGCTGGCGGTGGCGATGGATATCTTCCGCGGACGCTATCGGACCAGCCTGAGCGATCCCAAGCCGTTGACCGCCAATCAGCCCCTGGACTACAGCTTTGCGCTGCCGACGGCCAATCACCTGTTTCTGCCCGGTCACCGGATCATGGTGCAGGTGCAGTCCAGCTGGTTCCCGCTGTATGACCGCAATCCGCAGACCTTTGTGCCAAGCATCTTCTTTGCCAAGCCAGCGGATTTCAAATCGGCGACGCAGCGGGTCTGGCACAGCCCTGGACACGCCACCTTCATCGACCTGCCGGTGATTACGCAGCCTTAACGACTGCCCTGCATGGAATAATATGCTCTGCCGGATCGACACGCACACTGTCTCCGGGAGAGCAGATCGGGCTACACTGGCAGCATGAGAGCCAATGGACGGCGACGCAAACTGCCTTACGATGCCGATGCGGCACTGGAGCATCTGCGCTCTGCGGATCGCAAGCTGGCCGGGCTGATCGAGCAGGCAGGGCCGTTCGCGCTGCGGCTGGGGCATGCGGGAACGCCCTTTACCTCGTTGCTGGAGTCGATTGTCTATCAGCAGCTGCATGGCAAGGCGGCGGCCACGATTCATCAGCGCGTGCGGGCAATCTATGGGGATGCCGATCCGACGCCGGAGATGCTGCTGGCTACGCCGGAGGAGCAGCTGCGCGCTGCGGGACTCTCCGGCAACAAGCTGGCTGCGATGCGCGATCTGGCAGCCAGGACGCTGGACGGGACCGTGCCCACGCAGCGGGCCATCCAGCGGATGAGCGATGAGGAGATTGTGGAGCGGCTGACGGGGGTTCGCGGCATCGGCAAGTGGACGGTGGAGATGCTGCTGCTGTTTCGGCTGGGTCGGCCGGATGTCTTTCCGGCAACGGATTATGGCGTTCGCAAGGGCTTTGCGCTCACGTTTCTGCGTCTCCGCGGCGCAGTTGCGGCTGAGGACCTGCCAACCCCCGACCAGATGCTGAAGCGGGCGCGGCGCTGGATGCCGTACCGGTCGGTGGCAACCTGGTATTTGTGGCGGGCCTGCGACCTGGCACGCGCCGGACAGGCCGATGCCGGGAAGACGCGCCAACCCGCAGGCAGGAAAAAGGTGGACGGGCATGATTGAGTATCTCTGGCTGGGTCGCATGGGGTATGCGGAAGCGCTGCGGCTGCAGGAGCAATGCGTGGAGCTGCGCCATGCCGGGCGCGTGGGCAATCTGCTGCTGTTGCTGGAGCATCCGCCGGTGCTGACGCTGGGGCGCAATGCGAGCCGGGAGAATATTCTGGCTTCCGACGCGCAGCTGGCCGCCGGTGGAGTCACGGTGCATGCCATCAATCGCGGTGGGGATGTGACCTATCATGGACCGGGGCAACTGGTGGGCTATCCGATCTTTGACCTGCGCAGTCTGATGGGGCCCTCGGGACGGCGGCTGGGTCCGGTGGATTTTGTTCGTTCGCTGGAGGAGGTGCTGATCCGGCTGTGCGGAGGGTACGGGATTCTGGGGGGACGTGTGGCCGGCCGGACCGGAGTATGGGTTGGCTCGCCAGCGCTGGGCGAGGAGCGCAAGGTTGCCGCCATCGGAGTGCATATCTCACGGGGAATCACCTCGCATGGGTTTGCACTGAACGTGACGACGCATCCCAGAGACTTTCAGTGGATTGTGCCGTGCGGTATTCCGGATCGTTCCGTGACCAGCATGCAGCTGGAGCTGGAGGCGGCGCATGCCGAGGTTCCGGAGCTGGAGGCAGTGGCCAACCGGGCGGCACTCTGCTTCGGGCAGGTCTTCGGGGAGCAGATTCTGGCGCGCGCCGATCTGGAGTTTCTGCAGGAGCTGCATACGCTTCCGGAGCGAGATACGCTGCAGGAATTGGATGCCGACAGGCAGCGGCAGACGGTATAGGCAGACGGCATAGTCGGATGCGCATTTCTTCCGGGTTTTGATCCTGCTTCCAGACTGGAGGAGCAGTCGGAAGCCGCTCCCGGCAGGCGACTTATATAATCCGTGTGGGAGTTTTCCCGCAGCGCGAACCATGGCGCGGAAGCCTGCAATCCCAAGCGGAAGCCCGTTAGCCCAATTGCTGCGCCCAGGAAGGTGAAGATGCCCACGGATGTCGTGATGCCCCAGATGGGGGAGTCGATTTTTGAGGGGACGATTACGCGCTGGCTCAAGCAGCCCGGAGACGCGGTGCGTGCCGACGAGCCGCTGTTTGAGATTTCGACGGACAAGGTGGATGTGGAGATTCCGGCTCCGACGGCCGGGGTGTTGGCCGAGATTCTGGTGCCGCAGGGAGCCACAGTGCAGATTCACACCGTGGTGGCGCGCATTGCCAATGCCGGTGAGCCGGCGGTGGCTGCTGTGCCAGCTGCAACGGCGGCAGCGGCCAAGCCAGCGGTGGATGCGGCCGCAACTGCGGCCCATGCTGCCGGAATTCCGGCGCCTGCAGCGCCTGCGCCAGCAGCGCCTGCGCCAGCGTCCAGGCCGGTGGCAGCCGGTGCCGGGGAGATCCCGATCGTAATGCCCCAGATGGGGGAGTCGATTTTTGAGGGGACGATTACGCGCTGGCTGAAGCAGCCCGGAGACGCGGTGCGTGCCGACGAGCCGCTGTTTGAGATTTCGACGGACAAGGTGGATGTGGAGATTCCGGCCCCGGCGGCCGGTGTGCTGGCCGAGATTCTGGTGCCGCAGGGAGCCACGGCGCAGATTCACACCGTGGTGGCCACGCTGCGGACG
The DNA here is from genome assembly GCA_021804965.1 of Acidobacteriota bacterium. Taxonomy (GTDB): domain Bacteria; phylum Acidobacteriota; class Terriglobia; order Terriglobales; family Acidobacteriaceae; genus Acidicapsa. The sequence continues at coordinate 22,421 of JAJZGG010000010.1, forward strand.
GCAGCAGCGGCAACTGCCACCGTGGCAGCTTCGCAGCCCAGGCAGGAGCATCCGGCGCCGGTTTCTCGGCCAGCGCCTGCTGCTTCGGCTGCGCCTGCGGTTTCGGCTGCGCCTGCGCCTCCTCCGGTGGCTTCCAAGCCTGCGATTTCCAAGCCGGCGGTGGCCAGGGTGGAGACCTCCGCAGCGCAACGCCTGCGCTCGTCGCCGCTGGTGCGACGGATGGCCAGGGAGCGCGGCGTCGATCTGCAGAGCGTGCGGGGAACCGGCTCGGCCGGGCGCATTACCCGCGATGACCTGCTGGCATATCTGGCATCGCCGTCTACCTCCTCCGGGCAGGAAGCAGCTCCGGAGCTGGTGGAGCAGCGCGTGCCGATGTCGCGGATGCGTGCCATGATTGCCGAGCGCATGGTGGCCAGTCGGCGGACCAGTGCTCACGCACATACGGTCTTTCGCATCGACATGACGCGGATTGTGCGCCTGCGCGAGCGCGAGAAGGCTGCGTTTGAAGCCCGGCATGGGGTGCGGCTCACGTATATGCCGTTTGTGGCGGCTGCCGCCATTGCCGCACTGCGGCGATTCCCGGTGCTGAATGCGGCGGTGGATGGCGATGCCATTCAGTACCACGGCAGCGTGAATCTGGGGATTGCGGTGGCGCTGGACTGGGGGCTGATTGTGCCGGTGGTGCATCAGGCAGACCGGATGTCGTTTGCCGAGCTGGCGCGGGCGATTGCCGATCTGGCCGAGCGGGCGCGCAGCAAAAAGCTGAAGCCGGAAGAGGTGGCTGGCGGTACCTTTACCCTGACCAACTCCGGACTGTTTGGCGAAGAGTTTGGCACTCCGATCCTGAATCAGCCCGAGTCGGCGATTCTGGCCATTGGGGGGCTGAAAAAAGCTCCGGTGGTTCTGACCGATGCCGAAGGCAATGACACGATTGCCATCCGCTCGGTGCAGCACTACTGCCTGGGCATCGACCATCGGATCATCGATGGCGCGGATGCGGGGCGGTTTATGACGGAGTTCAAGCGGCATCTGGAGGAGTGGTCGGCACCGGTCCTCTGATCGCGATGGGTTGACGGATGGGATGGATGGAATCCGGGCGTCGGCTCAGGTATCGGGGCTTCCAGGCATCGGGGCTTCCAGGCATCGGGACCTTCGGCATCGCGACGTTTAAGATAAGACGTGGATTCCCTCATGCTGACACGTCCCTGCTGGGCAGAGATTGATCGCGCCGCATTGACCGGCAACCTGCAGCATATGCAGCGCCTGGCGGATGGTGCCACGCTGGCAGCCATCGTGAAAGGGGATGCCTATGGCCATTCGCTGGCCATATGTGCTCCTGCGCTGCGCCGGGCCGGGGCGGAGTGGCTGGCCGTGACCTCCACCGACGAGGCGTGTGCGGCTGCTGCCTGCTGTGCCGAGCCGGAGAAAGACAACCGAATTCTGGTCTTGAGCGGTCCGTTTCCGGGGGATGGCCCCGCGGTGGCGCGCCATGGATTTGTCTGTGCTGTCTGGCAGCGGAGTCATCTGGAGGAGTTGCAGCGTGGCGCTCAGCAGGTGGGTCGCAGCCGTCTGGCGGTGCATCTGGAGCTGGATACGGGCATGAGCCGGCAGGGAGTTTCGCCGGATGGCCTGCAGGAGCTGTTGCCGTCGCTGGCCGAGTCTCCGGCCGTGACGGTGGATGGGGTGATGACGCATCTCTACGCGGCCGACGAGATGGACCGCGCGGCCACCGACAGCCAGCTGGAGCGGCTTGCCGCGGGGCTGCAACAGGTGTGCCACTGGCTGCAGAAAAACGGCAAGCCGGCTCCGCAGTGGTTGAGCGTGGGGAATTCGGCAGCGCTGCTGGACCGGGCCGTGCGCGAGTCCCTGCTGGGGATGGCTGCCGGGCACGGGATGCGGCTGCTGTTGCGCCCTGGGATCGGGCTTTATGGGGTGGCTCCGGAGTTTGATCCGGAAGCGCCGGAAGGCTGTGCGAACCTGTTGCAGGAGCTTCGTCCGGTGCTGAGCTGGAGGACGCGAATCACCAGCCTGCGGCGCATTCCGGCCGGGACGGCAGTGGGCTATAACGCCACCTACAGGGCGCAGACGCCGATGCATCTGGCGCTGCTGGCCGTGGGCTATGCGGATGGACTGAGCCGCAGGGTTTCACCGGCAGGCCATGCGCTGATTGGCGGGGAGCGGGTGCCGTATCTCGGGCGCATTTCCATGGATCAGGCGGTGGTCGATGTCAGCCGGATCGACGCGGAAGCTCTGGCCGAGGGTGCGGAGGTGGTGTTGCTGGGCAGCCAGGCCGGGCATACCATCACTGTGCTGGACCATGCCCGTTGGGCCGGCACCATTCCGTGGGAGATTCTGACGTCGATCACGGCGCGGGTACCGCGGATTGCCATGGGCTGAAATGTCGCGCTGGTAGACTGAAGTTTCATGCTGAAACAGCTTTATGCGCGCTGGATGTACGCTTGGGAAACGCGGCTGACCACCCGGGATCAGAACCGGATTGTGCGTCCGCTGGAGTGGGGCTTTGACTGGCTGATGCCGTATCTGCAGGATGTGGGTCTGGAGGCTGAGGCCCGCCGCCTGTTGCATGCGCAGATGGATGCCGTCAGCCAGCCTGGCGAACAGGCCGATGCCAAGGCGCTGATGCAGGCCGTGAATCGGGCGATTCTGGCCGACAGCGACCGGTTTTTTGGCTATCGCATGCCGACCGATTTCCGGCTGGAGGAACGCGCACCCCGGCTTTTCCCGACGAATGTGCGTCCGGAGACGCTGCGCAAGGCCGAGCGGATGGAGCAGAAGGCAAGGCAGGGCAGGCTGCAGCCGGCACAGTTTCTGCGCTTCACCTCGCCGGTACGCACGCCCTATCCGGAAAACGACACGGTGAATGCCCGCTGGTTTCCAGCCGAGCCGAAGCCGGGCAGACCGCGACAGGCGATGATCGTGCTGCCGCAGTGGAATGCGGATGCGCTGAGCCACAATGCGTTGTGCTCGATCTTCAACCGCTTCGGCGTTTCGGCGCTGCGGCTGTCCAAGCCCTTTCACGATATTCGCCGACCGGCTGAGCTGGAGCGAGCCGATTATGCGGTGAGCGCCAATATTGGACGCACGCTGGCCGCCACGCGGCAGGCGGTGGTGGATATTCGCTGCTGCCTGGATTGGCTGGAGGCTCAGGGGTATGAGCAGTTTGGCGTGTTGGGGACGAGCCTGGGCAGTTGCTATGCCTTTCTGGCCAGTGCGCACGATGCGCGGCTGCGCGTGAATGCCTTCAACCACGCCTCGGCTGCCTTTGGGGATGTGGTGTGGACGGGACAAAGCACGCGCCATATCCGGCAGGGACTGGAGGATGCCGGTCTGCAGCAGGAGGATCTGCGCCAGTTGTGGGCAGGCATCAGCCCCATGCACTACTATGCGAAGTTTGCCAGCCACAGCCGGGATGCTGCCGAGACAGCCAAGCAGGTTCTGCTGGTCTATGCCCGCTATGATCTGACCTTCCCGCTGGAGTATTCGCTGGAGGTGCTGCGCTCGTTTGAGGAGCATGCCATTCGCTTTGATCGCAGGGAGCTGCCCTGTGGTCATTACACGACGGGAGAGACGCCGTTTCAATATATGGACGGCTGGTATCTTGGCTCGTTTGTCCATCGCGCCTTCCGCAGTCTGGCGGAGGAGTGTCCGCCGGCGAATGGAGCAGCGAATCCTGGCGCCACGGCGACGCACGCTGACCGGAAAAGCGCATAAAATACTGGTATGACCGACCGCATCCCTGCCACGTTTGCCCTTTCCCTGGCTCAGGCTGATCCTGAAGTCGCCGCCGCACTCGATCACGAACTTCAGCGCCAGCACGAGGGGCTGGAGATGATTGCCAGCGAGAACTTCGTCTCCGAGGCCGTGCTGGAGGCTGCGGGAAGCGTCTTCACGAACAAGTATGCGGAGGGCTATCCGGGCAAGCGCTACTACGGTGGCTGCGAGTTTACGGATATTGTGGAGAATCTGGCGCGTGACCGGGCCAAGGCGCTGTTTGGTGCCGAGCATGCCAACGTGCAGCCGCACTCCGGCTCCCAGGCAAATGCTGCGGCGTACATGGCGGTGCTGGAGCATGGCGACACGATTCTGGGACTGGATCTGGCCCATGGTGGACACCTGACGCATGGGCACAAGCTCAGCTTCAGCGGCAAGCAGTTCCGGCCTGTGTTTTATGGCGTGCGCAAGGATACCGAGACGATTGACTATGACGAGTTGGAAGCGATTGCCGAGCGCGAGAAGCCGAAGCTGATCATTGGCGGCGCCAGCGCCTACTCGCGCATCTGGGAGTTTGCGCGCATGCGTCAGATTGCCGACAAGGTGGGCGCGAAGCTGCTGATCGACATGGCGCATATTGCCGGACTGGTGGCAGGCGGTGCGCATCCCTCGCCGGTGCCGCATGCGCAGATTGTGACGACGACCACGCACAAGACGCTGCGCGGACCCCGCTCCGGACTGATTCTCTGCGGCCAGGAACTGGCGGCTGCGATCGACCGCGCCGTCTTTCCAGGGCAGCAGGGTGGCCCGCTGGTGCATATTGTTGCGGCCAAGGCGGTGGCCTTCAAGGAGGCGCTGGATCCGGGCTTTGCCAACTATGCGCAGCGCGTGGTGGCCAATGCGCGCGTGCTGGCAGCGGCGCTGCAGGAGGCAGGATTCCGGATCATCTCCGGCGGCACCGACAACCATGTGATGCTGGTGGATGTGTTTGCGCGTGGCATGCTGGGCTCGGAGGCGGAACTGGCGCTGGGCAAGGCCGGCATTACCGTGAACAAGAATGCGATTCCCTACGATACGAATCCGCCGCTCAAGCCCTCCGGCATTCGCATCGGCACTCCGGCGCTGACCACGCGCGGGATGGGCGAGGACGAGATGCGGCAGATCGCGCTGTGGATTGCACGGGCGCTGGAGCATCGCGCCGACGATGCCGCGCTGGCGCGTATTCATGGCGAAGTGACGGAGATGGCGAATCGGTTCCCGCTCTATGCCTGGAAGCGGCAGCCGGTGACGGCCTGAGCAAGAGGTCGCAACTCGACGGAAGATTTCGGGTTTCAGCAGACAACAGGTGCACGGATGCAGGAAGGGATGATGCTCCCGGCACGCAGAGGATTGTGATGAGAACGAGAACGACGATCGTGGCACTGGTACTTCTGCTGGGCACACCGCTGGCATTGCATGCTGATCCGCACGGAAACTGGAGGCCGATGCGACCACCTGCGCGTGGTCCCATGCCGTTCCATGGACAACCGTACCGCGGCGGTCCGGGAAGAAACTTTGCGGATGGATTCGGTCATCCGAATGCGCCGCATGTCGACTGGCGCGGCGGACGTGCAGATTGGGTGGGTCATGACATGGGGCCTGGGTTTGGTGGCTACCATATGGATCATCCCTTCGAATACGGACGATGGCGTGGTGGCTTTGGTCCGCGCCACATGTGGCGGATTGAAGGCGGCGGTCCGGGCCGGTTCTGGTTTGGCGGCAATTACTTCAGCGTGGCTCCGGATGACTGGGGTTATTGCAATGACTGGAACTGGGAGGACGACGATATCGCGCTCTATCCCGACCAGGACCATGACGGCTGGTACCTGGCCTACAATCCCCGCCTCGGTGTTTATGTTCATGTGCAGTACATGGGCGGCCCCGGGTATGTGCCTGGCTATGGCCCTTATGGTGGGGATGGCTACGGGTACGGCGGAGACGATGACGGCGACGGAGACTGATGCTGCCGCAATCAGTATGAGAGGGCTGGATTCGAAGAGAATCCAGCCCTTGTTTTTGCCTTGGCATGGATCAGGCATGTAGGATGGGTTCGCTCACTGCACCGCTTCTGCGGCATGCAGAAATCCTCCATCGGAAGGTGTTGTATGCCTCGGACGCTTCGATTGCCTGCTGGAAAATCACTCCGGACACTGGTGTGCCTGCTTGTTACAGGCGGGGTTTGTATTCTGCCCGGGCATGCCCAATCTCAGCCTGCCGGCGCGGATACCAACACGCACCCCATCGTGCTGACGGGCGGGGACGAACGCCCTGCCTTCTCGCTGAATGGGGCCTGGCACTCGATTCCTGATCCCTATTTTGCCGGGTTGTATGACTTCCACGGACACGAGAGCAAGCGCGGCTGGTTCATGAACCTGCAGGCCAAGCCTGGCGACCCCTTTCCGATTGACTACAACTTTGCCAAGTCTCCTGTGCTGCATGTGCCGGGCGACTGGAACACACAGGATCCGGAGCTGTTTCTGTACGAAGGGCCGATGTGGTACGAGAAGGACTTCGACTACGTGGTGAAGCCGCACTCGCGGGTCTTTCTGCGCGTGGGCGCTGCGAATTACAAATCCATTTTCTGGGTGAACGGGAAGCGGATCTGCGACCACACGGGTGGCTTTACGGCGTTTGCGTGTGAAGTGACGCCGGCCCTGGTGAATGGACACAACTTCATCGTTGCCGTTGTGGACGATACGCGCCATGCAGATGGTGTGCCGACGCTGAAGACCGACTGGTTCAACTACGGCGGACTGACGCGGGAGATTGGACTGATTGATCTGCCGCAGTCCTTCATCGATCAGTATGACCTGCATCTGAATCGCGGCGACCGCAGCGAAGTGGACGGCTGGGTGCATGTGATGGACGCGAAGGCGGGAGATTCGGTCGAGGTCAGCATTCCCGAGTTGCATGTCAGCACCACCGGCACAGTGGATGCCCAGGGCCGGGCGACGATCTCGTTTCACCCGGCGGGGCTGAAGCTATGGTCGCCGGAGTCCCCGACGCTGTATCGCGTGCGACTGACGGCTGGCACGGATTCCGTGCAGGATGAGATTGGCTTCCGCACCATCGAGGTCCGTGGAACCGAGATTCTGCTCAATGGCAAGCCGGTCTTTTTGCGCGGAGTGTCGATTCATGCCGAGGCTCCGTATCGCACGGGACGCGCCTATAGCTACAAGGATGCTGCAATTCTGCTGGGCTGGGCCAAGCAGCTTGGCTGCAACTACGTCCGGCTGGCGCACTATCCGCACGATGAAGCCATGCTGCATACGGCGGATCGCCTGGGGCTGATGGTGTGGGCCGAAAATCCGGTCTACTGGGCATTGCAGTTTGATAATCCTGCGGTCTATGCCAATGCGCAGAATCAGCTGGATGAAGAGATCAACACCTCACGCAATCATGCATCGATCATTCTGTGGTCCATGGCCAACGAGACGCCGAGCTATGAGGTGCGTACGAAGTTCATCAGTGCGCTGGCCGATCATGCGCGGGCGCTTGATCCGACGCGGCTGATCACGGCAGCGCTGCTGGTGCGCAGCCAGGGAGATACCAAGATTGTGGATGATCCGCTGGGCGCGGCACTCGATGTGATCGGCACCAATGAATACATTGGTTGGTATGAGCGACACCCGGAGGATATCGACAAGATCACCTGGCAGATTGCCTACCAGAAACCGCTCATCATGAGCGAGTTTGGCGCAGGAGCCAAGGCGGGTCTGCATGGCGGTCCGGATGATCGCTGGACGGAGGAGTACCAGGCCAATGTTTACCAGCACCAACTCGTGATGCTGAACAGGATCGGCCAGCTGCGCGGGATGAGTCCGTGGGTGCTGATGGACTTCCGCTCGCCAGTGCGCGTGCTGCCGGGGATTCAGGATGGCTTCAACCGCAAGGGGTTAATCAGCGATCAGGGGCAGAAGAAGCAGGCATTCTTCGTTCTGCAAAAGGCATATCTGGACCGGACTATCGGTAAAGCGCAATAGGCAATATCGTGATGCGGAATGAACGGGCGGGTTCAACCGGACACTTCACTGAGGTTCGGGAATCGGCTGGTTATGCCCGCTGTGCATCTTCTGGGGGCCAAAGGTGAACCCATAGATGCCGGTCAGAATCTGAATCAGCAGGGAAGCGGCAGATGTTGCCACGTTCATCAACAGCAGATTGCGTAGCACGCTCATATCAAATCGCCAGATGCAATACGCTTCAATACTCAAAACGAGGGCAATATTGGCGATGTTATTCCACCAGTACACGAACCGTCGTGAAACATGCATTGTATGCATGTTTCCGCCTAGAAATACCACTGAGGATCCGAGAATCATCAGTCCAACTTCAAGATGAAGAGACTTATAGTGTGGGCCGAGAATCAGCAGATAAACCTCCGGAAATAAAAATGCGGATATACAAAAGATTCCAAGTCCCAACACCCCGATAAGAATCGCCGCCAGGTATCGCGGAAGCACTTGTTTTTTTTGAAGCCTGGCAAAGTATGGTTCCACAAACACAGGATTCAACATGGAAAGTAGTACGAGAATCTGTCCCAGACGGGAAAGGGCACCTAAATTCGCGATACCTCTAGTGCCATGGCCAAGAAGGACGAGCAGTAGCAGCATGATTTGGCCCTGTAGTGCATAAAAGATCGACCCCGGTGCACTAGGCAGTGCAAGATGGACGATCTGGCGCTGCATGGCAGAATTAGCGTGACCTTTGACGCGGAGCAGATGTCGGGCTCGCCAGTAAATACTCACGGATTGGTAGAGTATCTGTGCGCAGTTAAGCAATACGCATACATAAATATTCAGCATATGCACTGTCCAGGCGGCACAGAGCAAAGTCAGGGAGCCGAGACTGCCGAGGATTTGAATGCGATAGAAATAAGCTCGATCCCGCAGCAGTAGAAGAACAGTGGTGTAGCTGCCGCCGACTCGTGCAAACCATGTGATGAAAAGAATGGCAGCAATTATCTGGAGATTGTCAAAAAGACTCCATTGATGCTGACGCAATACGAAAAGTAGAACCAATGCGAAGATGGGGGCAAGCGCCAGATAGACAACGGTCAAGATGTGGCGGGATGAATCAATATAATCGGCAATCAGCTGATGATCGCCGAGCCGATCTCCCACGAGCGGTGCGATTGTTCCTGTGGTGAGTGTGTCCATGAGCACAACGAGCGTGCCGAGAAAGCCAAAGATGATTGCGAATTTTGCGTAGTCAGTAACTGGGAGCAGGTGCACACACAGCAGGCCATAGACCACGTTGCCGATCGAGGCAATTCCCTGCCGCGTCAGGAATTGATACAAATGCCGGAAGCGGGAACGAAGATGATCCGGAATCGGCATTCAGGGCGACTTCCTTCCATAGGACACATCATCGTACAGCGAGGTCAAGAGGCGATAGCGACTATAACTGGTATGTGCAAGCTTGCCAGAAGAATATGGCCCATCTGGCAAGCTGAATCCGTGCCACTATTTCTTCTCCGTCTTATCCGAGCCAAAGCCTTCCTGGAAGTAACCGGAAGAGCCATATCCGCCGTATCCATCGCCGTAGTACTTGCGGTAGTTGCCGTAGCCGCTGTAGTAGCTTTCCGAGAAGGGAAGAGCATTGACAATGGTTCCAAACTGCTTCTCGGGATATTTGGCCACATCCTGCCGGATGCGCGCCAGTCCACGACGCTGTGCAACACCAATACGGGCTACGACAAGCAGGGTGTCGCAATGGCGTGTGATGATCAGGGCATCGGCTACCAGCAGCACAGGTGGAGTATCAATCAGCACGTAATCGTAGTGCGTCCGGGCCCAATCAAGGAGTTCGCCGAGTCGGGGCTGACTGAGCAATTCGGAGGGAAAAGGCGGAATTTCCTGAACGGGCATGATCTCCAGTCCGGGGATTTCAGGAACTGGCTGAATGCAGTCTTCCGGACGGATATCCGGATCGCTTAAATAGCGACTGAGCCCGGGGTGGCTCCCTACGTTCATTCGCAGGCGCTGTGCAATGGTTGGTTTGCGTAAATCAGCGTCAATCAGTAAAACACGCTTGGTCTGCGAGGCGATGACTACGGCGAGGTTCAATGCAGTAGTGGACTTTCCCTCGCCGGGGCCACCGCTGGTCAAAGCAATCACCCGCTGGGTCTTTTGCGTTGGCATCAGCGAGATCGAGGTCCGGAGCAGTCGGTAGGCTTCTGCGCTGGCAGAACGGGGTGCAAGGATTGTAACCAATGCAAGGCCATCCTTGGACTTTCCGACGAGTTCATCCCTATATTCGGGCACAGATGCAAGGACAGGCAAAGATAGACTCTGTTCGATCTGCTCAACGGTGTGAACGGTATCGCTGCTGAGGGTGAGTATGGTAACGGTAAGGATTCCAAGGATCAGCCCCCCGGCAAAGCCAGCCATGGCGATCACGCGGAGATTCGGGTAGGCCTTGGATCCTGGGACCAGTGCTGTTTCAAAGTGATTCAGCACCTGGGTCTGCATGCCAGCTTCGATTGCCCCGCTCCCCAGAGTGGACAACAGCGTGTTGTAGAGAGTTTGATCGCTGACATACTGAGCCTTCAGAACCTCATAGTGGACAATTGCTGATGAAGAGTCCTGGGACTGCTGCTTCAGAGTATTAATCCGACCATCCAGGCTATTCACAACGGCCTGGGCACTGTCCATATTTTGCTTTGCGCTTTGTAGCAGCTTTTTGTGGATCGCAGCGATGTCTGCTTCTATGCTTTGAACTTGAGCATGCGACTGAGCCAGCGGCGGATAATTTTTCCCGTAACGCTCCTCGAGTGCTGAAGCTGCCGCTTTGGCTGCGGAGAGCTGCACCATGAGTTGCTCTACTTGCGCACTTCCAGGGATCGTGGCCGGCGGAACGGCGTTGGGGTTTTCCAGTAGATTCCGATATTGCGCTTCAGCGAGGTAGAGGTCCGCCTGAGATTTAACCCTTTGATCGAGGAGACCTGAAGTTTCAACGACGAGCGTACTGGTACCAATGCCCGAAGAGCTTGCTCCGGAACCTGAGCCACCACTTGCTCCCCCTCCAAGGTCTATAATGCCTAGCTTCAGTCCGGAGGACATCAGCTCGCCTTGTTCCGACTGTATTTTTAGCTTCAGCGTATCCAGCCGTTCGGTAAGAAATGCGCTGATGTCTTGTGTGCTGCGGTATCGTTGGCGGAAACTCTCCTCGAAATATTCATCCACAACAGTATTGGCCACCAGCGCGGAAAGCACTGGATTGCGACTGCGGAAGGTAACGGAAACGAGCTCTGTATCCGGGAGGCGAGTTACAGTTAGATGACTGCGAAAAGCACGGACAAGTTCGTCCCGGACCAGGGGGATGTCAAGATTCTGGCGAAGTCCAGGATTAAAGAGTGGATTGGCAGCCAAACCAAGTTTCTTCATGGTTGCAATGGCAACATCAGGGCTTTGAAGTCCGGTGATCTGGGTCTGGATCTTCAGCGCATAATCATCCGAGCTTGCACCGGATAAGCTCAGACTGATGGAACTGTGCTGGTCGAGATGAATGAGTGCCGTTGCATCATAGAGGCTGGGTTGAAAGTGGGCCCAGAGACCGGCAAGAAAACCCGTAATGCAGGCAAATGCAAGAATGTAAAGCCCATATTTCCGCGCAACGCGCAGAATATCGCCGACGCGAATCGGGGTATCACTCAGGTTTTGAACCAACTTATTCTGGGAATTACTCAAGCGAACACGGTCTCCGAATGTGTAAAGTGGAGGACCTCGGCGGAGTCCTCGTGCGGAAAGTACAAGCTGCCAAGGACGAACGATGCAGCCATAAAGATCTGCGTCGCAGTCATGGTGGAATTACGGGTCAGATCGCCGAAGTAAAGATCGGTTAATACTAGGACAGAAATCAGCAGCGAATGGGGGTCGCGTTGTCTCGTCAACAGAAATATGCTGAGGAGGACAATTCCAACAGCCATTCCCATCCTCATGACATCATAGAAAGACCCTGCGAATGTGCCGAGCTCATCGATGGTTCGAGGCAAATCCACCTCGTCCAGAGTATAGGTTACGTTATTTCCGCCAAGCTCTCCGACATGCGCGGCATCAGCTCCCATACCCAAGCCGGCACCGATCGGATCATAACGTTGCGGGATGCATCCCGCAAGCATGTATAGAATTCTGCGTTCGCCGTCTTGAGCGTTATGTGAATTTGTTGTCCTTGCCTGAAAGGCGTGAAGCATGGTTGGGGACAATTGTGTTGCAATCAGCAAAACTCCCGGCAGCAAGAGCAGGACCCCACCCGTGATGAGCATGGGGCGAAACGCGCGCATCGTTGTGCCGGCAAACATTGCAGCCACGAGAACGATCGCTGCAAATGCAAGGCTTGTGCGTGAGCCAGAGACAATGGTGGAGAGCAAAGTCCCGATCGTCGAGGAGACCAGAAGAAGCCTCCCGCAGGCGCGTCGATCAGCTGGAACAAGCCACTCCCCCATGCAAAGCGCGAAGACAATCGCCAGCCAGATAGAATAAAAGGCCACGAAGTTGAAGGTCCCGGTTCCACGTGCCAGATCCCCTCCCAATCCGCCAAACCCCTTCATCGCAGTGGTGCGATTGATAAACGCTGTAGCAGAGGAGCGGGACTGTGCAACGACCAGCAGCGTCATGGGAAGGTTGAGGATGAGATTCCAGCGAATGAACTTTTTTCGACCTTCCCTGTCCATGACCAGTGGAAAGATAAGAAGCATGGGCAGATAGAAGATGTAATTATGCAAACCGATAACCAAAACCTTGAGAGGCAGATCAATCAAGATCATCTGGATTAACCCATGCATAACAAGAGCAGCACTGAGAAGTGTCACGCCCAAAGCCAGAAAGGAGCGCGTGAACAGACCAGTTCCCAGAGCATACAAATAGGCCATGGCAATTGGGACATCCTGAAGCAGGTATAAGATTTGCTGCCCTGGAAAAAGCCACTTACGAATTGCTCCCGTGAAGACGAGCAGCCAATACGTCGCAAAAAAAAGACGCAAAAGAGTCTTTTGCTTCGCCAGGTGCTTTCCCTGCGGCGGAGCGTCCAATTCTGCGCATTGTAGTGCGACATCTCCGGACATCCGGATATCTCCTGAGAATGGCACCTGCGTACCCGCTACGGATTGTTGACGACTGTGGTTACAGCAGGAAGTACGTACAGCGAACTCACAAGGTTGGAGAACAGGTTGTTGGTGAGGTTGCGGAGATAGCTGGACGGGACGAAGAAGATATCGCCCTTCTGCAGAAGGGGATCTGCAATCTGTCCTTTTTCAAGCTTCAAAATGTCGATGTGAATGATCTCGCGAGTACCATCCGGCTTCTGACGAATCAGAAGAGCTTTCGAGCGGGAGGCAATCTGTGTAATCCCACCTGCCAGCGCCAGGCCTTGAAGCAGTGTCATCTGGCGAAGACGGCCAAGCCCGACGATCCCATTTCCCAGGCTAAGTCCGCCGGTAAGCGGATAAATTCCTGGCTTGGCTACTTCGCCAATCATATAAAATACGCCAACTGGAAGTACGTCGATGATGTCTCCCGGATGTACAAGGGTATTCATCACCTTGGATGTCATATTTTGGGAGTCGAAGTCAACCTCGGTGGGCAGGGCGCCGGTGCGATGGAGAATGCTGATCTGTTTGCCCTCCACTCCCGTGAAGCCGCCACCCTGGTTCAGGACATAAGCGAGCGGGGCAGGTGCGTAAAGAGGAAACGATGCCGGGTGGGCTATTTCACCCGTGAGGTAGACAACCATCGTCGAAGAAGACACTACTTTGATGGTGACATTCGCCTGCTTTTCGATTCCTCCGGAGATAAGCGCGTTTTCAATTGCCCGCTCAGCCTGACTGGGCGTTAGGCCGGCAATATGAATCGAGCCTGCGTAGGGAAGGTGGATCATGCCTTGAGGATCCACAGTGACGTCGATGGCATCTTTCAAGTCTGGGAAGTCATACATGCTGACAGCCAGTGTGTCTCCAGGTGCAAACCCGGGATCGGCAATTGCCGAGGATGACACTGAGGATGAGCTTGCGCTGCTCTTGTCTTCGGCGTGCAGGAATCCTGGGCTAAGGAGCAGGAGAAACAGTCCGATTATCGTAGTTTTCTTCATGATCCTCATGGCTGGTTACCGGATTGCAGATTCAGCTCTGCCTATGCTGCGACAGAAATTCTCAAGGCTAGTCATCTTGCATTTTCACGCTTTAATTCAAGGTTAGCATAATCACGATTGCGTTTTGAGGATTTGGCTGGTATGGCTGTTCCGGCAGATCTCCCTGCTCTGGCGTCCGCGTAGGAGGCTGTGGGTCGCAATATCAGCTGATTTGACAGCAAATGGAAGACCACCATTGTGGTACGGTACTGCTTTGTGGGTCAGCCACGCACTGCGTAAACTACAGATGAGCTGCATGGTTGGACCGCAGTTGTATACGGCTATCTGAATGGCAGGTTGAGACTTGGCTTCACCGGCGATCGTAGCTGTTCCTCTGGCACAGAAGGAAAGCATGAATTCTGCGTCAATTCCGATCCTGCTCGCTCAATCCGCATCTGATCGTTCACAATTGACGTATGCCCCAGGAATTATCGAAAACCTACGACCCGACTGCAATTGAAGACCGGTGGGCTGAGCGCTGGCTTGCGGATCGGATCTTCGAGCAGCGTTCCTCCGATCCGGCTGCAGATGCAGCGGTATCCCCATCGGCTGCGTTTACCCTGTTGCTGCCCCCGCCGAATGTTACCGGGCGACTCCACATGGGCCACATGCTCAACCAGACGGAGATGGATATTCTCACGCGCTGGCAGCGCATGCTCGGGCAGCGTGCCGTGCTTTGGGTGCCGGGGACGGACCATGCCGGCATTGCGACCCAGATGATGGTGGAGCGTCAGTTGGCAGCCGAAGGAACGTCGCGCCAGCAACTGGGCCGTGACGCCTTTCTGGAGCGAGTCTGGCAGTGGAAAGAGATGTATGGCGGCGCCATCCTGGATCAGATGAAGCGCCTGGGCGCATCCGTGGACTGGAGCCGCGAATACTTTACGATGGACGACCGGCTCTCCCGCGCGGTGCGCGAGGCCTTTGTCCGGCTGTATGAGCAGGGGCTGATCTATCGCGGAGCCTACATTGTGAACTGGTGCCCGCGGTGCCAGACGGCGATCAGCGATCTGGAAGTGGTGCACGAGGACCGGCAGGGGCGCATCTGGGAGATTCGTTACCCCATTGAGGGTGAGCCAGGAAGCTCCATTGTGATTGCGACCACCCGCCCGGAGACCATGCTGGGGGATGTCGCGGTTGTGGTGCATCCGGAGGATGAGCGATATACCGCATTTCACGGGAAGCAGATTCTGCTTCCGCTGGTGGGGCGCACCATTCCCATCATCACGGATGCGTGGGTGAGCCGGGAGTTTGGCACCGGCGCGGTGAAGGTGACACCGGCGCATGATCCCAACGACTTTGCGCTTGGCCAGCGCCATGGGCTGCCGTCCCTGAATGTGATGGATGAGCAGGCGCGGATTTTGCTGGAAGGCAGTCCGTACTTTGGGCTGGATCGCTATGCCGCCCGGGAGCGAATCCTGGCCGACCTGGCGGCGCAGGGCCTGCTGGTGGCTGAGAAGGAACATGCCCTGTCGGTGGGTATCTGCGATCGCTGCAAGACGGTTGTGGAGCCGCGACTCTCCGAGCAATGGTTTTTGCGGATTCAGCCGCTTGCCGAGAAGGCGATTGCCGCCGTGGAGCAGGGCGCGATTCGCTTTACTCCGGACCAGTATCGCAAGATCTATTTGAACTGGATGACGAACATCCATGACTGGTGCCTTTCGCGACAGTTGTGGTGGGGACATCGCATTCCTGCCTGGGAGTGTGCGGCCTGCAGCAAGACAACAGTGGCCCGGCAAGTACCTGCGCAGTGCGAGCACTGCGGCAGCTCTGAGATTACCCAGGTCAGCGACGTGCTGGACACCTGGTTTTCCTCCGGACTGCTGCCGGTGTCCGTCTTTGGCTGGCCGTTTGAGGATGGCAGGCCTTCCGCAGATTTTGCAACGTTTTATCCAACATCCCTGCTGGTGACCGGGTTCGACATCCTGTTCTTCTGGGTTGCCCGGATGATCATGCTTGGTTGCTGGTTTTCGGCAGACGTGCCGATGCCGGATGGGTCGGAGCGTCCGTTGGCAGAGACTGTTCCCTTCCGCGACGTCTATATCCACGCGCTGGTAAGGGATGCTCAGGGCGACAAGATGTCCAAGACCAAGGGCAATGTCATCGATCCGATTGAGACGGTCCGGCAATATGGCACGGATGCAGTTCGCTTCACCTTGGCATCGATGGCCTCTCCCGGAACGGATATTGCCTTTAACGTGGCACGGACGGAAGGCTATCGAGCCTTTGCCAACAAGATATGGAATGCAGCTCGCTTCGTGTTTCTGAACATGAACCGCGCGGCTGAAGTTGGAATGATCATTCCGGTTCATTCTTCACCGTTTCTACCCGCATTGGCAGCCGACGCGCCGCTCGAGGATCGGTGGATTGCCGCGGAGCTGAATCGGACTGCTGCTGCCGTGCAGGCATCGCTGGCGGAATACCGCTTTGATGCAGCGGCACAGTCGCTTTACAGCTTCTTCTGGGGCAGCTTCTGCGACTGGTATCTGGAGATGGTCAAGCTGCGTCTGCAGTTTGGTCCGGAGGATGACCGCGAGGTCTCCCAGGCAGCATTGCAAAGTCTGGTTTCGGTGCTGGAGGCGGCGCTGCGTTTGTTGTCGCCGTTCATGCCCTTCCTCACGGAAGAGATATGGCATGCACTGTATGACAATCAGGCACCGGAAAAGTCGATTGCACTGGCTCCATATCCTGCAAGTGCGGCGGATGCACTGCAGGATCCGTCGTTGCTGGAGATGCAGGTGCTTCAGGCGTTTATCACCGAGACGCGTGCGCAGCGAAAGGAAATGGCAGTCGAGGAAAAGGCCGAAGTCCCGGTCCTGGTGCGCGCAGAGTCCGCGACGGTGCGAATTCTGGAGCAGAATGCCGGGATTGTGCGGCGGTTGGCGCGCGTGCAGGAGTTGCGCTTCTGCGAGGAAATCCCGGCACATCTGGCTGTGCGCTCGGCACCGACCTTCGATCTGGCTCTGGATTACGAGCGTAAGGTGGACGTCAGGGTTGAGCGGGAGCGACTGGAAAAGGAGATCGCCCGGCTGGATAAAATGCTGAGCAGCGCTGCGGCCCAGCTTGGCAATGAGCGTTTTCTCTCCAAGGCCCCCGCGAACGTGGTGGAGGGCTTGCGGTCGCAGAGGGCGGATGCCGAAGTGTTGCTGGCCAAGGCACAGCAGGCATTGGCAGCATTGCCTGTTCAGAATTCGATGCAGTAGGCAGGGGATGACACGATGGAGTGGAGAAATTTCGCAGTGGAAGCGCTGGTGGAGCGCGCTCTGCAGGAAGACATTGCCGCCGGAGATACGACCACGCGGCTGACCATTGATCCGGCGCTTCAGGCAACGGCCACAGTTGTGGCGCGACAGGATCTGATCGTGTGCGGTCTGGGCAGCATCCCGGTATTTCTCGATCGTTTTGCGGCGCTGCATCCGGAGTCTGCCGCGCGGTACGAGGTGATCAGCCATCCGGAGATTTTCGACGGCGTGGCCGTTCATGCCGGGCAGCCGCTGGCTGTGATTCGTCATCGCGCACAGGCCTTGCTGAGCTGCGAGCGCGTGATCCTGAATCTGCTGCAGCATCTGAGCGGCATCGCAACCCTGACCCGCCGCTATGCCGATGCCATTGCCGGAACTTCCGCGCGCGTGCTGGATACGCGCAAAACCATTCCCGGACTTCGCATGCTGGAGAAGTACGCCGTGGTCAGCGGTGGCGGCACCAATCACCGTCTGGATCTTTCGGATGGGATCCTCATCAAGAACAACCACATCGCACTGGGTGGCGGTATCCGCAGTGTCCTTGCCCGCTCGCTGGCTGCGCGTCCGGCAGGCAAGCGCGTGCAGATTGAAGTGCGCTCGATGGAGGAGCTGCAGGAGGCGCTGGCCGCCGGCGCAGAGGCCATTCTGCTGGATAACATGACCCCGAATCTGATTGGGGAATGCGTACGGCGCATTCGTGCCGAAGAGCGATGGATTCCGATTGAAGCCTCGGGTGGAATTGTGCTGGAGAATATCCGGGCCTATGCGGAAGCGGGTGTCGATTTCATTTCCGTGGGCGCGCTGACGCACTCGGCACCGGCTGCGGATATTTCCATGCGTATTACGGCTGTGAGCTGAGGGATGGAGATCGTCCCGTGCGAGTGGAGTTGAAGGGGACTTCCGTGGAACTTGCAGGTATCAACGCGGCCATTGCCAACACGATCTTTGCCGATCAGCTGCATGGGTTCGCTCAGATTGACTCCACCAATGTGTATGCGATGCAGCAGGGGCGAAGCGGTGCTCCGCATGGATCGGTGTATGTGGCCGATGAGCAGCTGGCTGGTCGCGGGCGAGGGGATCATCGGTGGCATTCAGCGGCAGGGGAGGGGCTGTATGTGAGCGTGCTGCTGCGTCCGCAGTGGTCGCCATCCCAGTTGATCTGGCTTCCGCTGATTGCAGGCCTTGCGTTGCATCGGGCGATTCAGAGCTCCACGGCGCTTGATGCCGACCTGCGGTGGCCCAATGACATGCTGCTGCATGGACGCAAATGCGCCGGCATTCTGGTGGAGGCGCAGACCGATTCCCTGCAGCAAAGCTTCGCCGTTGTCGGGATCGGAGTCAACCTTCGCCAGCGTGAATTCCCGCCTGATCTGGCGACGCCTGCAACTTCACTGGAGCTGGAAACAGGGCGGGAGATCCTGCGGGAATCCCTTTTCCTGGCGCTGCTACAATCGCTTCATGCCGAGCTGGAAGCCGTGAACACAGCCGTTGCAGCTGCGGCCTATTTTGCCTCCATTCCGGCTCGCATGGAGCAGATTTCCACCTGGATTCGGGGCAAGCGGGTTCGGGTACATGGGCCGCAGGAGTTCTGCGGTGTGACTGCCGGTCTGGATGGCGACGGATTTCTTCGGGTGCAGACAGAGCAGGGCTTGCAGAGAGTTTTGACCGGCGGACTGCGTGAGGCCACTTCGGCGATCTGCACAGAGGGACGGAATCTCCGGCTGGAGTTTTGAGTATGTTGCTGGCAATCGATGTTGGAAATACAAATACCGTGCTGGGGTTGTTCCAGATGGAAGCCGAAGGGCAGACTGCTTCGCAAGGCAGCAGTCCGCATCTGGTTGCGCACTGGCGTGTGTCCACGCACCGCACGCAGACCACGGACGAGTATGGCGTCCTGTTTGTGAACCTGTTCAATCTTCACGGGCTCTCCACGCGGCAGGTGCATCACATCATCATCTCGTCAGTGGTGCCGCCGGTGGACAGCACGCTGCAACGAGTGTGTGAGCAGTATTTTGATCTGCAGCCGTTGTTCGTGGAGCCAGGGATCAAGACGGGGATGCCGGTGCTGGTGGACAACCCCTCGGAGCTTGGTGCGGATCGTCTGGTCAATGCTGTGGCTGCCTATGCCAAGTATGGTGGTCCGGCGATCGTTGTGGACTTCGGCACGGCGACCACCTTTGACGTAATCTCGGCGCGCGGAGAGTACCTGGGTGGGGTGATTGCGCCAGGTCTTGGCATTAGCGCGGACGCTTTGTTTGCCCGCGCCGCCCGGCTGGGGCGTGTGGATGTTCGGCGGCCGGGCAGCGTGATTGGAACCAATACGGTGGCTCATCTGCAGAGCGGTCTGTATTACGGATACATCGGGCTGGTGGATGGCATTCTGCGTCGCATGATTGCGGAAATGCAGCTGGCTGATCCCACCGCGCTGCGCGTGATTGCGACCGGTGGCCTTGCCGGACTGATCCTGGAGGATTCGGAGTTTCTGCAGCAGCAGGATGAGATGCTCACGCTGGAGGGTCTGAGGCTGCTCTTTGAAAAAAATCGTCCGGAGCGAAGCGCGACGCGGCCCTCCCGTCGTTCTCGTTGAAGCCACGTGCAGAACTATTTCAACTATTTCACTGAAATCGAAGAGCACTATCAGCGTCGTCGCGGATCGATCCTGCTGCTCTCCACGCTGGATTGGGCGCTGATTGAAAGCTGGCGCGAGGCGGGCATTCCGCTTGCCGCAGTTCTGCGCGGCATCGATCAGGCATTTGACAAGCATGAGGCCCGAAAACAGAAGCGAATCTCGGCCCGCATCCACAGTCTGGCGTGGTGTGCACCGGCAGTGATGGCAGCTGTGGAAGAGATGATGGAAGCCGCTACCGGAGCCGCACGGGAGCAACAGCCGGAGGAAGATGGCTTTGCCCCCACGCGGATCGCAGAGCATCTGCGCTCTGCTGCCGAGGCGCTGCTCCGCTGCCCGATTGCCCAGCCCGTCTGCCAGTCCATTGCGGCGCAACTGCAGGAGCAGGCTTCGGCAGCGGGTTCCACTCCCGCGCAGGAACTGGAGGCGCGACTGACTGCGCTGGAGGACAAGCTGTTTTCCTGCCTGCTGGCGGAGACGGATGAGGCTCTGCTGATTGCCTGGAAGCAGCAGGCCGTGCGGGATCTGGCCCAGCATCGTTCGCGCATGCACGCAGCACAGATGCAGCTTGTACAGCGGCAATATCTTCACAAGCGGCTGATCGAAGAATATGGTTTGCAACGGCTGAGCCTGTTTTATATGAGGCAGACGGGATGATTGGCGACACGCTGGACGTGACGATGGAAAAGCCGGTCTACGGCGGCGACTGTCTGGCGCACCATGCCGGCCAGGCGATCTTTGTCCCCTTTGTCATTCCTGGCGAGCGGGCAACGATCACCATCCGGGAGGAAAAGCGCAAGTTTGCCCGCGGTGAATTGCTCACGCTGCAGCAGAGTTCGCCGATGCGCGTGGAGCCTCGATGCGTGCATTTTGGGCAGTGCGGCGGCTGCCATTTTCAGCACATGGATTCTGCCGGTCAGCTATCGAGCAAGCAGACAATTCTGGCGGAGGCATTGCAGCGAGCGGGAGTGCAGACGGCAGTGCCCATCCAGACGCTGAGCGCTGAACCGTGGGCCTATC
Source organism: Acidobacteriota bacterium (assembly GCA_021804965.1). Taxonomy (GTDB): domain Bacteria; phylum Acidobacteriota; class Terriglobia; order Terriglobales; family Acidobacteriaceae; genus Acidicapsa. Next base: position 43,202 of record JAJZGG010000010.1, read on the forward strand.
GCAACCGGGTACGCTTTGCCGTGCAGTTGGGAGTTGACGGCAACACATTCCATCTGGGCTACCGGGCGCGTTCCTCTCGCCAGATCATTGCTGTCACAGAGTGTCCGATTGCGGCGCCGATTCTGCAGCAGAGCGCCGGCAATGTAGCGCAGGCGCTGCTGTCCAGCAACGGTCTGCAGGCAATCGAAGAAATCGAGGCCATGACCACCCCCGGCGAAGATGCGGTTCTGGTTACGCTGCTGGCAGACACGCAGCAGGAAGCCACACGGCTCGGTCCCATGCTGCCGGGAATCTTGCAGCAGGCAGGTGGCGCAATCTGCGGGATTGCCGTTGCCGTCAGGAATGTCGACGACCAGATGCGGATTGTTGCGCGGGCCGGAGAGGCCGCCTTGCATTATGTGGTGGGGGCAACGGAGTACTCGGTCCCGAGCGGGGCATTCTTTCAGGGAAATCGCTGGCTGCTGGAACCGTTTCGCGATTGGGTTACGCGTGAGGCGCAGGGAGAGACAGCCTGGGATCTGTATGCCGGCGTGGGATTTTTTGCCCAGGTGCTGGAGCAGCGCTTTGCCAGCGTGGTAGCTGTGGAAGCGGCTGATCCATCGTTTGCCATCCTGCAGCATTCGCTCCGCAATCCACCTAGCAGGGCAGTGCATGCCACGACGGTGGAGTTTCTGGAGTTGAATCGGTTGCAGCGGGAACCGGCTCCGGACTGGATTGTGCTGGATCCTCCCAGAGCGGGTTTGGAGGCAAAGACCTGTGCCCTGCTGAATGCCATCCATGCGCCAAGGATGACCTATGTCTCCTGCGATCCCATCACGATGGCGCGCGATTTGAAGGCACTTACAGAGGAAAGATTTCAAATCGACTCGCTGCTTCTGGTAGATTTGTTCCCACAGACATTCCACTTTGAGAGTGTCGTGCAACTCTCCCGGCGTCGATAACGGCTCCAGACGGAGAGTTCGTTGGTCTGCTTCCCAGCATCTGCACACGAATCCTTCTGCATGAGGGGTGGGAAGAGTGCCGCACGGGGAATACAAAAGCTACCGCGAGGAAATTCTGGAAGAGCTGGGTCCGGAGGAAGATCCGTTTCTTCCGTTTGCTCCGCTTTTCTATGCTGCGGTTCTGTTTGCTGCGGGAGTTTTCCTCGCGCAGATCTTCTATCTGCGTCCGGGTGGACTGCTGGCAGCCGTGCTTTTGCTGGCCGCTGTGAGCCTCTGGAGCGCAATCCGGGTGCCGCGGCTGGGATGGCTTCCTCTTTGTTTGCTCTGGATAGGTCTTGGCCTCTGGACATCGGAGACAGCAGTACAACCGACTCCATCGCAGCCGGTTCGCGCACTGCAGGATGGCTTGCTGCGAACAGTGGAAGGAACGGTGGTTTCTGCCGAACCTCCTGCTGCGGAAACGGATGGATCCAGTGGGCAGCAAGCTGGTTCGGAAGCGCAGGGGGGAGCTTCGCAGACGTTTGATCTGCGCCTGACCCGTGCGGAGCAGATACGGGATGACAGCGACACGATGGTGGCCGTTCCGGATGGTGCGGCCAATCAGATTCGGGTCACTGCGCTGTGGAGTGGAGCGACTCCGGCGCCCGTACGCTGCGGGGATCGTCTGCGCGTGCTCCTGCTGCTGCATCCTGTGCCGGTCTATCACGATCCTGGGGTGTGGAGTCGCGAACAGTATCTGGAATCGCAGCATGTTTCTGCATCGGCGACTGTATCCGCTGCGCTTGCCGGTCATCGTCTGGAAGTGGTGCAGCGAGGAGGCTGGAGTGCAGCCTGCCTGCTGAATCGGTGGAGACAGAATGCAGCGATGCGAATCCTGCAACTGCCCGCCGCCATGAAGGCGCTGCCGCATCCGCTACGCCTGAGTGCGGAGGATGCGGCCATGCTGACGGCGCTTCTTGCCGGAGATCGCCGCCTGCTGGATCGCCCGTTACGCAATGGATTTGAGCGCACGGGAACCTTTCATCTTGTGGTGGTCTCTGGTCTGCATCTGGCGATCATGGCCGGCCTTCTGCTTCCACTGCTGGAGCGCGTGCTTCCGTCCCGCCTGTTTGCGACTCTGGCCACGATAGCAGTTACGGGTCTTTTTGCTGCGTATACAGGGTTTGCCATTCCCGTGCAGCGTTCGTTCTGGATGATTCTGCTGTACCTGCTGGCGCGGCTGCTCTATCGGGACAGGTTGTCGCTCAACCTGATTGGATTTGCCGCTTTGTGCCTGATGGCTGCGCAACCGGCTGCCATCCTGAATGCCAGCTTACAGATGACATTGCTGGCCGTGCTTGCTGCTGCCGCCGTGGCAGCGCCGCTGTTTGAGATTGGTTTACAACCCTTCCTGATGGCCACGCGAAAGGTTCCTGACAAAACAGTGGACATGTATCAGTCGCCAGCGGCCATTCAGTTTCGGCAGCAACTGCGTTGGCTTGCGGAACAGATGCATCCTCTGCTGCCACGCAGCGTGGGAGAGCGCGTGATTGGCGGCGGAATGCATCTTGTCCTGCGCCTGCTGGAAGTGGCCTGGATGAGTCTTGTGGTGGAGCTGGCTCTGGCGCTGCCCATGGCAATGTATTTCCATCGCTTCACGCTCTATGCCTTGCCGGTGAATCTGATCATTCTTCCGCTGCTGACGATCCTGCTGCCGCTGGCGTTGATCCTGCTGGTTGCCCTGATGCTATGGCAGCCGTTGGCGCTTGTTCCAGCAGCTGTGTGCGCGGTTCTGCTGCACGGCGCACAGGCCGCCGTGGGATATTTTGCGGCACAGCGATGGGCCAATCTGCGCCTGCCAGCGCCTGCCGCATGGCAGGCAATTGCCGTCGCGTTGTTGATCCTGGTGGCAACGTGGCTTGCCGTGCATGCATCGGCACATTGGCGACAGTGGACCCTGCCGCTGCTGCTCCTGATTCTGCCGATTCTGCTGCTACCGCAGCATACCGACATTCGTGGCGGAGAGCTGTTTTTCCAGGCTTTGGATGTGGGGCAGGGTGATTCGCTACTGGTGGTGACCCCCGGCGGCCACAGCGTACTGATTGACGGAGGAGGCCTGCTGCAGTTCGGGCACGGAAGCTCCGGTTCTCAGCTTTCCAAAGCAGGGTTTGAGGTGGGCGAGGATGTGGTCTCACCCGTGCTCTGGGCGCATGGCATCCGTCGGCTGGATGTGGTGGTGCTGACACACGCGCATACGGATCATCTGGGCGGACTGGCTGCGGTTGTGCGCAACTTTCGTCCGCGGGAGCTGTGGGTGGCAAACAATCCGCGCACCCCTGCCTACCAGGCTCTGCTGGATGCAGCTGTGCAGAGCGGAACGACGCTGCGTTCACTGCATGCAGATGAAATGCGGCAGATCGATGCTGTGAACTTCCGCGATCTGGCTCCTGCTGCGGACTACTCTCCGGGAAGCCAGCCAGCCAATGATGATTCGCTTGTGCTGCATGCGCAATTCGGAGCCACCTCCATTCTGCTGGCCGGGGACGCGGAGGCTCCAGAAGAAAACGGCATGCTGGCGCAGGGCGATCTGCGCAGCACGATCCTGAAGGTGGGGCATCATGGAAGTCGGACCAGCACACAGCCGTCCTTCCTGTCTGCTGTCTCTCCGCGCTGGGCAGTCATCTCCTGCGGGCTGCACAACCATTTTGGTCATCCTCGACCGGAGGTTCTGGAGGAACTGCAGCAGGCGCATGTGCAGACCTTCCGGACCGACCTGGACGGAACCACCTGCTTCGCGCTGGATGGCCGCCAGGTGACTGCGATGCCCATGTGCAGTCCGCTGTATGGATTTCGCGCCCGTCCTTAAATACGGAATTCCATGGGGGAATTCAGATCGTGCGCAGCATTCCCTGGGGACGCATTCTGAGCGGCTCTCCGCGTTGATTCTGTTGCGAGTCAGAGCGACGTGCGCTGCAATTTACCGGCTATTTCCCTTCCACGGAGACCAGGCGGAAGGTGATTGTGCCCCAGAACAGGCGCGCGCGCATCTGCACCGGGAGATGCTGCGCATCGTCGGTGTACCAGATCCAGATATCGCCGCGATTTTTCACCACGCCGGCATCGGCTGTGGGCTGTACACGGATGGTCTTGTAGGTTCCAGCCTGCGTCTTCAGCTCTTCGCGACTCTCCACCTTCATGGTCACCAGCACGGTCCGCAGTGGATCGGCTACGGGCAGATAGAAGTCCCTGCCGATTTCCATGGGCTGCGAGGCAGCGTAAAAGACCCCGGTCAGCAGGTCCGTCAGGCAATCCGGAATGCTCGATTCCAGGCGCTTTTTCTGGCCGGTCACCAGGTTGCGCTCGTCCAGAATGGACTTTCCGTTCTTGTAGTCCAGGCGCAGCGAGGAGCTGATCTGGCGTCGGCCTTCGACCGTCTGCTTGTCGAACTCCGCGGTGCACCCGCGCTGGCGATCAAAGCTGGACTGGAAGCGGTCCGTGACATGGAACAGAAGGTTGATGGCTCCGGTTGTATCGGCGGTGGCGGTCAGCCGCTCCCTGTCGCCATCGGCGTCAAAGTGAAGTACGGCAACTCCGGCAGGAAAGACGCGCCAATCCACGGCGTACGTCAGGGTCTGGTGTTGCGGAAATGCAAATCCAGCCCGCGGTGCGGGCAGGGATGGCATCGGCTGACTGGCAGGATTTGTCTGTGCCTGCAGGGTGCAGACAAAGAGCAGAGCCAGCAGCGGGGATATATTTCGCAAACAGACCTTCAGAGTAAGCTCCTCGGCGGAATCTCCGGCATCACGGCTGGAAACCGGTGCAGTTGCACGCGGGGCATGGAGAGGGGTTTGCCCGAAACTGCTGCACTGATTTTAGTCGATGCGCCCTGAAGCGTGCTTGTGGAAGCCGGTTTTCGGGAATTGCTCCGCTCAGGTCTTCCAGCATGTATCCCGATGGATCAATGGGGCCAGTGTCCATGCAGCAGATAGGCAGCGATCAGGCTGGCATAGAGCAGGATGACTCCCAGCAGCGAACGATATTCCCGATGCTGGCGATAGCGATCGAAGGAAAACCTGCCGCCGCTGGAAGTCGCAGCGGCAGAAGGGTGGGCGCGCAACCGCGGCAGCAACCGAGGCACCCGCTGGCAATAAGCATCGTAGTCAGGGAAGGTGCTGCGAAGGAATGCCTCTTCGCCGGCAATCACAGGCACATAGATCGCCAGAAATCCTGCAGCCAGGATCAACGCAAACCACAGATGCATGAGTGCGACGGCGAAGCCAGCCGCAACGAGGATGGAGCCCAAATAAAGTGGGTTGCGTGTATACGCATAGGGGCCGGTCTGGGTGAGTTCCTGATTCTTTTTGACATAGCCGGCGGCATAGCCCCGCAACCAGAGTCCTGGAACCACCAGCAGGATGCTGCCGAGGATGGCTACAGGATGGGGAACAGCCACAACCAGGCGCCAGAGGTAAACGCCGGCGGCTACGAATCCCAGGGGCACCCGAATTCTGCGCGCAATCCTTCGCCAGTGCATCATCCAGTTTGCCGGACTGGCCGCGGCGTCTGTCTTCCGTTCACTCACTTCTCGTTGCCTTCAGGATGCATCCTGTTGCTGATTGTATCGTTGCGCGAGCAGTTGTTCCGCGGCGGCGCATACGCTTGCCACGTCAATCTGAAGCAGGCCGGGCTCCGGGTCGGGCAGGCGCCGATGGTCGCGCCGACTCTCCGGACTGCGAAGCACCAGGCATGCGGCGCCATCGGGAAAGCGATAGGGTCCGTTCCTGGCCGGATCGGTGGGTCCGTAGATGCCCACAACCGGGCGGCCCAAGGCACAGGCCAGATGCAGCGGCCCGGTATCGCCTCCAATCACCAGAGTTGCCTTGCGCGTGAGCGCGGTCAGTTCCGCAAGCGAAGAGGAAACGCATCGGACCTGTGGATGGCATCCCTGCATGGCGGCGACCAGGGACTGTTCGTCGGGGCCGGCATTGATCCATACGGCGATTCCCTGCTCTGCCAGCCAATCTGCCACGGCGCGGTAGCGCTCCGGCGGCCAGCGCTTGGCTCCCCATCCGGCGCCAGGATGCAGCACGGCGTAGCGCGGATTTTCCTGCACCAGATGATCCCGCCAGAGCTCTGCGGCAGCGTCGATGGGGAGTGGCGGCATGGCGACTTCCAGCGGGTCGGCAGCCACGGCAGAGGCCAGTTCGAAGGCGCGATCAATCACGTGCGCCGATTCCGTCACAATCGGTTCGGAGTAGAGCCAACTGGCCTGCTTTTCCCGTGGATTGCGATCTCCCAGCACGCGACGGCAACCGCTGAGCCTCGCCAGGACGGCGGAGCGAATTGCGCCCTGCACATCCAGCACCGCATCGTAGTCGCCGGCATGAAGCTCGCTGCGCAGCTGTGCAATCTGCCGCGCTGTCTGCAGGCTGAAACCATCCCTGCGCCATTGGCGCGTGTCTGCAGTCAGAATGCGATCCACCACAGGACAGGCCGGCGAGCGGGTTGCCTTGCTGGAGCCGTCTTCGTGGAAGCAGGCTTCTTCTGCGCTGCTGAGCAATGCGCGCCAGCGCGGTTCCACCAGCCAGTCAATGCGCCAGAGTGGGTGCATCCGCCGCAGTGCGGCAATGGCTGGCAGGGCATGCAGGATGTCGCCCATTGCACCCAGGCGCACCACCAGCAGCCGATATGGAGCCATTCTTTGCACAGTTGCCCTTTGTGTATTTGACCAGATGAGCGCTGGCATGGAAAAGCGCAACGCAATGCCGTATGTCCGCCAGCAGATTTTCGCCGACAGATGTCCGTCGGCAGATTCCCGCAATCAGCCCTGCACGGCTTTGATGCTTTCATCCGGCAACAGACCCAGCAGCCGCTCCAGCACGGCAGCAGGATCCGTAAAGCGAACCACCACATCTGCCGCATGGCACGGAGCAATGCGCTCCAGAATCTTCACCTGCTCTCCGAGCCGCACCCTGTCCTTTTCCGTGGTGATGAAGGCGGCTGCGCCACTCTTGCGAATGGCCAAGGCCAGCTCCTGCAGCTCCGAGTCGCGGTATGAGTGATGATCGCCGAAGATGCGCTCGCCCACAATCTCGAGCCCACCGGCGCGCAGAGATCG
>JAJZGG010000073.1 GCA_021804965.1 Acidobacteriota bacterium
CCAAACTGGAAAAACTGGGGACGACAACGAACGTATGGCCGGATTTTCCCCGCAACCCGAAGGGACGGGGGCCATTTTCCCCATCTCTGCGTCGCTCGTCGCCCTATAGACTCGAAATGGGCTATACCCGATATCTGTCACTCCTCACTCCCCAATCCGAATACTTGATCTGGGCAAAATGGCCTCCCGTCGCCACCATCCCAGAAGTGTTAACAGGCCCTAGTTCCTTCGCCTTCGCGCCTGTGCGCTGCTACACTCGCTATCGATGCCTGACGAAGCCACAGACCCGGTTTTTCTGCTCGATACAATGTCGTTCATCTTTCGTGCGTATCACGCCATGCAGCGGTCGCGCCCCATGACCACGCGCAGCGGCCAGCCGACCGCTGCAGTCTATGTGTTTGTGAACATGCTGGAGCGGCTGCGTCGGGATTTTGCGCCGGTGCATCTGGCCGCGGTCTTTGATCTCTCCGGGGAAGTCTTTCGCGATGCAACGGCGCGGCAGATCACCACGCTGAAAAAGTGGAGCGCTGCGGAACAGACGTTTGTGGCTGTTGATTATGCCGGTTACAAGGCGAATCGGGAGGCCATGCCGGAGGATCTTGCGAGCCAGATTCCCCTGATTCGGCGGGCCATTGAGGCCATGCGCATTCCCGTGCTTGCCGTGGAGGGCTACGAGGCCGATGACGTCATCGGGACCATCGCCTCTCAGGCTGCGGCGCAGGGGCATCCGGTACGAATCGTCTCGCCGGACAAGGATATGATGCAGCTTGTCACGGAACAGATCTCCATTCTGAATCCGCAGAAGGAGAATCTTGTGCTGGATCCCGCCGGGGTGGAACAGGTGCTGGGTGTGCCGCCGGAGCGGGTGATTGACGTGATGGCGCTTCGCGGAGATGCGGTCGACAATGTTCCCGGCGCTCCGGGGATTGGCGACAAGGGATCGGTGGAGCTGATCCGGCAGTTCGGGTCGCTGGATGCGCTGCTGGAGCATGCCGGGGAAGTCTCCCGCAAGACGTGGCGGGAATCGCTGCTGGCCAATCGCGAGACCGTGTTGCTTTCTCGGGAGCTGGTCACGATTCATACGTCCGTGCCGATTGCATTGGATCTGGAGGCCATGCGGCTGGGCGAACCGGATGAGGAGGCCTTGCGCACGCTCTACACCGAGCTGGAGTTTACCTCCATGCTGCGTGGGCTCGCTGCCTCGTCCACCGCAGAGCAGGCATGCATGGCTGCTGTGGAGGAGCCCGATGCAGCCGCCCTAGCCAGCTTTGCCGTTGAAGCCCGGCAGGGGTTTGCCTTCGTCGCGGAGGGCAAGCTTCCATCCCCTCCGTTGGAGGAGCAACCGGCCACTCTGCTGGACCTGGCGGAGAGTGCAGAAGCCTCCCGGAAACCGCTGCGTTTCGGTGTCGCAACCGTGGAAGGTCCTGCGCTGACGATGCCGCTGACCGAGCCACTGCGGGCATTGCTGGCGGACCCCAGCGTGCCCAAGCGGGTGCATGACTGGAAAGCCCTGCTTCATCGAATGGCACAGGAACAGCTGGAGATTCAGGGCGACGTGGAAGACACGATGCTGCTCTCCTGGCTTCTGAATCCCACGCATGCCACGCAGACGCTGGCCGATGTGGCGGCCCGGAACGGCGCGCCGTCAGTTTCCACGCCGGCAACGGCGGCCCGTGCCATCGCCATGCTGCATCCAAAGCTGCTGGCCGAGGCCGATGCGCTGCAACTGTTGCCTGTCTATCATCAGATTGATTTGCCGCTGACGCCTGTTCTGTTTGCCATGGAGCAGACGGGAATTCGCGTGGATCTGGCGGCGCTGGATCGCCTGTCGACGCGCTTTGCCGCGGAGATGCATACGGCGGCAGAGAAAATCTTCTCCATCGCCGGCACGCGGTTCAATCTGAATTCTCCCAAGCAGCTTGGCGATGTCTTGTTTGTGCAGATGGGACTGCCGAATCCCTCGGCAAAGGGGAAGTCAAAGAGTGTCTCCACCGCGCAGGACGTGCTGGAAGCTCTCGGCGAAGAGCATGAAATTGCCCGGCTTGTGCTCGAATATCGGCATCTCTCCAAGCTCAAGTCCACCTACATCGACACGCTGCCTGCGTTGGTCGATGGCAACCATCGTGTGCATACCACCTTCCAGGCTGCGGCCACCGCAACCGGACGCCTGTCCTCCGTCAATCCGAATCTGCAGAATATTCCGATTCGCACGGAGCTGGGACGCGAAATCCGCGCAGCCTTCGTTGCCTCGCCCGGGAATCGGTTGCTCTCGGCCGATTACTCCCAGATTGAGCTGCGACTGATGGCGCACTTCAGCGAAGATCAGCTGCTGCTGGATGCCTACCATTCCGGGCGGGATATTCATGCGCTCACGGCAAGCGAGGTCTTCGGCATTCCTGTCGAGCAGCTGGACAAGACCATGCGCAATCGTGCCAAGGCCGTGAACTTCGGCATTGTGTATGGAATTTCTCCCTTCGGACTGGCAGCGCAGCTTGGGGTTTCCCAGCAGGAAGCCCGTCAGTATATCGAGACGTATTTTGAGCGGTATCGCGGCGTGCGCGCCTTCATTGACCGAACGCTGGAGCAGGTGCGCAGCGAGGGCGTTGTCCGTACGATGTTTGGTCGCATGCGGCCAATTCCCGACATGGCAAGCCGCAATCCTGCCCAACGCGGATTTGCCGAGCGTACCGCGATCAACACTCCGCTGCAGGGTACGGCTGCCGATCTGATCAAGCTGGCAATGATTGCACTGGAGCGGGAGCTGCGTGCCCGCAGCCTGCAGGCCAGACTGGTACTGCAGGTGCATGATGAACTGCTGCTCGACGTGCCGGAGGCAGAGCTGCAGGAGGTTGCGTCGCTGGTGCGCAGCGCCATGGAGTCAGTGGCAACGCTGCGGATTCCGCTGGTGGCAGACGTTGCCGTGGGGGGAAACTGGCGCGATATGGATTGAGCCGAGCCGAATGGGGCGGCTACGGATTGTTGCCGGATGCGTCCGCCTGATATGTCGCGCTCAGGGTTCCCATCTGTGTGGCAATCGGCAGCAGCGTGGGGTAGAACTGGACAAACGTGGTATCCACGGCACCATGCGCCTGATGGCAGCGATAGCACTCTGCCGTTTGTGGAATCAGCGTGGCCTTGCTCCTGCTGACCACATCAAAGAAGGCCCATCCTCCCGGATATTGACTGGCGGGGAAGCGGCTGCTGTCACGGACGTGCACCTCCATTCCCATCAAATTGGTGGTCTGGAAGTGCCCATTCTTGTTGATGGATCCCTTGCTGGCAGCACCACGCACTTCCAGCACCAGGATGGTTTTGTCTGGCCAGTGGCCGGTGGCAACAAACTGTGAGTATGCCGCCGGGGATGCAAACACATTATCAAAGCGGGACATTCCGCTACTCTGCGCGGAGTAGCTCATGTCCAGTCCGGATGTCAGATAGATCCATCGTCGATAGTCGACTGGCGGAACGAGATCGCCAGCGCTGGTGTATTGCGGCGCGTCTGGAATGGATGCCTGCGACTTTGCCGGAGCCGGATGTTTTGCGGCCAACGCAAATGCTCCTGAAAGCAGGCAAAGACAGACTGCAGGGATCCAGATGCGATGACCTGCAAGCCTCGATATTGTACGAATCACGGAGGACGCGTGTTTGGGAAGATTCCGTTCGATGAGAGCCATGCATGCTGGTACGCAGGGTTCCTCATCTAGGTTCCACGGTGCGGATGCATTTGGAGCGGACTATTCCACAGGCTGGGCGCAGTGTGCGCAGCGCCGCGCTTCCAGCGGAATATCGCTGAGGCATTCGGAGCATTTCTTGGTGGATGGCGCCGCAGCCGGGGCGTGCTTGATGCGATTCATCAGGTGATTCATCGGCAGGACCACGCCAAAGTAGATGACCGCCGCAACGATGAGAAAGTTGATGATCGCGTTCAGAAAGTTTCCATAGCGGATATGCCCGCCATGCAGCGTGAGAATCAGAGCTCCAAAATCGGGTTTGCCACCGACGGCCGCAATCAGCGGCGTCAGCATGTCATTGACCAGCGAGGTGACGATGGCATTGAAGGATGCGCCCAGAATCACAGCGACCGCCAGATCGATGACATTCCCACGCAAAATGAAGTCACGAAATCCCTTGAACATTCCTGTCTCCTCTGTCTTTCCGAATCATGATGGGATGCAAATGTGGACCCATTCTAATCATCCCGTCCGGCTGGCGTCGAGTGCCTGCCCCATGGTCAGAAGTCTGTTCACCGTATTCAGGTTGCGTGCCGTCCCCGACTGCGCCGCAGGGATGCGCAGCCGGGAATCGCTGATGCCGTCCGGGTAATGGACGAAGATCTCCCGTCCAGCCGGAAAGATCTCCTCATGTTTCTGTCCGGAGACAGCGGGATGCCCATCCACCTGTTGCGGAAGAAAATACACCAGTGTTCGCGCCGGGTCGCAATGTTGGAACGGGTTCCGGGCCAGTATGGCCTGCAGGGAAGGGACATCTCGCAGAAGGAGAGTTGCAGGTCGCTTGAGGAGCGCCGTCAATCTGGCATCGAGCATTTGCGTCAGCTGAACATCATCGGCCGGCCCCCGAAAGAGGACATTGCCACTGGCCAGATATGTTTTGACTGCGGTCAGCCCACAGGCCTCACAGGCTGCAGCCAGATCCTGCATGCTGAGCTTGCCGGTACCCCCAACGTTGACCGCGCGCACAAGCCCCACCCAGGTCTGGGCCGTTGCCCGCGTCCCCAGCTGCGTTTCTGTTTTCCGCATCAGGATTCGCCTTTCCGATGGATGGGTCGTTCTCTGCAGTTTGCACGCTAGAGATAGGTATGAAGCATGCGTTCCCAGGTGGGCCAGTCATGCGAGTTCCAGCTGTCCCAGATATACAACTGGTGCGGGATGCCCTTGGCTGTCAGAATCCGGTCCAGCTGCTGATTGGCCCCCAGGCATTGGTCGTCCCATCCGGTTGCAAACACATACTGATTCCGGCGGTAGGCATCGAAGTACCAGCTGTCCGTGAGATTGGGCAGGTATTGCGTCGGCGTATGGAAGTAGACGTCCTCGTCGTGATACCCGTGCAGGAAGCTGGTCATGTCAAACGCGCCGGAGAGGGAAAGCAGGCCGGTGAAGCGATCCGGATGGCGCAGGGCAAGATTGGCTGCATGGAATCCACCAAAGCTGCAGCCCAGGGTGATCCGTTTGGGATTGGGGTTGCGCCCCCGCATCAGCGGCACAACCTCCTCCATCAGGTACGACTCGTATTGGACATGGCGTGCAATGCGCCAGCGCGGAGGCACCGCGCGGTTGTACCAGCTTTCCATGTCCACCGAATCGACGCAGTACAGCTGGAGCTGACCGGCGTCGATCTTTCCTGCCAGCGAGGCTACCAGTCCACGGTCTTCGAATTCATAGAAGCGTCCGCCCGAGGTGGGGAAGACCAGCGCCGGCAGGCCGCCGTGCCCAAAGATGAGAAGCTCCATCTCGCGGCCCAGGCGTGAGGAAAACCATGAATGGTACTCGCGTATCATGAAGGTCGGTCTCCATTTTTGGATACTGTATCAGCCATGGCTGCGCTGCGGCAGCAATTTCCACGCGCCAGAGCTGAAATTTCGAACACGCACCCGCGGAGGAACCCTTTTCCTGTGACCTCACCGTCCACCAGGTCGGACAGCATAGCCATGGCCCGTCACCCTGCGGGCCATGCCACACGGCATGCGTCCGCGCAGTGGGAACTGACGTCAACCGGGCACCCCCGGCTCCATCTGCATCGTGATTTCCGCAGCAGTTATCTGCCCGATGCGCGCGACATTGTGGTGTATCTGCCTCCGGGCTACGAGGACCATCCGGAGCGGCACTACCCGGTGCTGTATCTGCATGACGGGCAGAATCTCTTCGATCCGGCAACCTCCTTTGTCGCCGGGCGGACATGGCGCGTTCAAGAATGCGCCGATGCCGCCATTGGTGCCGGGCTGGTGGAGCCGCTCATCATTGTGGGCATTGCCAACACGGGCGAACGCAGACTGGCGGAATATACTCCGGTTGCCGACTGGCGCATGGGCGGCGGCGAGGCTGCACGCTATGGCATGCTGCTGACGTGCGAGCTGATGCCGTGGATTGCCGGGCATTATCGGGTGAGCCGGGAGCGCGAAAAAACCGGGATGGGCGGCTCATCCCTCGGCGGGCTTGTCACGCTGTATCTGGGGCTGCAATATGCCCATCTCTTCGGCATGCTGGCCATTCTTTCGCCCAGCGTATGGTGGAGTCGGCGCAGCATTCTCTCCTATGTGCATGAGCGTGCCTCGCAGATTGTCGAGCGTCCGCGCATCTGGCTGGATGCCGGCGATCACGAAGGGCGCATGACATTGCGCGATGCCGAGTCGCTGGCTCGACGGCTGCGCAGCGAAGGCTGGCAGGACGGCGATACCCTGCATTTTGAGCGGATTGCCGGCGGTACCCACGATGAAGCCAGCTGGTCATTGCGCGTTCAGCCGCTGTTGCGATTTCTCTTTCCGCAACGTTAGCCCCGGCAGGATGCGATGTGCGAGCCGCGGCAGATTTTTCTGTTACACTCAAGAAAGTGCGCCGGAGCATGGAATCGACCGGATGGACCAGGATGGTCGAACCACCGCGCGCCAAGGGTACGGGGAGTGGCTCAGCCTGGTAGAGCACCTGGTTCGGGACCAGGGGGTCGGAGGTTCGAATCCTCTCTCCCCGACCATTTTTGAACAATCCTGTCTGCCAAATTTCACTTCAATTCCAGCGGAACCTGCCTTTCCGCAGGCTGCCCAGGTGTGTCGTGTGCAGGACTGCGCCTAAACACAGGCTTCCGCAGGCATCGAGTGGGTTCCCAGCCATTCTGCGCGGATGACCGAATCAGCCTTCCGAAGATTTTCTCAGCCTCCAGCTGCTGTTCAGACAGCCGAAATCCGAATTTCTGCATCCATCTTGTGATTGATAATGGGCATGGATTGCTGCAGAGTCTGGCAGACGGCCTATGTCGGCTGGCATGGATGCCGGGCGTGTATCCATAGAACGAGGAGTGTGCATGCGGATTTTTGATCGGGACGGTTCCGAACAGTTGGAGACAGTCATCTTTGCCACGGATTTTTCCGGAGCCAGCGACAATGCAGGCCGCTACGCCAGTGCCCTGGCGCGTCGCATGCAGGCCCAGCTCGTGGCCATGCACGCGTTCTATCTGGATCAGGCAGCGATGGAAGCGGAGATTTTCCGTCATCTGCTGAGCCAGCAGCGGGTTCATTTGCAGGAGAAAATCCGCGGCGCAGCCGACGAACTGGCCTCCGGGCAGGGAGCGACGGAAGCCATCCTCGTCGAGGGCGATCCACGCCTGATGGTGCCGAAGATTGCAGCCGAGCGCCAGCCTTCGCTGATCGTGATGGGTACCCATGGGGGCGGTCCTGTGGAACGATTTGTGATTGGTTCCACGGCGGAGGGCATCCTGCGTCACACGCATCTGCCCGCGCTTTCCATCGGGCCCAAGACTCCACTGCTGGAAGGCAACGATCTGCATTGGAAGCACATTCTGTTTGTGACCAACAACGCGGCCGGCGCAGCGGATACAGCGCAGCTTGCCGTGGATGTTGCCGCCAGTTTCGGAGCCACTCTGGATGTGCTGCATATCCTGCATCCGAAGGCCGTGGAGGGTACGCTGAACGAGCCGCATGAACTCTATGCCCGCCACGATGAAACGGAGGCCGCACTTCCGGCCCATGCCCATGAGCGAGTGGAATTGCGCACATTTGTGAGTGTTGGCCAGCCGCGTACAGAGATTCTGAAGCATATTCGCGAGCGGGAGATCGACCTGCTGGTGCTGTGCCTGAATGCAGAGACCCACCTGGAAATGCAGGGAAATCTCTCCGGAGCGTTCCCGATCATTGCCGAGGCCAGCTGCCCGGTTTTGACCCAGGTCGGCATTGCCGCAGTTGGCAATTGAAGTTGCCGCCTTCGGCCCTTAGACTGGAGGCATGAAAACATTCACGCTGGATGAGGCTCAATCGCTCCTGCCCTTGCTGGAGTCCCTGCTGAAGCGGGCGATGGAAGGCAAGCAGGCCGCGCAGACCATCGAGGACGAACTCACCGAGCTTTCGCGGCGCATCTTTCTGATGGGCGGCATGCGCGTGGATCTGGAACAGGTGATGCAGCAGAAAGCCACACTCGAGGCGCATCTGAAGACCACCCGCGAGACCGTGGCGGAGATCGATGCCATCGGTGTGCAGGTGAAGGATCTGGAGACAGGCCTGCTGGATTTTCCATGCCGCATGGATGGCGAAATCGTTCTGCTCTGCTGGAAGCGCGGGGAGTCGGAGATTGGCTTCTGGCATACGACGGAGTCGGGATTTCGTGGCCGTCAGGCCATTGATGACCGATTCCGACGCAGGACGGCCCTGGGCGGGCGCCCCAACTGAAGACGCGCTTTGCATCGACTCCATCCATGCCCGATGAGCGTGTGTTACTCTTCGCTCAGCTGACCGGGATATTTTCCGCAGGGCAACTGTGAGCTGCGACTGAACCGGTCGGATGCAGTCCGATGATCTTCCTCTGGAGTCGTGCTTTTGGCTGAGTCTTCCACCGGTTCTGTCCGGGATTCCGCGCCTGCAGTCGACGCGATGACCATGCGCAAGGTGGCATGGCGGCTCATTCCGCTGCTGGCGTTGGGCTACTGCGTGGCCTACATTGACAGGATCAACATCAGCTTTGCCGCGCTCCAGATGAATCGCGACCTGGGCTTCAGCGCCACCGTATACGGCTTGGGTGCGGGGCTGTTCTTTTTAAGCTATTCGGCCTGCGAAATCCCTTCCAACCTGATGTTGCATCGGATCGGTGCCCGTCGTTGGATGGCAAGGATTCTGCTGACCTGGGGCGTGCTGGCCATGGCCATGGCAATGGTGCGTACCCCGCTTGAGTTTTATCTGGTTCGTCTCCTGCTGGGTGCGGCAGAAGCGGGATTCTTTCCGGGAGTGCTCTACTACCTGACGCTGTGGTTTCCGGCATCAATGCGTGCCCGGGCCATCAGCCGCTTCTATGTGGCGCTGCCGCTGAGCACTGCCGTGATGGGCGCGCTGGCCGGCGGCCTGCTGGGCATGCAGGGAACGCTCCGGCTGGCAGGCTGGCAGTGGTTGTTTCTCCTGGAGGGCTTGCCGGGGATTGTGTTGAGTGTCGTTTTTCTGCGCCTGCTTCCGGATCGGCCTGCGGATGCGCCGTGGCTGCACCCGGAGCAGCAGCGGGAGATTGAGGCGGTGCTTGCCTGGGAGGCAGAGCAGGCTGCGGCACTGCCCGGTGCGGGAGTTTCTCCGCTGCGTGATCTGCGGGTCTGGCTGTTTGGATTTGCCAATACGGTCATGCTGGCCGTGCTGTATGCCTTCACCTTTTCCGCGCCAGTGATCTTTCAGAATGCGACGCACTGGAGCGTGGATCGCATCGGCAATTTCATCTCCGCAATGGGACTGGTGGGCGTCATCGCCATGGTGGGCAATGGCTGGCATTCCGACCGTACGGGTGAGCGCTTTGGCCATGCCATGCTGCCTGCATTCCTGCAGGCAGTGGCATTTGTGGCGGCTGCCTGGCTCAGCGGTCCCACCTTCACGGTGCCGCTGCTGGCCATGACGTTTGTGCTCTTTGCCTCCATGCAGGGACCGCTGCTGATGCTGCCCACCACATTCCTGCACGGACGGAATGCCGCCATTGGTCTGGCCACCATCAACATGATCGGGATGGTGGGAGGATTTGTGGGGCCATACCTGATGGGGATACTGCGGGACTGGACGGGCAGCTACCGCGCAGGCACAGCGTTGCTGGCTGTGCCCATGCTGGCGTTCTGCATCCTGCTATTCCTTCTGCGCAGGCTCACCTTGCGCGCCGCATCGGCTTCGGCGCAGGCCGCGGTCATGGAATAACTCCAGTCCGCGACTCCGCTTTAGTGCCCGCCGAGCAGCTGCCCGGACGGCTTGCCATTGGGCACCCAGCTCGGCTTCCAGGACGAATTGGACAGCCAGCGGATGGGTTCGATCATCGAGTTGATGCTGTGCGTGAGGAAGTCAAAGTCGATCCGCGAAAGCTCATCGGAAGGCTGATGGTAATCCGGATGCAGACCAAAGCTGGAGACGGTCTGGGCAACGATGCCGCGCAGTGCAAGATTGTAGTTGTCCGACCGGCGGAAGAAGTGCTGCTTCGGGTGAGGGTCGGCACTGATGGCTGCTCCATGATGCGCCAGCATGGGGCCCAGATCGGTGCGGGAATAACCGGTGAGCCAGAGCGTGCGCTGCGGGAGCTTCGGGTCAGGTCGGCCAATCATCTCGAACTCCAGATTGGTCACAATGTCGGTGAGCGGAACCGGGGGATGATCCAGGAAAAAGCGATCGCCATAGCCCCCCAGTTCCTCCGATCCAAACAGGACAAAGAGAATGGACCGCTTGGGCCGCGGGCCCTTGGATAGAGCGCGCGCCAGTTCCAGCACAGCGGTGGTGCCGGAAGCGTCATCGTCGGCTCCGTTATAGATCGCATCGCCCTGCACCGGCGTGCCCATGCCCAGGTGATCCAGGTGGGCGGTGAGCAGAATCACCTGATTGGGACCGGAATCCTTCCAGCTTGTGCCGCGAAGCAGGCCCATCGCATTCCAGGTGGCGGGGCGGGGAACAGCATCGGTTCCCAGATGCTTCAGGTAGCCGAGGACGCCGCGGGGCAGCGGATCCGGCAGCGTGCCACGCTGCACATAACCACCGTCCTCCATGGCCACGCCGGGCAGCGGCTGCAGGCCAAAGGATTGCAGCAGCGATGCCGCGTAGAGTGCAGCGATGTGTTCGTCGCGCGTCCCGGAGCCGCGTCCGTGCATGGCATCGGAGGCCAGGAAATCCATATCCGCATGGACGCAGACCGCGCAGACAATCGCACGGTTTCGAGTCTGGGCGCCAACCGGGAGACACATGGCCACCAGCAGGGCGAGGAGAACGGCGGGAGAGATCATCTGACGATGGGAGGGTCGAGTCATGAAGGGAATTGTATCGTGCATGCTGCAGCGTTGTGCTCCGGGGTGGACGCAGAGGGTGGCATGAGCGTTTGCGCTTCCGGCTGCGTCGGTCTGGCAGAGCATCGATTTCCATCCGGGTTGGATTTCCAGCCGCGCGGAAGGCGATAATCTGAGCAGACCCCGATGTGTTCTGCCTGCGGTTGCTCCAGGTGGAACCAGACTGAGAGCCAATGCCCGTCCGCCGTCCCATCTTTGCCAGCGTATTCCGCCGTCGCATCCCTTTGTCCGCAATGCTGTTGCGCGTTTCGACTGCCGTATCGTTGCTCGGACTGACGTTGCTGTTGAGCAGCTGCGGCGAGTTTTTTACGCCCGTGAACAACACCACCGCCGCTACAGGATCCACCACCTACGCCTATGTTGTGAACGTCAGCAATACGGGAACCGGGGGAACGCTTTCCGAGTATTCCATTACCAGCGGCGTGGTGGCGGCCCTGTCCGGATCGCCGATCAGCCTGCCGGCAACGCCGACCTCGATTGTGGTTTCGCCCAACAATGCCTTTGTCTTCGTGGGCACTTCGATTGGGGTGCTCATGTACACCGTTGGCACCAATGGCACACTGACCCAGGGCAACAACGGAACGGTGATTTATCAAGGGCCTTCGCAGCCGGTTTACCTGGCCATGGATGCCACATCCTCCTGGTTGATCGTGGCCAACAAAAACTCCACGGAACTGGACGCCCTGGCCATTTCTCCGCTGACCGGGCTGCCGCAGACCGGAACCCCGGTTCCCGCGGTGCTGGATTCGGCATCTCCGGTGGAGATTGCCATGTCACCGGCGAATAACAATGTCTTTATCGCGCTGGGTAGCGGCGGAACCGACGCCATCAGCTTTGCTGCAGCGGCTGCATCCCCCTGGGGTCCTGCACCGTTCCACATTCCCATGGCCCCCAACAGCACCTCGGCCAATGCGGTTGCCGTCGATCCCAGCTCCACCTACCTGTTTATTGCGGAATCCGGCACCAGCCTGCTGCGTAAGTTCGCCATCAGCAACCTGAGTGCCGCCCAGAATACCTACAGCGTGGGACAATCGCCATCGGCCATCCTCTCCGATCCAACCGGGCAGTATGTGTATGTGGCAAACTACACGGCAAACACGCTTTCCGGATTCGCGCTGAGTGCCGGAGCACTGACGCCGCTGACCGATTCTCCCTTTGCCACAGCCAAGGCACCCCTCGCCATCGCCGAAGACAGCACCAAAAACTACGTCGTTGTGGCAGGTTTCGGCAACAATCCGGATTTGTGGGTTTACAGTTACGACGCAACCAGCGCCGGAACACTGGATGTGGATACGACGCTGTCCACCGCATCGACGGACCCCTCCTACGCGATCGGTTTGGCGCTGACGCACTAAGCCAGACAGGGGTGCGCAAGGCAGGGATTCGCAGGGCAGGGCAGCGCAGGACAGGAAAAACCGCCCGGCGTTCGTCAGACAATGCGAGCCATTGTCCGGCAAACGCCGAGCGGGATCCAGGGAGTAGTCGTACTTGGTCCGGCTTCTGATTTACAAGCGCTGACTACGCGCTCGGCGCGCCGCCGGTGCACGCCAACTGGATGGTTGCAGCCCCCATCAGTGCAGTTTGCAGGCTGTATGCCGTGGTTCCACTGCCCTGTGTGAGAAACGGTCCCAGTGCTGCCGCAGCCGAGGCGGAACCGTTATACACCGAGGTCAAGGTATCGGTGGATTCGTAGCAGGCATTGTCTGCGGGAAGAATCGACGTGCCCGCAAACGTGGTGCCGCTGGGGATGGCGCGCGCCAGGGAGCGATGCTCCGCCTCCACGCCCAGAATCGCCGCGCTGATCTTGGCAAATTCCGCCAGATCTGCCGCAGTGTAAGCCGAGCCGCCGGCAGAGGTCTGGGTTGCGCTGTACGGTGCCACACCGCCGATCATCAGGCTGAACTCCTCCACGGCCGTCATGTAGGCAGCAATGAAGGCAGTCTCCAGCGCCACCAGCACGGGGAAGAAGTTGGTCAGCGTATCGAAGGTGCCCGTGGGGAAGTAGAAGGTCTGCACCGGATCACTGGTGGCTGCGCTGATGTTCAACTGGGTGCGCAGCAGGTCGGCGTGCTGAATCTCCTCGGAGAGTGCGCCGCGCAGATAGCCCACGTTGGCCGCATTTCCACTGGCAGAGACCGTGGTTGCTGTTCCGCCGGTTCCGGCCAAATTCGGATCCTGAATCACGCCGCCCACCAGCGCGTTGTAGTACATCGTGGTGGCCAGATCCTCAGCGATCAGGGCTGCGGTGAAGATCTGCTGGGCCGTATCGGCTGTGGCCATGTTCGATTGCGCCATGGCCGTCATGCTGCTGGAGCCACAGCCGGTCAACGCTGCGGCGCCGGCCACGGCACCGGCCACGCCGACGCCTGTGAGAAAACGACGTCGATTCATCGCCTGAATGGCTGCGTCCATGCGTTGCACGGACTGCAGGCCAAAGGATGATGCTGTTACCTGGTTGCGATTTGGGGAAGGGTTACGAAAGCGGTGCAAGAGCATAGTGTCCTCCTGAATCGGGAACGAGATCGGA
>JAJZGG010000074.1 GCA_021804965.1 Acidobacteriota bacterium
TCGAAGGTGCGCCCGTTGCGCGGCTCGCGGGTCAGGTTCACGCCGCCACCCAGCGTCATGTTGTAGCCCTGGGCGCGGAGGTCGCGGCCGATCAGCGCGCCGTACTGGCAGGCGGCATCGGTGTCCCAGCTGGCGGCTGCGCCCACGTTGGAGGGCAGCGCGGTGGAGTAGCGTCCATTGGCGGCGCTGGAGCGGACACCGTAGGCGGCATCGCTCATCTGGATGATGGGAATGCCGAGCCGCTCGACGCCGAGCGTGAAGCCGGCACCGCCGTTGCCCAGGTAGGCGTTGGGCTTGGGCTTGCCCCAGCCGGGCATGCCTTCGCCGTGGATCATGTCAATCTTTTCGTCCAGCGTCATCTGCTTCAGGACGAGGTCGGCGCGCTCGTCGGGCGAGAGCGACTGGTTCATCCAGGCGGCGTGTTTCCAGGCCGGTTCCGGCTGGCGGGGCCACTGCGCCTGTACGGCCAGGGTGCCGGCCAGCAGGGCGGCAACGCCAAGCAACTGCAATGCGTGCGTCATCTTCATGGTTGGGAGCCTCTCGGGTGGGTGGGAACAATATCGCAGGCGCAGGCAAGCCGGGCGTGCGAAGCTACCGCGAAAGTGTACTAGAAAATCGTATGACTTGTAATCCGCCGGAGAAATTTGTGGGGAAATGGCTGGGGCTGGAGATGGTTTGCGGACGGGGTGGCTGCTCGGCCGGGAATGGCTGCGTGGCCGGGCAGGATGGTCTGGCCGGCAATGGAATGGGCCGAACGCAGCCACGGCCCGGAGCAGATGCTCGGCGGGCCGTGGCTGAGTGAACTGTGGAAATTGGCTAAGGACTGGGCTGTCGCGCTGCCGCGAAAGCCGGAGAAGTGGCCAGAGTTGGCCAGTTAACCGCTGAAGCCGGGCACGACGCCCTATGCAGCCGCAGTCACCTCACGTTGTGAAACGCAACAACTCGAACAATCAGAATTCATAGGCTGGATCATCCTCCTTTCCCGTGTAGCTCGAAGGTAGCGCCGAGGATGGAGGCGCGTCAAGAAAAAATCGGGTGGGATGGGGAGGGTTTTGCGGATGGGATTCGACGGGATGAAAAAGGGCTGCCGCGTCCGAATGCGGCAGCCTGGCCGGGTTGGCTTGGGACTGGGCTGACCTGGCTTGGGACTGACCTGGCTTGGGACTGGCCTGGCTTGGGACTGGCCTGGCTTGGGACTGACCTGGCCTTTGACTACGCCGGTTCGGCCTTGCCTGCGCCGCGTGCGATCAGGCGCGTGGTCGAGTGGCCTTCGACGGTAGGCACAATGCGGACCTGACCACCCCAGGAGGCCATCTCCGCGGCCCCGACGACGGTTTCCGCGCTGTAGTCGCCGCCCTTGACGAGGATGTCGGGCCGGACGGTGACGATCAGCTCCAGCGGCGTGGGCTCATCGAAGACGACGACGGCATCGACGCAGCCAAGCGCGGAAAGGACACGGGCGCGCTGCTGCTGGCCAACGATGGGCCGCGTGGGCCCCTTGAGCTGCTGGACGGACTGGTCGCTGTTGATGGCGACGATGAGGCGGTCGGCGGTCTGGCGGGACTGCTCGAGGACGGTGATGTGGCCGACGTGGAGCAGGTCAAAGCAGCCGTTGGTGAAGGCGACGCGCTCGCCGTTGGCCCTCCAGGCGGCAACGCGATGCTGCAGCTCGCTGCGGGAGACGACCTTCTCCGCGGCCTGGAGCTGGATGGCAGGCTGGATGGCTCCCATCAGCTCGTGGTGCTCAATGGGCACGGTGCCGACCTTGCCGACGACGATGCCGGCGGCGAGGTTGGCAAGCTGGATGGCGGTGAAGGGAGCCAGACCGCTGGTGAGCCCGAGGGCGAGTACGGCCAGCGCGGTGTCTCCGGCGCCGGAGACGTCGAAGACCTGACGGGCCTTGGCGGGGTCGATGCGGATGCTCTCCGGACCGACGAGGGCGATGCCTTTTTCGCTGAGGGTGGCGGTCAGGAAGTCGAGCTCCAGATCGGCAACCATCTGCTGGGCGGCGCTCAGCGTGGACTCCAGCGTGGCCGTGGCCTCGGGGTTGCGCAGACGGATGGCGGCGTGCAGCTCGCTGAGGTTGGGGCAAAGGGTGGTGGCACCGCGATAGCGGGAGAGATCGGCGCTTTTGGGATCGATGAGCACGGGAAGCCCGCGGCGGCGTGCGGCCTGGATGAGCGGCTGGCAGCTTTGCGGGGTCAGCACGCCTTTGGCGTAGTCGGAGAGGATGAGTCCGTGGCAAAGCGGCGCGGTGCTGAGGTGCTGCTCCACGGCGGCCAGAAGCTGGGCGGTGTGCGCCGGTGGACGCGGGGTCAGCCGTTCGCTGTCCAGCCGGAGCATCTGCTGGCTGCCGCCCAGGATGCGCAGCTTGGTGATGGTGGGATAGTCCGGGTCGGCGAGAAAGATGCAGGCAATGCCCTCGCGTTCCAGCAGCGCGCGCAGGGAGTCCTGATTGGCGTCGCCGCCGGTGAAGCCGACCAGCGTGACGTGGGCACCGAGCCGGGCCAGGTTCATGGCCACATTGGCGGCGCCGCCCGGCTGCTCGCTCTGGTGGATGGCGCGAACGACGGGCACCGGCGCCTCAGGCGAGATGCGGGCGACCTCGCCGCGAATGTAGCGGTCGAGCATGAGATCGCCGACGACGAGAATGTGCAATTCAGGCCAGCCATGCTCAATGCGTTCGAGGACGGTGTGAATCTGATCGATCATCGGGAGACTCCGGAGGTGGCGGCGATTTCAATCCAGTCGCAGAGCATGTGGCCGGCGAACAGATGCATCTCCTGGACGCGGGCGGTGTCGCGGGAGGGAACGGCGAAGAGATGGTCGCAGAGCGAGGCCATGCGTCCGCCGCCCTCGCCGGTGAAGCCGACGGTGCGCAGATGCTGGGCGCGCGCGACTTCCAGCGCGGCGACGACGTTGCGGCTGTTGCCGCTGGTGGAGATGCCGACAAGCAGGTCTCCGGGCTGGCCAAGCGCCTCCACCTGGCGGGAGAAGATGGCATCGAAGCCGTAGTCGTTGCCGACGGCGGTGAGGATGGAGGTGTCCGTGGTGAGCGCGATGGAGGGCATGCCGCGGCGCTCGCGGCGGAAGCGCCCGACGATCTCCGCGGCCAGATGCTGGGAGTCGGCGGCGCTGCCCCCGTTGCCGCACCACAGGATGCGATGGCCGTCGGCCAGGGTCTGGCTCATGGCCTGGGCGATGCGTTCGAGCTGCTCCTGCTGAGCGGCGACGGCCTTGACGAGATCGAGGTGGTCGGTGAAGGCGCGGAAGAAGACCGTGGAGGGATTGGGCTGCTCGGGCATCGAATTTTCCTTGCTGAAGTGGGGAACCGGCACGGCATGGGCCGGGCCTCGAAGTGCTGTTGTTATGATAACTGCGTGACGGCAAAGACAGCGGATGAAGTTGGGGGCAGCACCGGAGTGGAACTGCCGGTGACGACAGTGTTTCTGGATCGGGACGGGGTGATCAACCGGAAGCTGCCGGAGGGCGAATATGTCTCCAGCTGGGAGCGGTTTGAGCTGCTGCCGGGCGTGCTGGAGGCGATTCGCGCGCTGAAGGCGGCCGGTCTGTGCGTGGTGGTGGTCACCAACCAGCGCGGAGTGGCGCTGGGCCGCTACAGCACGGCGGATGTGGAGGCGATCCATGCGCGGCTGCAGACGCTGCTGACCGAATGCGGCCGGAGTGCGGGTGCAGTGGGCCAAGCGGGCGCAGACGGCCAAGCGGGAGTGGATGCCTTCTACTACTGCCCTCACGACAAGCGCATGTGCCGCTGCCGGAAGCCGCTGCCGGGAATGTTTGAACAGGCGCAGGCGCAGTTTCCCCGGATTGCGGCCGAGCGCAGCGTGATGGTGGGCGATTCGCTCTCCGATATCGAGTTTGGCCGGGCCGTGGGGATGCGCACGATCTTTGTGCGCGGCGATGCAACGCATCGCAAGCCGGGCTGGGAACAGGGCGAGGCCATGGCCGACGCTGCCGCAGACGATCTGCCGGCAGCGGTGCGGCTGCTGCTGGCTGCTCAGGCGTCGAGCTCGGCCAGCGTGCGATAGGTGGCGCGGATGCCCTCCTCGATGGGCGTCATGGGCAGGTTGCATCCCAGCTCGCGGAGTCCCGTCAGGTCGGCTTCGGTGAAGTGCTGGTAGCGGCCTTCGAGATCCTGCGGGAAGGGAATGTACTCAATCGGGACCTTGCCGTGGATCTCCATCAGGATGGAGGCAACCTCGTTGAAGGTGCGCGCCTGCCCGGAGCCGGCGTTGACGACCCCCTGATAGCGGCGGGATTCTGAGCCACGGGGCGGCGCGTAGGGGCCGATCTCCGCAAAGAACATATTCAGCCTGGCCAGATCGCGGACGTAGACGAAGTCGCGCCGCTGCTGGCCGTCGCCGTATCCGCCGCTGCCGGCAAACAGGCGCACCTTGCCGGTCTCCTGAATCTGGCGGGTGAAGTGATGCAGCACCGAGGCCATGCGTCCCTTGTGCTGCTCGCGCGGGCCGTAGACGTTGAAGTAGCGCAGGCCGACGACGGGGATGGGCACGGTGCCCTCGTCGAGACGATGGCGGAGGTAGTGGTCAAAGGCCAGCTTGGAGTAGCCGTAGACGTTGAGCGGGCGCTCGTTGTCCAGCGTGGGCGTGAAGCGGCCCGGACCGCTGAGTCCATAGACGGCGGCGGTGGAGGCGTAAACCAGCGGAGCGCCGTGGCGGATGGCCAGCTCCAGCACCTCGCGCGAGCAGGTGAAGTTGTTGTCCATCATGTAGACGCCGTCGTCCTCGAGCGTGTTCGAGCAGGCTCCCTGATGGAGGATGGACTCGATCTCGACACCGGCGAAGGCATCGGCGGCAATGGCGCGGCGGAACTCGGCCTTGTCCATGTAGCTAGTGAAGCGGGCACCGTGAAGGTTGCGGAATTTGGCCGAGTTGGCCAGGTGGTCAACGATGAGGATGTCGGTGATGCCGTGAGCGTTCAGCTCGTGAACGAGGTTGCTGCCGATGAATCCTGCGCCGCCGGTGACGATGTGCATCGGAATCTCCTGCTGGTTTTGCGGTACGTGGTCTGCGGTACGTGGGCCATGGAACGACAGAGGCCTGTGCGGTCAGCTGTGGGAACCGAGAACCCGCTGGCAGGCATCCAGCATCTGTTGCGGCGTGATGGAAAGCAGGCAGCGCCGCTGCTGCACGGTGCAGGTCTCCAGCCCGCAGCCGAAACAACTGGTTTGATGATAGATGACCTGGTGGCGCGGGCCAACTGGGAACCAGACGCCGGGCAAACCGCGTGCCGAAAAGGCAATGACGGCCGGAGTGCCGACAGCAGCAGCCAGATGCATGGGCCCGGAGTCCGGACCGAGAAAAAGCCGGCCGCGTTCGATGACGGCAGCGGTCTGGCGCGGGGAAAGCCGGCCGCAAAGCTGGACGACGGGCCCCTGCCATTCTGCGGCAGCGGTATGGGCTGCGTCGGCATCCTCGGCGGCACCAACCAGAGCCAGTCCGTGGCCGGGGTAGTGGCGGCTGAGCAGCGCAAGCAGGGTGCGCCAGTTCTCCGCGCCCCAGTCCTTGGCCTGCATTTTGGTTCCCGGACCGCAGACGAAAAAGGGCTGGGTTCCGAGCGGGGCAAGCGCCTCGGCGGCCCGCTGCCGCTCGTCCTGGGTCAGGCGCAGATCCCAGCTTGCGGGCTGGTCGGGCTGGGCGTCGCCGAGCGTGGCCACCAGTTGAGCCAGCCGATGGGACTCCTGCTCGTAGCGGCCGGTGAGCGGGTCCTGGCGATGGGTGGAAACCAGCGACTCCGCGGCTCCGACGATGTTTCCAATGCCGCAGGCGATGCGGAAGAAGGCAAGATCACGGCGAACAAGCCGGGCCTGGCGGAGCGGCATCAGGTACACGAGAAGATCGGGACGGAAGCGGCGAATCTGCCAGGCAAGCTGGAGCAACTCCAGCGGATTGCGCGTGCCGGCGGTGTAACGCATGTAGTCATGGATGAGGCCGCTGGAGCCGAGGACTGCGGCTGCTGCCGGGGCCTTGGCGTGGACGGGAAAGTTGGTGAGCAGTCGTCGCTGCGCCTGCGGGAAGCTGCGTTCGATCTGATGCAGAGCCGGTAGCGCGACGATGGTATCGCCCAGGCTTCCCAGACGATAGATCAGAACGCGATGCGCAGAGCTTGGCGTGGGCAATGGACGCTCCCAAAGACTGAATGGCAGGCAGTATACGCATTGGGACTCTGCAGGCCAAAAACGAATGTGTTCCGCGGAGGGCTACGGTTTCCACCGCAGGTGGGGTTGCTGATAACGCCGGAAGATGGCGCCGGGTGTCGGTGTTCCTGTCCAACAGCTGGGGCTACTGTTTGAGTTCGACGCAGAAAGCTCTGCACCGATGGCAGGGAATTCGTGTTTTATGCTTCCTAGAAACTATACCCTCCCCGATGGCGTTCCCCCAGAAACGGTTTCCGGTGCCGGGATGCGAATGACCGAACGGCCTGCGTGCGCCCGGATCTCTGCCCGAAGTTCACAGGCCGGATTGAGCTGTACGGAAATGGAGCAGAATGGCTGAGGCACACGGTTGTCTTTGCGGGTGCACCTGTGGCTGTGTCGGGATTCAACCGGAGATCTCCAGAGATTCCGGCCCGGCTGCTGCGTTTTCCAGTATTGTGCCACAGCCGGGCAGGGATGGAGTTTTCAGAACTGTTTCAAGGCAACCATGGCCTGAAGCAGATCGTCGGGTTGGGGCAGGATGGCATCCTCGAGCGCCGGCTGATAGGCGACGAAGGTATCCATGGCGGCCACGCGGCGGACGGGTGCGTCGAGGTGGTCAAAGAGCTCGTCGGCGATACGGGCGGCAATCTCGGCGCCGTAGCCCCAGCTCTTCATGTCCTCATAGGCGACCAGGACGCGGTTGGTCTTGCGGACGCTGGCGGCAATGGCCTCCCAGTCATACGGGCTCAGGGTGCGGAGGTCGAGAATCTCCGCCTGGATGCCGTGCTCGATGGCGGCGCGCTGGGCGGCCTGCAGGGCGCGCGGCACCAGGGCGCCATAGGTCACGATGGTCAGGTCGGTGCCGGAGCGCACGGTGGCGGCCTTGCCGAAGGGGATCATGTAATCGGGACCGGGATAGGCGGCGCGGCCATAGGTCTCGCGATAGAGCCGCTTGTGCTCGAGGAAGAGCACCGGATCGTCGCAGCGGATGGCGGTGCGCAGCAGCCCGTTGGCGTCCAGCGCGTTCGACGGGAAGACGACGCGCAGGCCCGGGATGTGGGTGAAGATGGATTCCCCGCACTGGGAGTGGTAGATCGATCCGCCGGTGAGGTAGCCGCCGATGGGCACGCGAATGACGACCGGCGCGCGGAAGGTTCCGTTGGAGCGCCAGCGCATCAGGGCCAGTTCGTTGCGGATCTGGTGCATGGCCGGCCAGATGTAGTCGAAGAACTGGATTTCGACGACGGGCTTGATGCCGCGGACGGCATAGCCGACGGCGCGGCCGACGATGTTGGCCTCGGCCAGCGGTGAGTTGAAGACGCGCTCGGAGCCGAACTCGGTCTGCAGGCCGGCGGTGAGCTTGAAGACGCCGCCCTTGCCCTTGGTCTCCCGGAGTGCGGCCTCGCGGCTGGCGTCGGCAATGTCCTCGCCATAGACGACGATGCGCGGGTCGCGGCGCATCTCATCACGCAGGCAGAGGTTGATCATGTCGGCCATGGTCTTCTCGGTGGCCTGCGGGTCGGGGTTCACGGGCGCGGTGGCCAGATGGGCCGAGGTGGGATCGTAGTCCTCCGAGTAGACGTGGCGAGGAATGGAGGAGACGGGCGGAACGGGAGCCTCGACGGCGCGGCGGGCAGCCTCGGCAATCGCGGCGTCGATGCCGGCTTCCAGCTCGTTCAGCTCGCTCTCGGTCAGAATGCCTTCGCGCAGGAGGCGAATCTGCAGCTTGTGCACGGGATCGCGCAGCGCGTCGGCGGCACGCTCGTCGCTGGAGCGGTAGAGCTTGTCATCGTCGGAGAAGGAGTGGGAGTACATGCGGACGCAGTGGCCGTGGACCAGGGCTGGTCCGCGACGCTGGCGGCAGTGGTCCACGGCGCGCTGCATGGCGGCAAAGGCGGCATCGGGTTCGGTGCCGTCCACCTCCTCGATGTGGAAGTGCGGGAAGCTGCGTACCAGCTGGGAGATGCTGCCGCCTGGGGTGTTCACCTCAACCGGCACGGAGATCGCGTAGCCGTTGTCCTCCACGAGGAAGATGACCGGCAGCTTCAGATTGGAGGCGCTGTTGAGTGCCTCCCAGAACTCGCCCTGCGAGGTGGAGCCTTCGCCGATGGAGGTCAGCACGACCTCATCCTGATGGAAGCGGACGGGATGGAAGGCGCGATAGTCGGTGACCGAGGGCGCGGCAGCCTCGGGATGGCGGGAGAAGTACATGCCAGCCTCTGCGCAGCCGACGCCGTGCAGAATCTGCGTGGCGGTCGATGAGGAGGTGTTGACGATGTTCAGTTTGGTCGAGCCCCAGTGGGCCGGCATCTGGCGACCGCCGGTGGCCAGGTCGTCAGCGGCACCCACGGCCTGCAGCAGCATCTGCTCGGCACTGACGCCGAGGGTCAGGCAGAGGGCGCGATCGCGGTAGTAGGGCACCACCCAGTCATAGCCGGGACGCAGGGCGCGGCCGGCGGCCACCTGCAGTGCCTCATGACCGGCGCAGGAGATCTGGAAGAAGGTTTTCTGCTGCCGCTTGAGCAGAATTTCGCGGTCGTCGATGCGGCGCGAGGTGTACATCAGGCGGTAAAACTCGACCAGCTCCTCCGGGCGGAGTCCATGGGCAGCGGCATCGGCCTGCATGATCGCGGAGCTGGCTCCGGAGGCAGGAAATGGCCGAGTGTGCTGCGATGTATTTTCCATGGGTGGATCCTCCCTGAAACGAGTGTGTCTGTCCACGACCCAACAGATTGTACCAATCCCTGACGAGGATGAAAAAGGGAATCCGCACCTTATGGAGTATTGACGATTGAATTGTCGGCGTGTTTTATTCGTCATGCTCAAAGGAATTTTCCCCCCGGTGCTGCGATGCGGTGTAAAGCAGCAATGCCGGTGCGTGAAATCCGGGGTTGCAGCCGGAGCTGAAGACAGCCCGGAGTTCCAGGAAATGGATGGAGGGATCCAGAAATGCCGCTTACGTTTTCTCTCAGCGCCGCGTGCGCTGCTTCCGTATTTTCCCCGCAGCATCTGCTGGCGATTGGCGATCTGGCGGAGACGCCGGTCTCGAGCGCCGATGCCATGTGGCTGTGGATCGCGTTTGCGGTGGGAGTTGTGGCGCTGATTGCCGCGCTGTTCTTTGCCCGTTCGGTGATCGGTGCCGACACCGGGACGCCGGCTATGCAGGAGATTGCAGCGGCGATTCGCGAGGGGGCTGAAGCCTTCCTGTCGCGGCAGTACAAGACGATTGCGATCATGGCGGCGGTGCTGGCCGTGGTGCTCTATGTGGGCTACTCGATCTATCCGCCGACGGCTCCGCTGGCGCTGAAGGTGGTCTTCAGCTTTCTGATGGGCGCGGCCTGCTCGGGCATCTCCGGGTTCACGGGAATGTTTGTGTCGATTCGCGCCAACCTGCGCACGGCGGCAGCGGCGCGCAGCAGCCTGGGACGGGCGCTGCAACTGGCGCTGCATGGCGGCGCGGTGACGGGGCTGATTGTGGTGGGCCTGGCGCTGCTCGGCATCAGCACGCTGTTTCTGCTGTTTGGGGGATTGCAGCATCCGCAGAGCGCGCCCTACCAGCTGGTGGGCTTCGGCTTTGGAGCCTCGCTGGTGGCGCTGTTTGCGCAGCTGGGCGGAGGCATCTACACCAAGGCCGCCGATGTGGGCGCGGACCTGGTGGGCAAGGTGGAGGCAGGGATTCCCGAGGATGATCCACGGAACCCGGCCGTGATTGCCGATCTGGTGGGCGACAACGTGGGCGACTGCGCCGGTCGCGGTGCGGATATTTTTGAATCGAGCGCGGCTGAGAGCGTGGGCGCGATGATCCTGGGCGCAACTCTCTATCCGGTGCTGGGCGTGAAGGGGATTCTCTTTCCGCTGATCGTGCATGCGATCAACATTGTGGCCTCGATGATCGGCATCACCGTGGTGCGCGGCAAGGAGGACTGCGATCCGATGCATGCGCTGAACCGGGGCTTCTATGTGACGAGCCTGCTGGCGCTGTGCGGCTTTGCGCTGGCGGTGCACTTCCTGCTGCAGGACCGCTGGTGGCTGCTGGCGGCCGGCGTGGTGGGCATTGCCACCTCGTTCGTCTTCGTCTCCATCACCGAGTACTACACCGAGACACGCTTCCGCCCGGTGCAATCGATTGCCGAGGCCTGCAAGACAGGACCGGCGACGAACATCATCACGGGCCTGGCGGTGGGCATGGAGACGCCGGCCATTCCGGTGGTCGTCATCAGCGCGGCGCTGCTGCTGAGCTACTACTTCGGCGTGCTGGGACTGCAGGATGCGGCGGGAATTTCGCAGTATGCGCGGGGCATCTTTGGCACGGCGATTGCGACCATGGGCATGCTGTCGAGCGCGGCCTACATTCTGGCCATGGACACCTTCGGCCCCATTACCGACAATGCCGGTGGCGTGGCCGAGATGAGCGACCAGCCGCGCGAGGTGCGCGACCGCACGGACTGCCTGGATGCGGCGGGAAACACGACCAAGGCACTGACCAAGGGCTATGCCATCGGCTCGGCCTCGCTGGCTGCATTTCTGCTGTTCTCCGCCTATCTGGAGACGGTGCATGACATTGTGCGGCATCGGCTGGAGACGGCCGGATTCACGCTGCCTGCCGGGTGGAGCTTCTCCAGCGTGAACCTGGCGAATGTGCCGGTGTTTGTGGGTGCGCTGCTGGGCGCAATGCTGACCTACCTGTTCTCGTCGATGGCGATTCGTGCGGTGGGCCGTGCGGCAGAGATGGTGATCGAGGATGTGCGCGCGCAGTTCCGCGAGAATCCGGGCATCATGCAGGGCACGAGCAAGCCGGACTATGGGCGCTGTGTGCACATCGTGACCGGAGCCGCGCTGAAGGAGATGGTGAAGCCGGGCGCGCTGGCCGTGCTGATGCCGGTGGCCATCGGGATGCTGTTCCGGCACCTGAGCTCGCGCTTCCATCTGGTGAGCAGCAGCGACCTGCCGCCGGATATGGCGCACATCGTGAACCTGTCCGGAGCCGAGTCCGTGGCTGCGTTCCTGATGGTGGGCACGATCAGCGGCATCCTGCTGGCGATGCTGATGAACAACGGCGGCGGCGCGTGGGACAACGCGAAGAAGCTGATCGAAACCGGGATGCATGGCGGCAAGGGATCGGATGCGCACAAGGCTGCGGTGGTCGGTGATACGGTGGGCGATCCGTTCAAGGACACCGCCGGGCCGAGCCTGCATGTGCTCATCAAGCTGCTGGCCACGGTGACGCTGGTGCTGGCCCCGCTCTTTGTGTGAGCGCGAATTCCCGCGCTGGCGCAGCGGATTGTCGCTGGTATAGAAAGAATGCAGAGGTCCGTCCGTGACAGCTGCATTCTTTTTTTTCATGGCTCCGGCACTGGAGCCCGGCTTCTTCAGCCGGGTGCTGCATGAGTGGGCCAACGATGGTCAGGAGTTCGTGCATGTCAAGCTGCCGAACCTGATCGCGGTGGTGCTGGTGGCGCTGGTGCTCAGCCGGTTCATCACGCTGGCCACGCGGCACATGGTGCGCGTGGCGCAGCGGAACAACGCCAGCGCGCTGCGGCTGTCGCAGGTGAAGACCTTCTCGGCGATTCTGCGCACCACGCTGCAGGCGGCACTGTGGACGCTGACGGCGCTGCAGGGGCTGCTGATTCTGGGCGTGGATCTGGGGCCGCTGCTGGCCTCGGCGGGCGTGGCGGGCATTGCCGTGGGTCTGGCGGCGCAGACGATTGTGAAGGACATTCTGAACGGCACGCTGATCCTGCTGGAGGACCAGTTCAACATCGGGGACACGGTGCGGATCAGCGGGATGAGCGGTGTGGTGGAGGCGATGACACTGCGGCGGACCGAGGTGCGCGACGGGGATGGGACGCTCTACGTGATTCCGAACTCGCAGATCACGACGGTGGCCAACCTGAGCCGGGAGTATTCGCAGGCGACGGTCCCGGTTTCGGTGGATTTTTCCGTGCCGCCGGATGCGATTCTGGAGCTGCTGCGCAGGACAGCGATGGAGGTGCGCAACGATGCGCGCTTTGCCGCGGATTTCCTGGCCGATCCGGTGATTCTGGGCGTGGATGCGATTCGCGGGCCGGAGCTCGTGTATCCGGTGCAGTTCCGCACGCGGGCCGGGCAGCAGGCCGGGCCGGTGCGGGAGTTTCGCCGCCGGATTCGCCTGGCGCTGGAGGAGCGCGGCATGCTGCCGGGCGATCCGTATCGGACGTTTCGCGCGTATGGTGAGGCAGAGCCGGAGGAGCCGGTGACGGCGCAGCAGGCCGGGCAGAAAGCGGGGCATCGGGTGGCCGAGCCGCGCGCCGTGGACCTGACGGCGCTGCCAGCCGCGGAGCACAATCCGTTTACCGGCGAGTGAGCCGCGGTGGGACAGGACGCGGCTCCCGTCGAATCAGAAACAGGGATTTCAGGCCCGGAATTTCAGGCCCGGAATTTCAAGCCCGGAATTTCAAGCCCGGGGTTCCAGGGTCTCGAGCAGCGTGTCCAGCAGCTGATCCGGATCGCTGATCGGCGGCAGGCAGGTGTTGCCGCGGCAGACCAGCGCCCAGGCCGAGCCGGCCTGCGGCAGAGGCACCTGCGGGATGGTCGCAGCCAGGGACTCGGGCAGGGTTTCCGCCAGCAACTGTCGGGCCTGCAGACGGATGACGGTCTTGTTGACGGCAAAGCGTGCGGTGGCCAGCGACTCCAGACGGCTGGCCGCTTCCTCTGCGCCGACGACGACGATCTGCACCGCATCGAGCAGCAGGCGGTTGAGGGCGAGTGCGTAGGTGCCGACGTAGAGACCGAAGTGCTCAACGATGCCGGCAAAGGCCTCGAGGACGTCCTCGGCAATCTCGCGGTAGTGGATGCGTCCGCTCAGGTCGGCCAGTCGCAGCAGTGCGGCGGCAGCCACGGGATTGCCGGCCGGCGTGGGCGCATCCTGCAGCGGACGGCGCTGGGCGGAGAGTGCACCGAGCGGGCTGGTGCGATCGACAGGCAGGTCAAGGAATACGCCGGCAGTGCGGTCCAGGAAGCGGGTGATCATCGCGTCGGCCAGCTTGCAGGCTGCGCGATGGTACTCGATGGAGCCGGTGGCCAGCCAGGCATCCATGCAGGCGTGAACGGTGAAGGCATAATCGTCCAGGTTGCCGGGAACCTTCTGTGCGGTGGTGGTCTCCGGGTAGGCGATGACGTGGGCCAGATCGAGTGCACCGTCCCAGGCCTCGCCCAGCAGGCGGTCCAGGGTGCGCAGGGCAAAGGTGCGCACGTCGGCCAGGCGCAGGACCAGCGCATCGACAGATTCGTTCACCACAACCACCTCCACACAGCCAGCACCAGCAGCGTGCAGAAGGCCGCC
>JAJZGG010000075.1 GCA_021804965.1 Acidobacteriota bacterium
ACCAACGCGGCGGGAATCCATGCGGCGGGAATCCGTCCTGCTGGGACACGTGCTGCGGACGCAGTTGCGGGGGCGATTCCGGATTCTGCCGCAGCTGCCGGGCCGGTGCGCATGCGCGCGGCGGCGATGGCGGCCGAGAGTACGGTGCGGCGGGCAGTGCCCGGGCAGGCCATGACGAATCTGGCCGTGCCGAAACTGGCCGTGACGCAGCCGGTGCCGGTGACCGCAGGCGATGCGCCGGTGGCGGGTCTGCGTGGCGGCGCCTTCCATGGCCGGACGGTCGAGGTGACCGGCATCCGGCACTGGTCGAATCCGGTTTCCACGCGGATTGCCATCGACCTGGGCGGCGAGGTGGAGTATGAGGCGGCGCGGGTGATGCATCCGGACCGCATCTTCTTTGATCTGCATGGGGCGCGGCTGTCGCGCGGGCTGAATGGGCGCGAGGTGCAGGTGATTGACGACGGCTACCTGAAGCGGATTCGGGTGGCGCAGTATCGGCCGGATGTGACGCGGGTGGTGCTGGACGTGACGGACGTGAGCGACTACTCGGCGTTTCTGCTGCCCAATCCCTGGCGGCTGATCCTGGATATTCACGGCGGGCGCAGGGCGGCGAGCAGCCAGGCGGCGGTGGCAGCCCCCGCGATGCAGCGAACTCCGCATCCCGTGCGTGCGTTGGTTGCGCAGAATACGGGTGTGCAGGATGCGGTTGCGCAGGATGGCAGCGGGGCGGATGCGAGTGGGGCAGGGATGGCCGCCGATGTGGCGGCGCTGAGCAGTGCGCCGACGCGCGTGGCGGCGACCAGCGGTCCGACGACGGCTCCGGTGGCGGCGCGGTTTGCCAGCGCTGCGCCGACGGTGCGCGATGCCGTGCGGCGGGGCCGGAGCAGGGCGAACTCCCGGGCGGCGACGGCGACCAGTGCAAAAATCATCCCGGCAACCCACACCGCAACCAGCATGGCCGAGCCTGCCGCAGCGGCGCAGCCCACGGCCGATGGCGAGCGGTCGCTGGTGCGCGCGCTGGGGCTGAAGGTGAATCGGATTGTGATTGATGCCGGACACGGCGGGCACGACTCCGGCACGCTGGGACCGGGCGGGATTGAAGAGAAGGATGTGGTGCTGGACGTGGCGCTGCGCACAGGCAGGCTGCTGGAGAAGCGGATGGGCGCCAAGGTGATCTATACGCGCGACGACGACACGTTTGTGCCGCTGGAGACGCGGACGGCGATTGCCAACAAGGCGCAGGCGGACCTGTTTCTGTCGATTCACGCCAACTCCAGCCCGGAGCCGGCGGCGCGCGGGGTGGAGACGTATTATCTGAACTTTACGACCGATCCGCAGGCGCTGGAGGTGGCGGCGCGGGAGAATGCGGTCTCGGATGCGGGGGTGCATCAGCTCTCGGACCTGGTGCGGAAGATTGCGCTGAAGGACAAGATTGAGGAGTCGCGGGAGTTTGCCGCGGATGTGGATGCCTCGCTCTATCACGGGCTGGGCGATGGGGCGGTGGACTTCAAGGATCGCGGGGTGAAGAAGGCTCCGTTTGTGGTGCTGATTGGAGCGCAGATGCCGTCGGTGCTGGCGGAGATCAGCTTCCTGACCAATCCGGAGGATGCGCAACTGCTGCGACAGCAGGCGTGGCGGCAGCGGATTGCCGAAAGCCTGGCGGCGGGCGTGGAGCGCTATCTGAGCGGGCTGAGCAGCACGCGGCCCGTGCTGGACCACGCCAGCGAACAGGCACAGAGCCAGAACGGCGAGGAGCCGGCAGTCGACCAGAGATGACCAGACGCTGGGAGCAGAATGCGGAGGCCGGCCAGCGGCGCATGCAGCCGATGCGCGTGGTGCTGACCAATATTGGCACGATGGGCGACGTGCATCCGCTGATTGCCCTGGCGCTGCGGCTGCAGCAGCGCGGCCACGAGCCGCTGCTGGCGGTGCCGGAGGTCTTTCGCGAGCGGGTGCGTCCGCTGGGGATTCCCTTCCATGCGGTGCGGCCGGATATTGATCCGCAGGATACGGAGCTGGCGGCGAAGATCTATGAGCCGCGGCATGGCACCGAGTATGGGCTGCGGCGGTTTCTGTTTCCGGCTCTGCGGCAGAGCTATGCGGATCTGCTGGAGGCGGTGAACCAACCGCAGCGGGCCGACCTGCTGGTGACCGGGGAGCTGAACTATGCCGCGCCGCTGGTGGCCGAGCATGCCGGCGTTCCCTGGGCAAGCACGGTGCTGGCACCGATCAGCTTTTTTTCCGTGGACGATCCGCCGGCACTGCCGATGCAGGAGTGGCTGAGCGCGGCCTATGGACGGCTGCCGGGCGTGGGCTGGGTGGTAAACCGGCTGGCGCGGCAGATCAGCCGCAGCTGGCCGGAGCCGATCCTGGCGCTGCGGCGCGAACTGGGATTGCCGCCGGGCAGGAATCCGCTGTTTGAGGGCAAGCACTCACCACTGCTGGTGCTGGCCCTGTTTGACCGGCTGCTGGGCGAGCGGCAGCGGGACTGGCCGGCGATGACGGTGCAGACGGGATTCTGCTACCACGATGCGGACTCGGGCATGGCGACACTGCCGGAGCCGGTGGAGGAGTTTCTGGATGCCGGGGAGCCGCCGGTGGTCTTCACGCTGGGGTCGGCGGCGGTGATGACGGCGGGAGATTTCTTTGCCGTGGCAGCCGAGGCCTGCCAGCGGATGGGTCGGCGGGCGGTGCTGCTGGTGGGTCCGGATGCGCGGAACCGGCCGGAGACGCAACTGCCGGAGTCAATCTGCGTGGCCGAGTATGCCCCGCATTCCCTGCTGTTTCCGCGGGCGGCGGTGGTGGTGCACCAGGGTGGAGTGGGCACGGTGGCCCAGTGCCTGCGTGCCGGACGGCCAATGCTGATTGTGCCCTGGAGCCATGACCAGCCGGACAATGCCTTCCGCATGGTGCGCCTGGGCGTGGCACGGAGCCTGGCCCGCAAACGGCTGACGGTGGACCGGCTGGCCGGGGAGCTGACGACGCTGCTGGATTCCCCGCGCTACGCGGCGACCGCCAGTGCGGCGGCGCGGCAGCTGCAGTCCGACGGATGCGAGGCCGCATGCGAGGCGATGGAAACGCTGGTGGAGGCTCGACGCACGGCGCTGCAGGGCGGGCTGGCCGGGTAAGAAAATCGGGGCTGGATGGGGGAGTTTCCGGGCAAAAAAGAATCGGGCGGGAAGATCCCGCCCGATCGAATCTTCAATCCGGCGAACCGGATCGGAGAATGCATTAGAGAGGCTGCACGTCGGCAGCCTGCCATCCCTTGGGGCCCTTGACCACGTTGAACTGCACGGCCTGACCTTCCTGAAGGCTCTTGAAGCCATTGGAGTTGATGGCGGAGTAATGCACGAACACATCTTCGCCGTTCTGACGCGAGATAAAGCCGAAGCCCTTCGCGTCGTTAAACCATTTCACTGTACCTTGTTCCATTTGATTCGTATTTCCTGAGCTTTGAATTGCGCTGAAGTGAAACGGAGCGAAGACAGGCAGAAGCTTGCTTGGTTGGGCGAGTACTGCTCACGCCCGATTCGAATCTAACGCAACTTCATGGTACCACCAGTTTTGCCAAATGCCTGCAGGAAATATTTCCAGCAACCACAGGGAGGTGAGCAAGTTCTGTTTTGGGCTTGCCGGAGAGACCGCGCCGGACTGGCCTGAAGTCGGCCTGAAGCCGGTCTGGAACCGGTCTGCAGTGCGCGTCCCTTCTGCCGGGATGAGGCACAGGAGACGGCGTTGGGGGGCTGGCGGGTGACGTGCTATGTTGGGTTTTCATCATGATGCATGCCCGCGACGAGAACGGTTGGGACAAGAACGGTTGGCTCAGGGACGATTGGCTCAGGGACGATTGGCTGGAGCTGCTGCGCGAGGCCCGCACGCAACTGGAGGCGGGCTTTGCCGATCTGCCGGAGTTTGCCCCTTACGATGGGCCGTCCGGCGCGGCCATGGCCGCGGTGCTGGGCCAGGTGGGCCGGCGGATGCAGGACAACTATCCCTACTTCCATCCGCTCTATGCCGGACAGATGCTGAAACCGCCGCATCCGGTGGCGCAGGCAGCCTATGCGCTGGCGATGAGCCTGAATCCCAACAACCATGCCCGCGACGGCGGCCGCGCCAGCTCCGAGATGGAGATGGAGGCGGTGGCTGAGATTGCGGCCATGCTGGGCTGGCGGCAGGGGGATGGCAGCGGATTTCTGGGGCATTTGACCTCGGGCGGCACCTTTGCCAATCTGGAGGCGCTGTGGGTGGCCGGCCAGTGCATGCCGGGCCGCCGCGTGGTGGCCAGCGAACAGGCCCACTACACCCATCGACGGATCACGGGCGTGCTGCAGATTCCCTTTGGCTCGGTGCGCAGCGATGCTCGGGGGCGGATGGACCTGGAATCCCTGGAGGATGCGCTGCGGCAGGGCGACGTGGGCACGGTGGTGGCCACGCTGGGCACCACGGCGCTGGGCGCGGTGGACCCGTTGCCGGAGATTCTGGCCCTGCGCCAGCGGTATGGATTCCGGCTGCATATTGATGCGGCCTATGGAGGATACTTCCGGCTGATTCAGCCGGAGCTGGGTGCGGATGCGGCGGCAGCCTTTGCGGCCATGCCGGAGGCCGATTCGATCGTGATTGATCCGCACAAGCATGGGCTGCAGCCCTATGGATGCGGCTGCGTGCTGTTCCGCAATCCGGAGGTGGGCCGGTTCTATCGGCATGATTCGCCGTATACCTACTTCACCTCGTCGGCGCTGCATCTGGGCGAGATCAGCCTGGAATGCAGCCGGGCCGGAGCCTCGGCGGTGGCGCTGTGGGCCACGCAGCGGCTGCTGCCGCTGGTTCCGCTGGGCGAGCCGGGGGATGATTTTGCCCGCGGACTGGCACAGGGACGGCGGGCAGCGCTGGCATTGGATGGACTTTTGCGGCAGGATCCTCGATTTGAGGCTTTCCCCGATGGACCCGAGCTTGATATTGTGGTCTGGCGCGCTGAAGGCCCAGCCGGAGCTGCGCAGGCAGTCTTTGACCGCGCGGCGGCGGAGAATCTGCACCTGGCCCTGGTGCAGCTGCCGGAGCGGTACTTTGCGCGCGATGCCGGGCTCAAAACCGGGCTTGAAACCGGGCGCGACGAGTTGGGGAAGGACCGGGCAACCGATGGCGGTGCAGACAGCCTGACCAGCTGCCTGCGATCGGTGCTGATGAAGCCGGAACACGCGGATTGGCTGCCGGAGATCTGGCAGCGGCTGGACCGGGCAGCATCGATCGGAACGACGAGGTAGCAGGGATTGGAAGTGGATGCAGGAGACGGACACTGGCCGACGAATTTGAAAAGGTTATCATCGCCGCCGAAGGCTGTGCCCTCACGCTGATGCCGGAGCTGGGGGGCAAGATTGCCAGCCTGCGCGTGGGCGAGGTGGAGCTGCTGCAGCAGCCGCTGCGTCCGTTTGCGCGGCGAAGCGCTGCGATGTCCTTTGCCCAGAGCGATGCCAGCGGATGGGATGAGTGTCTGCCGACGGTGGCCGCCTGCACGGTCCGGACGGCGATGGGCGCTGTGGCGCTTCCGGACCATGGCGACCTGTGGTGCGAAAGCTGGCGCGTGCTGGGCCGGGAGCCGGATGCGGTTACGATGAGCGCACGCTGCCGCAGCCTTCCGCTGGTGCTGACGCGATCCCTGTTACTGACCACCACGGCGCGGGGCTGGCAGCTGCGGGCGCTCTATTCGCTGGAGAATCTGGGCCCGGAGCCGGTGCCGTGGAGCTGGTCGGCGCATCCGCTCTTTGCCTGTGAGGCCGGAGATCGGATTCGGCTGCCGCAGTCGGTGCGCCAGTTGGCCGTGGAGTCCTCGCGCGGGGAGCGACTGGGTGCGGCGGGCAGCTGGATCGACTGGCCCGGAGGCGTGACGCAGGACGGACAGGGTCTGGACGGGCAGGGTCTGGACGGGCAGGGTCTGGACGGGCAAAATCCGGCCGGGGCGCTCGACCGGGTGCCGGATCCCGATTGCGGCTGGGCGGAAAAGCTGTTTACCGGGCGGCTGGCGGCCGGGGACGGCTGGTGCGAGCTGGTGCGCGCCCGGGTGGGTCTGCGGCTGCGGGTGCGGTTTGATCCGGCAGCCACGCCCTATCTGGGCCTGTGGCTTTGCTATGGCGGCTGGCCGGAGGATGGGCCGATGCGCCAGCGGGCGATTGCCCTGGAGCCCACGACAGCGCCCGTGGATGCGCTGGCAACGACGGGCGAGTGGAGCCGGATCTTGCAGCCGGGCGCGACCGCCTATTGGCCGATGGAAGTGGAAGTGGAGCGCTTGGCGGCTGAGCCGCCGGAAATGGATGCCTAGCCGATGCTGGATGCCCTTGTACTGCAGCAGCTGCACCGCAGTCGATTCGACGCCGATCCCATGCTGTTTGCCGCGCCCGGGCGCGTGAACCTGATTGGCGAACACACCGACTATGCCGAAGGCTTTGTGATGCCGGCAGCGATTGACTTTGCCACGCTGGCTGCGATCAGCCCGCGCACCGATGGGCGGATTGCACTGTGGGCCGAAAACTATGGCGAGGCCCGGCTGCTGGAGGCGCTGCCGACAGAGCGGTCCGGCGACTGGAGCGATTACCCGCTGGGCGTTCTGCGCATGCTGGCCGACGACGGCCATGCAATTCCCGGGCTGAGCCTGAGCCTGTGGGGCGATGTACCGCTGGGCTCCGGGCTGTCCAGCTCGGCCTCGGTGGAAGTGGCAACGGCGGTGGCCG
Source organism: Acidobacteriota bacterium (assembly GCA_021804965.1). Classification (GTDB taxonomy): domain Bacteria; phylum Acidobacteriota; class Terriglobia; order Terriglobales; family Acidobacteriaceae; genus Acidicapsa. Next base: position 6,723 of record JAJZGG010000075.1, read on the forward strand.
TGGTGGCGCTGCTGGGGTTGCCGTACTCCGGCCCGGAGCTGGCGCGGCTGTGCCAGCGGGCGGAGAATCAGTTTGTGGGTGCCAGCTGCGGCATCATGGACCAGTTCATCTCCGCCAACGGCAGGGCCAACCATGCGCTGCTGCTGGACTGCCGCGACCTGAGCTACCGGCTGGCACCGATTCCGGCCCATGTGGCGCTGGTGATTGCCAACACGATGGTGAAGCACTCGATTGCCGGTGGCGAATACGGCAGCCGCCGGGCCGAGGTGGAGCTGGCCTGCAGCATCCTGGCCCGGCACCGGCCGGAGATTCGCTTTCTGCGCGATGCGACGCTGGAGGATCTGGAGCGCTGGGGAGACGAGATTCCGGAGGTGGCCAGGCGACGGGCGCGCCACGTGATTTCAGAAAACCTGCGCACGGTGGCCGCCGCCGAAGCTCTGGAGCAGAATGACCTGGAGCAGGTTGGCCGGCTGATGCAGGCGGCGCACCGGAGCTACAGCCAGGACTTTGAAGCCAGTTGCGCGGAGGCCGACCGGATGGTGGAACTGGCCGAGGCCCTGCCCGGATGCCTGGGTGCGCGGCTGACCGGCGGCGGCTTTGGCGGCTGCACGGTGAATCTGGTGGAGCAGGAGCAGGCGGCTGCGTTCAAGACTGCACTGGGACGGCAATATCGGGAGCGGACCGGCATTGAGCCGGAGATCTATCTCTGCCGCGCCTCGGATGGAGCGCATCGGCTGACGCTGTGAGAGCTGACACTGTGGGGTGTGGCGCGTGCGCTGTGGGGGATAAATCGCGCTTTGTCCATACATTTGCAGGGTGTTTCGCAGCCACAAACAGGGAATCTCCGCGGATTTGGGCAGTGTTTTCCTGCTGGATGCATGCCCCTTCTTGGTACAATCAAGCTTCTGCAAGCTTGCGCGCCAGCCTGTTTTCCCTGGCATTCCGGAAGAATCTGGCTGCTTTCCGTCGCGCTGCCATATCAACCCTGCGTACACCGGGAGAATCCCCTCATTCCGGAGCAGAAAGCGGCACAACCAATTGCCGCACGGGAGCCATATCTGCATGTTGAAGTCGTCCTCACTGAAGCCGCATAGCTATGAACCGACCCCGGCCAACGGGCTGGTCGCATACTTTTCCATGGAAATCGCCATCGATCCGCAGATGCCCACCTACTCCGGTGGACTGGGCATGCTGGCCGGCGACACGCTGCGCTCGGCCGCCGATCTGGGCACGCCGATGGTGGCCTTCACGCTGGTCCATCGCAAGGGCTACTTCCGCCAGATGCTGGATGCCGAAGGTCGGCAGACCGAGGATGCCCAGCCCTGGAACGTGGAGGATTTCTGCGTGGAGCAGGGGCCTCGCGTGACCGTCTCGCTGGAGAACCGCGTGGTGACGCTGCGCGCCTGGAGCTATGACGTGGTGGGCCGCTCCGGCCATCTGCTGCCCATCTTCATGCTGGATACGGACCTGCCGGAAAACTCGGACTGGGATCGCAGCCTGACCGACCATCTGTATGGCGGCGACTCGAATTATCGTCTGCAGCAGGAGATTCTGCTGGGCATGGGCGGGGTGCGCATGGCGCATGCGCTGGGCCTGCCGGTGAATGTCTATCACATGAACGAAGGGCACGCAGCGCTGCTGACGCTGGCACTGCTGGAGGCCCAGACCGGCGGCGGTCCGCTGGGACAGGTGACAGAGACCGACATCGAAGCGGTACGGCGGAAGTGCGTCTTCACCACGCATACGCCGGTTCCGGCCGGGCATGACCGCTTCAGCATGGAGCAGTCGCGGCGCATCCTGGGCGCGGAGCGCACGGCAAGGCTGGAGGCATTGGGCTGCTGCCATGAAGGTCTGGTGAACATGACCTACGTGGCGCTGCGCTTCAGCCGCTATTGCAACGGTGTGGCGCTCAAGCATGGCGAGGTTTCGCAGGCCATGTTCCCCGAGTACAAGGTGGATGCGATCACCAACGGAGTGCATGGACCCACCTGGGTGAGCGCGCCGTTTGCGGAATTGTTTGACCGGCACATGGCAAGCTGGCGTCGGGATCATCTGTATCTGCGCAATGCCATTGCGGTTGCCCACGAGGAGCTGCACGAGGCCCATGCCCGGGCCAAGGAGTCGCTGCTGGCCGAGGTTGCCTCGCGCACCGGCCTGGTGCTGAATCCGAAGGTGCTGACGCTGGGCTTTGCCCGGCGCGCGGCCACCTACAAGCGTGCGGACCTGCTCTTCCACGATCCGGAGCGGCTGATGCAGATTGCCCAGGCTGCCGGCGGACTGCAGATTCTCTACGCGGGCAAGGCGCATCCGCAGGATGAACCGGGCAAGGAGCTGATTCACAGCGTGATTGCCAAGGCCAAGCAGTACTCCGGGACCGACCTGCGGGTGGTCTATCTGGAGAACTATGACTGGCACCTGGGTGCAGCGCTGACGGCAGGAGTGGATGTTTGGGTGAATACGCCTCGCCGCCCCTACGAAGCCTCCGGCACCAGCGGCATGAAGGCGGCGCTGAATGGCGTGCCGTCGCTGTCGATTCTCGACGGATGGTGGATTGAAGGCTGCATTGAGGGCGTGACCGGGTGGGCGATTGAAGACGGAGCCGACGATGTGGCCGAGGCGGAAGCGCTCTATGCGAAGCTCTCCACTGCGGTGGTTCCGGCCTATGCCGATCCGCAGCACTGGGCGCGCATCATGCAGACGACGATCGCCTTCAACGGCTCATTCTTCAATACCAACCGGATGGTCAAGCAGTACATCCGGAATGCGTACTACCCGGTGCAGCTGATGGAACTGGCAGCCGAGACGGCGGAAGTGGCGCACGCCGGCTAATCGAATCCGGCTGAGTATTGCCAACTGCGCGGGGCCGACTGACCGGATCCAACTGCGCGCTGCCTGATGCCAGATGGGATGCTGAACGCTTCGTCTAAAACAGGGAGGCCGGTCGCTGCGGCATCGAGATGCCGAAGTGCTCATAGGCCAGCCGCGTGGCCACCCGGCCGCGCGGCGTCCGATCCAGAAAGCCGATCTGGATCAGGAACGGCTCGTAGACCTCTTCCAGCGCGCCTTCATCCTCGGCAAGAATCGCAGCCAGAGTGCCCAGTCCGACCGGACCGCCATCGTACTTTTCGATGATGGTGCGCAGCAGGCGACGGTCGATCTCATCGAAGCCGTGCGGGTCCACGTCCAGCATGGTGAGCGCGGCGTGGGCGGTCTTGCGGTCGATCTCGCCGTTGCCGCGCACCTGGGCATAGTCGCGGACGCGGCGCAGCAGGCGGTTGGCGATGCGGGGTGTGCCGCGGGCGCGCAGGGCAATCTCCGCCGCGCCGTCGGTGTCAATGGGCACCTGCAGCACCTCCGCCGAGCGCTCGACGATGATGCGCAGCTCCTCCTCGGTGTAAAACTCCAGCCGCAGCAGGATGCCGAAGCGCGAGCGCAACGGCGAGGAAAGCAGCCCGAGCCGGGTGGTGGCGGCCACAAAGGTGAAGGGACGAATCTCCATGACGTGGGTGCGCGCCGAGGGTCCCTGCCCGATGATGATGTCCAGCTTCAAATCCTCGAGCGCGGTGTAGAGCTTTTCCTCGAGGACCGGCTGCAGGCGGTGAATCTCGTCGAGAAACAGGACCTGCTTCTCGCGCAGATTGGTGAGGATCGCCGTCATGTCGCCCTGAATCTGCAGCGCCGGGCCGGAGGTCTGCTGGAAGCCTACGTCCAGCTCGTTGGCGATGATCGAGGCCAGCGTGGTCTTGCCCAGTCCGGGCGGGCCGCTCAGCAGGACGTGATCAAGCGCCTCGCCACGGGATTTGGCCGCCTCCAGCGCAATGGCAAGCTGCTCCTTGGCGCGCGACTGGCCGATGAACTCCCCCAGCCAGCGCGGACGGAGCTTGAGTTCAAAGCCGTCTTCCTCACCGGCGCGGGTGGCGCTGATGAGCCGTTCGGGAGAGTCGCTGGAGTCTTTGCCGCGTGCCATGCTGAAGAGAAGTCTAACGGGTCTGGGATACAGCTTCAAATTCCGGATGCACGCTGGGTGCTGCCACCTGCATTCGTCGCCCTGTTTTTGGGGTACTCCAGATTCAGGATGCTGAGGAGATACCCGGCATAATCACTGTATTTCAGCGTGGATGAATCCTTCGCCGCATGCTTTGCTTCCAGCAGCCGCCAGGCCTCGGGAACCTGCCAGGGATCGTATCCGGCATCCGAAAGCAACCCCATGGCTATGCGTCCGCGCTCTTCGAACTGCGTCAGCTGGATTTCCTGCGCCATATGTCGCTCCGTCAGTATCGGCACCAGGTCGAGACCGGGTATACCCTGCAACATCAGGTTGGCAGCAAGCGCAGGGCCAAACATCTTCCGTCCGGCAGCGACTCTGCGGGCACCCTGGCGCTGGATGTTGTAGGCGATGCCGTCGGCCAGAATGGCGGCGATCTGGTCATCGTTCTGCAGGCGGCTGACAACCTGAATCGGAATCAGGATCAGGCCTTCGGACGGCGCCAGCGCACTGCGGAGATGCTTGTCGTCAAAGGCGTAAAACTCGAAACGAATCTTGGAGGGATCGTTTGCGGGCAATGCCTTTTGATAGGCAGGAACCAGGCGTTCGCCGATGCTGTGAATGCGCGCCTGAAGCGCCTTGTCTGCCGGAGTGGTGGCAGGAATGGCATGCCAGGTGTTGAGCGTACCCAATCGGATGCCCGCGTCCTGCGTAAGATTTCCATCGGCATCGAGGATCTTTTCAAAGTCTTCCCGCCTTCCGGTCTGTGGGTTGATGGTCGGCTCCTGAACCACCGGGGCACTGTTTGGATTTCCATCCAGCGGAGGGGAAAACTTTGGATCTTTGCTGGAGGCGGGTATCATCTGGGCCTCATAGCCTTTCTTTTTTCCAAAGAAGCTCCGATATTGCGCAGGCTGCGGCGGCAAAAAGACGGCCTTCTGGACAAGGATGACTCCGGAAGGATCCTGCTTGCCCTGAAAATTGACCCAGTCATCCGTGGTAACGTCCTGCAGGGACCGGATTCCCGGTGGCAACGTTACATTCGAGGCTGAGGTGAAGTGCAGAAAGTAGCCATCGGCACGGAACATCGGTGCCGCTCCCGAATCCAGGATTCGATCAATCACACCGACACCTGTCAGCGGTTTATCCCAGTCCGGGCGGAAGTAAATGATGTTGGCGGTGACGGTGTGGTGCTTCTTGTCGAGATTTCCCGCGACTCTGACAAATGCGCCGGGCTGCAAAGCGTTCCGCAAAGGGCCGGCAGTGGTCGTTGTCTTGTCGCCAATCAGCCCGAAGGTGGTCCTTGCGCCGACCAGTACACGGATGTCGTTGATTTGAAACTCCGACAGATCCCCAGTGTGCACTGGAACGGAGGTGATGTAGCCGACAGCGGGGAAGTCCTGTGCCTGCTGACCACGAACCGAATGCACACAAAGGAGCAGGAGAACCGACGCAACCAATCGCAAACGAAGCGTGGATGGGAGGGATCTGGAGAGCGACTTCCGGAACAATCGACGCCGCGAGAGCAGGCAGGAACAAAGAGCGCGATTAGCGAGCAACGAATCTCCTCCTCGTGAGAACGCACGAATTATAGCAACACAACTGGCGGCGGAATGCCCGCGGAACTCCGGTACCGAACGAGGGCTTTCGACGCAATTGCGTCCACTCGCCGCCGCCTCTCCGGCTGCGGGATGGCTGCGAGATGGCTCCGGTAGACTGGAGTGGGAGCAGCGCAGCAAACTTGACCACCCTCGCACGGATCCGGGCCTTTCGATTTCGCAAGCCGCAGCGCATTGCTGCCTTGCTGCTGCTGCTGTTTCTGGCGCAGGGCTTGTGGCTGACCTCACGGCAGACGCTGAGCGAGCAGGATTACCAGTATGCCCGCTGCGGGCGCGAGATGTGGGAACACACCTCGCCGCTGGCCGGATACTTTACCAGCTGCGGCAACATCCATGACGGGGTGCTGGCCTATCGGCTGGCCGGGCTGCCGCTTTCGCTCTATGTGGGCTGGGAGCGGGTGGCGGACCACTTCCGCAAGCCGGAGGATCGCGTCATCCAGACCAGCGATGCGACGATCTCCACCTGGGAGCTGCGCCACCAGATGACGCATGTGCTGCTGCTGCTGCGACTGCCGTTTGTGGTGGCCGGGCTGCTGCTGGGCGGCGTGCTGTGGTGGGTGACGCGGCGGCTGTTTGGCGATGCCGGCGGCTACCTGTCCCTGACGCTCTACTGTTTTTCCCCGCCGCTGCTGCATACGATTCTGCAGCCGAATGCGGAGATCCTGACGGCGCTGGGCTTCTTTGCCTCGCTCTATACGGCGATTGGCGTGGCCCATGCGATGCAGGGTCCGCGGCGGAAGTGGCGGCCGCGCATTGTGCTGCTGACGCTGACGCTGGCCGTGGTGGCGGCCTCGCATATTGCCGCGCTGCCGGTGCTGCTGGGTCTGTGCCTGGTGCTGATGCTGTGGATTGCCGATGGCCGCCGCAGCCTGGTGCTGCCGGTGCTGCTGCTGGCCGGGGCAGGAGCGATGGTGCTGCTGTTTGCCTGCTACAACTTTTCCCCGGACGCCTTCAGCTACATCTT
>JAJZGG010000076.1 GCA_021804965.1 Acidobacteriota bacterium
GACTGTGTCGGTCAAAGAGTTTCTGAAGCATCACTATCGTCATTTCAATGCGGCCTCGCTGATTGACGCGGCCGAGGGTTACGTGAAGCTGCTGGAGTCGGGCGGGAAGATGTTCCTGACGATGGGCGGCGCGATGAGCACGGCGGAGCTGGGGCTGTCGCTGGCGGAGATGATCCGGCAGGGCAAGGTGCATGCGATCACCTGCACGGGCGCGAATCTGGAGGAGGATGTCTTCAACCTGGTGGCGCATGATTTCTATGAGCGTGTGCCGCAGTATCGGGACCTGACGCCGGCCGACGAGCAGAAGCTGCTGGAGCGGCACATGAACCGGGTGACGGACACCTGCATTCCGGAGATGGAGGCGATGCGGCGGATTGAGGCTGCGGTGCTGAAGGAGTGGATGCGGGCCGATGCGGCCGGCGAGCGGCTGTTTCCGCACCAGTTTCTGTATAGGATTCTGCTGAGCGGGGAGCTGAAGGAGTCGTATCAGATTGACCCGAAGAACAGCTGGCTGCTGGCGGCGGCCGAGCGGAATCTGCCGATGTTTGTGCCGGGCTGGGAGGATTCGACGCTGGGCAACATGTATGCCGGGCACTGCATCAGCGGGGACGTGAAGAAGGTGCACACGGTGCGGACCGGCATTGAGTACATGATGGAGCTGGCCGAGTTCTACACGAAGACGACGGCGGAGACGCCGCTGGGATTCTTCCAGATTGCCGGCGGCATTGCCGGGGATTTTCCGATCTGCGTGGTGCCGATGCTGCACCAGGATCTGCAGCGGGAGGAAGTGCCGCTGTGGGCGTATTTCTGCCAGATTTCGGACTCGACGACCAGCTACGGATCGTACTCCGGAGCGGTGCCGAACGAGAAGATCACCTGGGGCAAGCTGGGCGTGGATACGCCGAAGTACATCATCGAGTCGGATGCGACGATTGTGGCGCCGCTTGTGTTTGCCTACATTCTGGGCTGGTAAGGGGCGATCTGGCCGGCGTTTCGCAGGGCGGGAAATAAGGCTTTGCGTCCGGCCAGACTCGCATTACAATCAAGCCAGAAACCAGCAGAACTCTGCCCCAAGACTGAGGCACAAGGATGAAATTCTTCATTTGTTCATCATCCTTGCGTGCGGGAAAACTATCTTTGAATCAGTCGATTCTACGTTGGGCAGCCGGGTAGGAAGCCTCGAATGGGAAACCTGAAACGAGCGCAGTTCATGCGCCTTTGAAGTCCACCCCTCCCCTTTTTTCGTTTTTTTCGATTTGGATTGCAGTTCATGAGGAGACTATGACAGCGAATTTCCGTGTGAAGTTGCGCAGATTTGCGGCGGTACTGTGCGTGTTGCTGGCACTGGGAGGCGTTTCCGCGATGGCGCAGACGACCCTGGGTGCGATCAACGGAACGGTGCAGGACCCGAGCGGAGCCGCGGTGGGCGGAGCCACAATTACGGTGACGAACGTGAACACCAGCGTGACGCGTACCGTGAAGAGCCAGAACAACGGCTTCTACCAGATTCTGAACATTCCTGTGGGCATCTACCGGATGACGGTGGAGCGCGAAGGCTTCGAGAAGATGATTCAGGAGCGGATTCGTGTGCAGGAGGCGGGTGCGACGACGCTGAATCCTTCGCTGCAGGTGGGCAAGGCGACCGAGGTGGTCTCGGTGACGGCCAACCCGATGCTGAACGCGACGGACCCGACCAACGGCTACACCATGGATAAGGCGCAGATTGAATCGACGCCGCTGGCGACGGGCAGCTTTACGCAGCTGGCGGTGCTTTCGCCGGGCGTCAGCGCGGAGTTCCTGAGCGGCATTGGCGCGAATGCGGGACTGGGCAACCAGCCGATCTGGGCCAACGGCCAGCGCGATACGTCGAACACCTTCCAGGTGGACGGCGTGGACGTGACGAACCTGTTCAACGGCAAGAGCTCCAGCCAGGATGCCTCGCAGCGGTACAACTTCAACATTGGCCAGGGCGCGACGGTGGGCGGCGCAATCCAGAACGGAGCCTCGGTGTACGGCTCGAACGGCAACGGCATGCCGACGCCTCCGCCGGACTTTCTGCAGGAGCTGCGCGTGAACACGTCGCAGTATGACTCGCAGCAGGGCGCGACGAGCGGTGCGCAGATTGACGCCAACACGCAGACGGGCACCAACAGCTTCCACGGTTCGCTGTGGGGCAAGCGCGCAACGAACGCACTGAATGCAGCGCCGTTCTTCTTCAAGCAGGCCAACCTGATTTCGCCGCAGTCGTTTCCGTCGTCGATTGTGAATCCGCAGCTGCACAAGGATTACATTGGCGGCACGGTGGGTGGACCGATCCTCCGCAACCGGCTGTTCTTCTTTGTGGGCTATCAGCAGATGCATACGGCCGACCAGTCGACGGGCCTGTCGCAGCTGCTGGTGCCGTATGGGCTGACCGATGACCGATCGAATGCCGGTTTGCTGGCGGCGTTGAACTCCTACTACACAGCCAGCGGGCAGAGCACGGTTTCGTCGGTGACGGTGGACCCGATTGTGGCGGCGCTGTTCAATGCAAAGCTGCCGAACGGCCAGTACATGATTCCGTCGGTGCAGAACCCGGACCCGAACCTGGTCTCGACCTTCACGCCGAACGTGACACTGATTGGCAGCACGCTGTTCAACTCCAAGCAGGCGACTGTGGCGCTGGACTACAACATCAATCCGAACGATCAGCTTTCTGCCAAATACTACTGGCAGCAGGATCCGTACAACACGCCGTATGGAGTTTCCAACACGGGTGGATTCCCGGAGAAGGAAGACTCCGGCTCGCAGGTGGCTGCGCTGACGAACAACATGACGATCGGTCAGCGGATGAACTGGGTGCAGACGCTGGGCTTTGCGCGCATCAAGGTCTACAGCAACTTCAACCAGCAGGTGTCGAGCGCGAATGGTCCGACGTTTGGGATTGGCTTCCCGAACACGACCGGGCTGCCGGGCATGAGCTTCCAGAAGTTTGCCGTGAACAACTCGCAGTCCTCGATTTCCACCGGACCGAACAGCGCGTTTGTGGATGACGGCTACTTCCAGAATCGCCTGAATCCGTCGTCGAGCCTGATCTACACGATTGGCCGTCATACGCTGATTGTGGGCGGCGGCTACAGCTACACGCAGCTGAACATCCGCAACCTGCGCAGCGGCATGGGCCAGTTGACGACGAAGACCTTTCCGCAGCTGCTGGCCGGCACGGTGTCGAAGTCGAACTACTTTGACTCGATCAGCGCACAGGGGCAGAATCTGGCCAACCGCTACTACCGGACGAACGAGGGCAATGCGTACGTGCAGGACAAGTTCCAGGTGTCCAGCAACCTGAGCCTGACGGCCGGTGTGCGCTACGACTACCACGGCGCGATGACGGAGAAGTACGGCAACATCTTCAACTTTGATCCAACGCGCTATAACGTGAGCGGCAGCACGGTGACCGATGGCTCGACGGCTGCCGGCACGAGCACGGGCTTCACGGTGCATAATGCCGGATTTATTGTGGCCGGCAACAACAAGTACTATCCGACGGCGGGCGTGAGCAACTCGACGCAGACGGGCCGGCAGTGGGGCATCTCGCCGCGCGTGGGCTTTGCGTGGTCGCCGAAGCGGGATGAGGGCAAGGTGGTGATCTCCGGCGGCGCGGGCATTTACTACGACCGCGGCGAGCTGTTCACCTATCTGTCGCAGCCTGCAGGCGGCTCGATTGGCGGACCGTTTGGCGTGACGGAAGCGCCGCCGCTTTCCAACTACTACACCGGCAGCGGCACCTTTGCGAATCCGCTGCAGGGCGTAACCATTACCCCTCCGAATGCGAATCCTCAGTTCTTCAACACGCAGCTGCAGCAGATTCTGAACTCGAACGTGCAGAACTGCGGCGGCGTGAACAACCAGGCTACGTTTGGCAGCGGCTGCGAATCGCCGTTCATGTTTGGCGCCTATGCGCGGGACAACAAGCTGCCGTACACGACGAACTTCTCGCTGAAGTTCCAGTGGCAGGCAACGCCGGATGTGGCCTTCTCGATTGGCTATACGGGCAACCGCGGCTTCCACGGCGTGATCCCGGTTCCCTTCAACCAGCCGCAGATTGCCACGCAGTCCAACCCGATCAACGGCGAGCACTACAGCTATGGCTACGAGGTGCTGAATGCCTCGGCGCCGCCGGTGGACGCCTATGGCGATCTGGCACCGATCTCCACCGAGCCGTGGGATGGATATGACGGCGGCAACGTGGACTTCCGTACACCGTACATCGGCTACAGCCCGAATGCGGCCCTGTTCAAGGCGGCCGGAACCTCGGCCTACGACGGACTGGAGACGCACCTGGAGAAGCGGCTTTCGCACCACTTCCAGGCCGGCATCAGCTACACCTTCAGCCGTGCGCATGACGAGCAGAGCGACATCGGCCTGTTCTTCACGGGCAACAACCCGAACAACCTGCGCAGCTCCTATGCGCTGTCGGACTTCGACCGCACGAACGTGTTCACGATGAACTATCTGTTCGAGCTGCCGAACCCGGTGAAGGGTCACGGATGGCTTTCGTATGTGGTGAACGACTGGAGGCTTTCCGGGATTACGACGCTGCAGAGCGGCGAGCCGTACAGCCTGTATGAGTTCTACGGTGCGGTGGCCAGCCTGTACTACGGCAACTTCCCGAACCTGCTGAACCCGATTCTGGGTATCAAGAATCCGTCGAACCCGCGCAGCGCGCTGACGGGCCACAGCGGTGCCTTCCGGCAGGGAGCCAACTACATTCCGGCGATTGATCCGAGCCAGATTGCAATCAACTACCTGTCACCGGGGCAGAAGGGAATTCCCTCCTGCTCGAACAACGAGCCGTGCGACTTCTACGAGACGGATTATGCTCCGGGCAACCAGCGGAACATCTTCCGGCAGGCCTTCCAGAAGCGCGCCGATGTCTCTCTCCGCAAGGACTTCCACATCCGGCAGTCGATCATTGCGCAGTATGAGTTCAACGTCTACAACGTGACCAACACGACGAGCCTGGATATTCCGCAGGATCAGACGCAGATTGGTCAGGCGTTTGTGGGCGGAACGGCGAACTATGGCCAGGTGACGGCACCGGTGAACACGAACGTGAACAGCCCGACGATCCAGAACATCGTCAACCAGCTGTATGTTTCCCCTGCGCTGAGCGCAACGGGAACCGGACGCAATACGGTGGTGAGCGGATCGGCCTTCGGCTCGGTGACGGGCACGATCGGCAGCGCGCGCATCATCGACATGGGTCTGCACGTGAACTTCTAACCCGGAAGTACGCAACCAGAAACGACCAACCGGTGGCGGGGCTGAGCGATCAGCCCCGTTGCTGTTTGCGGGGTGCGTTGCGGGTGGGAATGGCGGCATGGCCGGCTGCGCGCGGGCGCTGGCGCTCGACCCCTGCGGCGCAGTCCTGATAGGCTAGCAGGAGAGCCTCACGGTTCAGGAAAAGCGAGCTGCACGGCTCCAGGAAATGAGAGCCTTGGGGCTCTTTCGGAAGGATATTGTGGATTCACAGACACGACACGCATTGAAGCAGGATAAGTTTGTCCAGACGACGCAGGAGAGCGTGGGCTGGATTACGGAACATCGCGCGGCGCTGCTGCGGTATTCGATTCCCACGGTGGTCTTGATTGTGCTGGCAGTGGTGGCCGGCATTCTGTATTCGCAGCGTACGTCTGCGGCGAAGGTGCTGCTGGGGCAGGGCATCGATGTCTACAGCTCGCCGTTGCTGCCGCCGGGCGCTCCGGCACAGGCGGGAGCCTATGCAAGCGCGGCGGATCGGGCGCGGGCTGCAGCCAAGCTCTTCCAGCAGGTGACCGACCAGTACGGGATGCTGCCCGTGGCGGCCAAGGCACACTACTTCCTGGGACTGGCGGACGAGGACCTGGGGAACATGTCCGGGGCCGAGAGCGAACTGCAGAAGGCGGCCGGCTCGTGGAACGGCAACCTGAGCAGCCTGGCCAACTATGCGCTGGCCGGACTGTATCACCAGACGGGCCGGGACGCGCAGGCGATCGCGCTCTATCAGCAGCTGGGCAACGGCAAGGGAACCACGGCGGTGCCGAGCTACAACGCGGAACTGGCGCTGGCCGACCTCTACAATGCGCAGGGCAAGAAGGATCAGGCCAAGGCACTGTGGGCCAAGATCAAGGACCAGGACAAGGGCGGGGCGGCTGCAGAGATTGCAGCGCAGAAACTGCCAACCCAGAACTGATTTCTGCCTCTGGCAGGAATGGGAAGCGCAGCCCGCCGAAGAGCGGGCTGTTGCTGTTTTATGAGCGAAATGGAGCGGGGCTGCGTCCAGTGCATGATGAGCAGCATGGCAACAGCCCTGCCGGGAATGCCGGACAGGATGAAAGCACGAGAACAGATGCAGGCTGCCGAGTGGACGATTGAGGAGATGGTGACGGCCTACTCGGCGACGATGTATCGGGTGGCCAACTCGGTGCTGCGCAATGCGGCCGATGCCGAGGACGCGGTGCAGGAGGCCTTTGTGCGGGTGCTGGGCCGGCGGGAGCAACTGGGCGAGATCCGCGATGCGCGCGTCTGGCTGGTGCGGATTGTCTGGAATCTGGTGCTGGACCGGAAACGCCGCCGGAAGAGCCGTCCGGAGAATGAGGACGTGGCGGATTTTGCCCGCATCCTGGTGGCGCAGGAGATGAGCGCCGAGGAGCGGACGCTGGCCGCCGAGCGCCATGCGGCCGTGGCCCGGGCGATCGATACGCTGCCGGAAAAAGAGCGGCAGGTGCTGGTCTTGTCTGCAGTGGAGGAGCTGAGCAGCGTGGAGATTGCTGCGGTGCTGCGGACGACCGAGTCGACGGTACGCTCACGGCTGTTTCGGGCAAGACAACTGCTGGCCGAAAAGCTGGAACACAAGCGAGGTCCACGATGAACAGGGAACCGGAGAACAGGACGGGCAGCGGCAGGCTGCAGGACGGGCCGGAAAGCGAGACACTGCGGCTGCTGGGCCAGCCCCGGGCGGGGTTGGAGACGCGGCTGCTGGCACGGCTTGGCGCCGAAGGGAAGACTCAGGAGGGCAGGCAGTGGTGGCGCATGGGCAGCTATGGCGTACAGTGGCCAGCCCGGCGCTGGGCGCTGGGCACCGGCGTTGCGGTGCTGGGCACGGCGCTGGCAGTGCTGGGGATGGTGCGGCTGGGCGGGCCGATGGCCGGGCGTGCGGGTGGCGGAGCGCTGCGCGGAGCGGCCGGGCAGGCGGGTGCCGGGCAGACGGGTACTGGCACAGCCGTGCCAGCGGCCGGCGCTCGGGATGCGGGCAGCTTTGGTACTGCCGGATCGATGCGCGTGCCGACGACTCCGCCCACCGTGAAGCCGATGCATGTGCCGCCGCCGCCTCGTCGCAGGCCGGGCAAGCGGGTGGTGGCGCCGAAGAAGCCAGTCACGGTCAAGCCTGCAGCCAAGTCTGGAGCCGGAGCCAAGCCTGCGGCCAAGCCGGTGGCCGCGAGCGCGGACGGCAGCGGGAAGACGCAATAGGAAAGATCTGTCGCGCAGGCGAGCTGCGGGTCAGTCGCGGCCGGCCAGCAGGCGTAGCACCATCTGCAGCAGGGCAAAGACGCCCGCACCCCAGAAGGCAGCCGAGAAGCTGCGCAGGTGGAAGCCCTGCACCAGCGATGCCGCCAGCTCCAGCAGAACGGCGTTGACCACGAGCAGAAACAGCCCGAGCGTGAGCAGGGTGAGCGGCAGTGTGACCAGCTTGAGGACCAGGCCCAGCGTGGCGTTGAGCAGCCCGAAGACGAGCGCGACGGCAAGGGCCGTGCCGATGGAGTCGATCTCAAAGCCGCGCACCAGGCGGGAGACGACGAGCAGGGCCAGAGCACTGAGAAACCAGTTGAGCAGCAATCGCATCCTGTGGGATCTCCTGGGCGGGACGACAGTCCTGCTGGTTGCATTGTACGCGGGCGAGGGTGTGGTAGCCTGACGGCGGGGAGCAGCGGAATGGGCAGGAGCAGGAGAATGGCAGGTGCGCTGGCAGCGGCGCTGCTGGCCGTCGGCTGGGTGCAGTCTGCTGTCGCCGGGCAGGCGCGGGCGCAGGGTTCGCATGCTGCGGCCATTGCGGCAGCCAAGGCTGCCGACAGCGCGGCGGCACCGATTCCCGACCTGGGCACGCTGATGCAGCAGGTGGCGGCGCACCAGAAGGAACTGGACAAGATTCGCGAAAACTACACCTACCGCTCGCTGACGGTGAACCAGTACCTGGACGGGCATGGGAAGGTGACGAAGACCGAATCCGAAGAGGATGAGGTCTTTTTTGTCCGCGGGCATGAGATTGACCGGGTGGTGGCGAAGAATGGCAAACCCCTGAGCGGACACGATGCGGACAAGGAACAGGAGCGCGTGACCAAGGCCGTGGAAAAGGCCCAGCAGACTCCGGAAGGTCAGCCGGTGCACAACGGCGGCCAGACGTTTTCCGTCAGCGACATGCTGTCCGTGATGGAGGTGTCGCATCCGCGACGGGTGCTCTACAACGGACGCAGCACGCTGGAGTTTGACGTGACGGGCCGACGCGATGCCAAGGCGCATGGACTGGCCGAAGGCGCGATGAAGCGGGTGGCCGGGTCCATCTGGATCGACGAAAAAGACCGGCAGGTGGCGCATCTGGAAATTCGCTTCATGGACAACTTCCGCGTGGGCGGTGGACTGCTGGCCAATATCCAGAAAGGATCGGAGTTTCACTTCGACCAGGCACTGGTGAACAACGAGATCTGGCTGCCAACCGGCGCCGAAGGCACCATCGACGCCCGCCTGATGTTGTTCAAGGGACTGCGCCAGCACTTCACCGAGCAGGACTCCCAGTACAAGCGCTTCCAGGTGGAAACCAAGGAAGGCAAAAGCGAAGTCACACTCCCCTAAGCATTGCATTGCATGCAGCAGCAGCGCGGCTCACGCCGCGCCAGTGGTGGCTTGCGTGCTGTTTGTGGCGCTCCCGCTGGTCGCGGGCTTGCGTATGCGGTGGATGTGGAGTAACAGCAGATTCCCTTCGTGGCATTGCATGGCATTGCATGCAGCAGCAGCGCGGCTCACGCCGCGCCAGTGGTGGCTTGCGCAGTGTTTGTGGTGCTCCCGTTGGTCGCGGGCTTGCGTATGCGGTGGACGTGGAGTAACAGCAGATTCCCTTCGTGGCATTGCATGGCATGGCTTGCAGCAGCAGCGCGGCTCGCGCCGCGCCAGTGGTGGCTTGCGCACTGTTTGTGGCGCTCCCTTGGGTCGCGTGGGGCATCGCGGAGCGGGTTTTGATGCGGTCGCAGTGTGTGCCGGTTGCGCTTTCCGGTGGGGATTTGGGGCGCTGCGAATGGCGTAGACTGGGGATATGTTTGCGCGCAAGATCACTGTCCAGCGACGTTTGACCGATGGCGGCCTGATGCCGTGTCCGATTCACTGGATGGACAACTTTGCCATGCGCAACTTCACCAACGATGCGATCTTTGACGACACCCTGCCGGTGAGCGACGGATTGCTGGAGGTGGGTAACCTGGTTCCGCTGGAGCGGCTGCAGGCTGCGATGGAGGACTGGTTCCGGCGCAAGGGCTACCTGAAAACGGACGAGCGGCTGGTGGTGACCGAGCAGGCTAAGTAGCCTGCTCGTCCAATTCTGCTGCAGGCGTGTAGCGCCTGCCTGTGGCCCATTCTGCAGCAGCTATTCGCTGTAGTGCAGCAGGCTGAAGATGTCCAGGCCGGAGAAGCGTTCGCGTCCGCGCAGGAAGTCGAGTTCGACGGCGAAGCCCAGTCCGACGGGTTCGCCACCCAGGCGGCTGACGAGCTTGAGGGTGGCCTCCATGGTGCCGCCGGTGGCCAGCAGGTCATCGACGAGCAGGACGCGCTGTCCGGGCTGGATGGCGTCCAGGTGCATTTCCAGCGTGTCGGAGCCGTATTCGAGGTCATAGCTGACGCGGGCGACCGGAGCGGGAAGTTTGCGCGGCTTGCGCACGGGCACAAAGCCGGCGTTGAGGCGATAGGCCAACGCAGGGCCAAAGATGAAGCCGCGGGCCTCGATGCCAAGAACGAGATCGATCTTCTGCTGGAGCCAGTGCGCGGCCATGGCGTCAATGAGCGTGGCGAAGCCGGTGGGGTGCTTGAGCAGGGTGGTGATGTCGTAGAAGAGAATGCCGGGCTTGGGGTAGTCGGGCACGGTGCGGACGAGTGCCTTGAGTGCGTCGGGCTTGAGTGCGTCGGGCTGCAGGGTGTTCTGGGTCATGGTATCGCTCATGGATGGATGGGCTCCGGTTGGGATGGGTGGGTTGGGATTACCGGTCTCGTTTACCAGACTCGGTTACTAATCTCGTTTACCAGGCACCTTCAATGCGAAAGGGCTCGAGCGAGGCGGCTTCATCTGCGGCCAGCGGATGTTCGATGACCTGATCGACGCGGCAGCCGCGTGGACCACGGTCAAGGGAGCGGCGGAGATCGGCGAGATCCTCTTCGGGGCCAGCGGCAACGACTTCGACGGCACCGTCGTCGGTGTTGCGGACCCAGCCGCGGAGGGCAAGTTCGCTGGCTTCGCGGTGGACGAACCAGCGGAAGCCGACGCCCTGGACGCGGCCAAGGATGAGGTAGTGACGGACCATTGGAAAGACTCTCCCCTGCTTATTTTAGGCCCCGGCGTGGATTTGGGCGAGACGGGCTGCGGGATGGTGCCGGGATGGTGGCTGAAAAGCAAAGGCCCGCGCCTGCGTGGGCAGGGACGGGCCGGGGGTTCGGGTATGGTGTTTCGGGTCTGGGTTTATCGCGACTTGCGGGTGCGGTTCGGTGGCGCGTAGCTCAGGCGCGGCTGAGGTAGGTGCCTTCGCTGGTGTCGACGCGGATCTTTTCGCCTTCGTTGATGAAGGGTGGGACCTGGACGACGAGGCCGGTCTCTGTGCGGGCCGGTTTGGTCACGCTGGAGGCGGTTGCGGACTTGATGCCCGGCTCGGTTTCCACGACGGTGAGCTCGACGGTCTGGGGCAGGTCGATGCCGACGGCGACGCCGTCAAAGTAGCTGACCTTGATCTGGAGATTGGGCGTGAGGTATTCGACCGAGTCGCCGAGGGTGCTCTGCTTCAGGACGGTCTGCTCGTAGTTCTCCGGATTCATGAAGTAGTAGTCGTCGCCGTCGTTGTAGAGGAACTCCATGGAGACCTCATCGACGATGACGCGCTCGATGGCGTCGCCGGAGCGGAAGCGGTGCTCAAACATGGCTCCGGAGCGGAGGTTGCGCAGCTTGGCCTGGATGAAGGCGCGCAGGTTGCCGGGGGTGCGGTGCTCGACGGCAAAGACCAGGTGGAGCTGATCGTTGTGCTTGATGATCATGCCGGGGCGCATCTGAGTGGCGGGAATCGCCATAAGGGAAAACTCCTTGCTTGAGGGCCCGAAGCGGGCCGAGGTCGGGGATGGTGGAAACCGGAGTGCCGAAAATGCGGCAGAACTGCGGGCCGTACCCGTATTGATTGTACCTGAGCCTGCATGCGCAAGCGGCAACGCAAAAACGGCGCACATCCGCTGGGGGATGTGCGCCGTGTGGGTCCGGATGCGGCTACTGGAGCTGCACGGACTGGTGGAGTGGCAGCGACTGCGAGGAGCCACCGGCCAGGAAGGTGTAACTGCCGGCGACGAGCCGGAAGTGGTTGGCTGCCTCGTCGAAGATGGACAGGTACATGGGATCGATGGAGAGGGTGACCTGTTTGCTTTCGCCGGGGTTGAGGGCAACGCGGCTCCAGCCGACGAGGCGCTTGGGCGGCTCATTGGCGCTGGCCGGCAGCGCAGCGTAGACCTGTGCGATCTCGACGCCGGCGCGGCTGCCGGTGTTGGTGACGGTGAAGGTGACGGTGGGCTTGTCGCCCGGGGTGACCTTCAGGCCGGAGTAGCTATAGGTGGTGTAGGAGAGACCGAAGCCGAAGGGGAAGAGCACAGGCTTCTTCTCGGCGTCATACCACTTGTAGCCGACCTTGAGTCCCTCGTCGTAGTGGACGCTGAAGGTGGGGCTGGTGAGCACCTTGCGCTGGACCGGCGCGGCGGACTCGGAGTGAGGCGGCGGCAGGATCAGCTTGGGGTGGGGCAGGTCGGCGACGCTGAGCGGGAAGGTCATGGGCAGCTTGGCCGAGGGGTTGACGGCGCCGAAGAGAACGCGAGCCAGAGCGGTGGCGCCGTCGGAGCCGGGATACCAGGCTTCAACGATGGCCGAGACCTGATCGACCCAGGGCATGGTGACGGCGGTGCCGTTTTCCAGCACGACGACGGTGTGGGGATTGGCCTTGGCAACGGCGGCGACCAGATCATCCTGATGGTTGGGCAGGGTGAGGTCGGGCAGGTCCATGCCTTCGCTGGTCCACTGGTTGACGAAGACGATGGCCACGTCGGCGTTGGCGGCCAGCGAGGCAGCGGCGGCCGGATCGGAGCCGGAGTTGAAGCTGACGCTGGCCTGCGGAGCCATGGCCTGAATGGACTTCAGCGGCGAGGTGGGGAACCAGACGTGCTGTCCCCAGTGGGCCGGGTGCTGTCCGGGAGGATCGACCTGCGCCGAGCCGCCGCCGGAGAGCATGCCGAAGTCGGCGTGGTCACCGATGACGGCGATGGAGTGCAGGCTGGAGGCGCTGAGCGGGAGCTGCTGATGCTGGTTGCGCAGCAGGACGATGCTCTGCTCCTCGATGTGGCGGGCGATGGCGAGATCGCCGAAGACATCGACGACGCTCTTGTGGATGGGATGGTCAACCAGACCGGCGGCAAACTCGGCGCGGAGGATGCGATGGACATGCTCGTCGAGCTGGGCCATGGAGATTTTGCCGCTCTGCACGGCCTGCTTGAAGGCGTCGCCGTAGAAGACCTCACCGGGCTCCTCGTTGTCGAGACCGGCAGCCGAGGCCTTCTCCGTGGAGTGGGTGCCACCCCAGTCGGAGAGGACGAATCCCTTGAATCCCCACTGGTCGCGGAGAACGTCGGTGAGGGTGTATTTGTTCTCGCAGGCAAAGTCGCCGTTGATGCCGTTATAGCTGCACATCACGGCCTGGGGATTGCCGATTTCGATGCCGATGTGGAAGGCCAGCAGGTCGGACTCCTGCATGGCGCGCTTGCTGATGATGGCATCGACCTCGTTGCGGCCGTTTTCCTGATCGTTGACGGCGTAGTGCTTGATGTCGCCGATGACGTGCTGTGCCTGTTCGCAGCGGATGCGGTTGCCGACGAGGGTTCCGGCCAGGATCGGGTCCTCGCCCTGGTACTCGAAGGTGCGCCCGTTGCGCGGCTCGCGGGTCAGGTTGACGCCGCCGCCGAGGGTCATGTTGTAGCCCTGGGCGCGGAGTTCG
>JAJZGG010000077.1 GCA_021804965.1 Acidobacteriota bacterium
GCCGGTGACCATACCGCGAGGGATCACCCGTTCCCATCTCGAACACGGAAGTTAAGCCTCGTTGGGCCGATGGTACTGCACGGGTAACTGTGTGGGAGATTAGGTGATCGCCGGCATTATCCTTAAAGAAAAGGCCAGTCCTCGTGACTGGCCTTTTCTGTTTTGCATTCCTGTCGCCTTTCCTGTCCACTCCCTGCAGCGCGTGAACCAGCCATCCATCTAGGGCCTGTTAACACTTCTGGGATGGCGGCGACGGGAGGCCATTTTGCCCAGATCAAGCAGCGAGGAGTGACAGATACCGGGCGTAGTCCATTTCCAGGCTATGGGGCGACGAGCGACGCAGAGATGGGGAAAATGGCCCCCGTCCCTTCGGGTTGCGGGGAAAATCCGGCCATACCTTCGTTGTCGTCCTCGGTTGTGGGGCCGCCACAGCCTTCGGACTCCGCCTCGTCTGGTCGGATTTTCCCGCGCAACGCCATCCACCCCAGAAGTGTTAACAGGCCCTAGCCTGCGGAGGAATCTCTTCCCGCTTCGCGTGTGTTCTCGCGGCCTGCGCTGCGCCGATCCACGGGGCGCTCCATGCCCTGGGATGCCTGGGCCATGCGGAGATGCTGTTCCATCAAAGTGCGTGCCTCGTCGGGGCGGCGTCCGCGTACTGCCCGATAGATCTCGCGATGCATGGCCGCAGATTCCCGCAGGTCGATGGCGCGTTCCACGGTCTTGCGTCGCTTGTCGTACATGGTTGAGGTCACGGTTTCCATGATGGCGGCCAGGATGGGATTGCCGGATGCCTGTGCGATGATGCGGTGGAACATGACATCGTGAATCAGGTATTCCACTGGCGCATCCACGGCGGCAAACATCTCCGCCACTTCCTCGGCGAGCGCTGCGTGGTGCTCATCTTTGCCGCGCTCAGCGGCCAGTGCTGCGAGATTCGATTCCAGGATGATGCGCGCCTCAAACATCTGCCAGGATTGGAAGCCGTGCAGCGCTCCCATGAAGCTCAGTGAAGCCTTACCCAGGTCTGGCGGCCCATCGGCGACAAAGGTGCCAACGCCATGGCGAATCTTCATGACCCCCATGGCTGCCAGATAACCGATGCCCGTGCGCAGGCTGGCCCGGCTCACGTTGAGTGTCTGTGCCAGCTCGCGTTCCGGTGGAAGTTTATCGCCGGGCTGCAGGGTTCCTTTTTCGATCAGGGATCGAACATGGTTGACCACTTGCATGGTGCGGTGCGATTCCGGTGTAATGGTTGGATTCTGAGGCATTGGTTCGAATTCTTTCCAGGCGGCTTGAAGCCAAGGTTTCGGAACAGAGAAAGTGTAGCATTCACAGCCTCTTTCGTAAGCCTGAAATTCTTTTTCCGGAGAAGACAAATTCCCTCGTCGATGTGTATACTTGTGGTCTGACCTCATGAATGGTCAGACCACTCGTGTATTTTTCCGCAGAGTGTCGATTCCTGGAAAGGAAGCCATAGTCATGCTGCTTCATGAGGATCGCCTGTTTCCCGCTGACACAGCTGTGCGCGGGATTGCGCGTGCCCTGTATGCATCGGTTCGAACGCTGCCGATTGTGAGTCCGCACGGTCATACGCAGGCGGGATGGTTTGCCCGCAACGAGCATTTTCCGAATCCTGCCATGCTCTTTGTGCAGCCCGATCATTACGTCTATCGCATGCTGTACAGCCAGGGTGTTTCGATGGACGCGCTGGAGATTGGCCAGCCGGAGATGAAGAACCCGCGAGCGGTCTGGCGGCTGTTTGCGCAGCATTACCATCTGTTTCGCGGCACGCCCACGCGGATGTGGCTCGACTATGCCTTTCAGGAGCTGTTTGGGCTGGAAGAGCGGCTGAGCGAGCGCAATGCTGATCGTTACTATGATCGGATCGCCGAGCTGCTGCAAACCGACGCCTTCCGTCCGCGTGCCCTCTTCGAGCGCTTTGGCATCGAAGTGCTGGCCACAACGGATTCTCCCCTGGATTCACTGGCCGATCATGCCGCCATTCGTGCCTCCGGCTGGTCCGGACGCATTCTGCCCACCTTTCGCCCGGATCCGGTCGTTGATCCCGAGTTCGATGGTTTTGCGGCGAGGATTCACGCACTCGGCGAGCAGACCGGGGAGGACACGCAGCAGTGGCGTGGATATCTGGCCGCTCTGCGACAGGCGCGTGAGCGCTTCCGTGCCCTGGGCTGCACAGCCACCGATCACGGGCATCCCACGGCGCAGACGGCGGATCTCGACGAGAGTCAGGCGGCAGCGCTCTATGCAGAGATTCTCCGCGGCAGTGCCGACGCGGCGCAGCAGGAGCTCTTCCGTGCGCAGATGCTGACCGAGATGGCGAGGATGAGTCTGGAGGATGGGCTGGTCATGCAGATCCATCCCGGCAGTGTGAGGAATCACAATCGTCAGGTGTATGCGCGCTTTGGGCGGGACACCGGTGCCGATATTCCGCATCCAACCAACTACGTGGATGCCTTGCGCCCCCTGCTGGACCGGGTCGGCAATGAGCCCGGGCTCACGATTATTCTGTTCACCTTGGATGAGTCGGCCTACAGTCGTGAGCTTGCTCCGTTGGCGGGGCATTATCCCTGCCTGCGCCTGGGTCCGCCGTGGTGGTTTCACGATAGTCCGGAGGGAATGTTGCGCTTCCGCGAGCAGGTTACGGAGACCGCGGGATTCTACAATACGGTTGGGTTCAACGATGACACGCGCGCGTTCCTGTCCATCCCGGCCAGGCATGACGTGGCGCGCCGGATGGATTGCAGCTTCCTGGCGCGTCTGGTCGCCGAGCATCGGCTGGATATGGACGAGGCATTTGATCTCGCCCGGGAGTTAACCTGTGGTCTGGTCAGGCAGGCTTATCGGCTTTGAGGGGTGGCAACGGCATGGACGAAGAGCAGTATCCGCAGGCTGAGGCTCTCACGCCCCCGCGCATGGGACGTGTGCGCTGGACCATTTGCGCCATGCTCTTTGCTGCCACATCCATCAACTACATGGATCGTCAGGTGATCTCGATTCTGAAGCCGACGCTCGAGCACAGCATTGGCCTGACCGAGATCGGCTACGGCTATATCGTGGATGCCTTTCAGCTGGCCTATGCGATTGGCCTGCTGGCTGCCGGCCGCTTTGTGGATCGCGTCGGCACCCGAGTGGGTTACATGGCCATCATGGCGCTCTGGAGCCTGTCTGCCATGGGCCATGCGCTGGCCAACACCGTCATGGAGTTTGCGGTTGCGCGTTTCTCGCTGGGGCTGGGCGAGTCGGGCAATTTTCCTGCCGCCATCAAGACCGTCGCCGAGTGGTTTCCGCAGCATGAGCGTTCGCTTGCCACCGGCATCTTCAACTCCGGCGCCAATCTCGGTGCCGTTCTGGCGCCGCTCATCGTTCCCTGGGTCACCATCCACTATGGATGGCACGCTGCCTTTCTCGTCACCGGCTGCTTCAGCGCGCTGTGGATTCTCTGGTGGTATCGCAACTATCGCAAGCCCTCCGATCATCCCACGCTGACCGGTGAGGAGCTGCGGCATATCTACCGGGAGGCCGCAGCGCAGATGGGCCCATCGGCACCGTGGACGCGGCTGCTGGGCTATCGCCAAACGTGGGGCTATTCGCTGGCCAAATTCCTGACCGACCCCATCTGGTGGTTCTATCTCTTTTGGCTGCCCTCCTACTTCAGCGCAAAGTTCCACCTTGATCTCTCCCATCTCGGGCTGCCGCTCATCATCGTCTACAACGCATCCGCGGTGGGCAGCATCGGCGGGGGCTGGCTGCCGCAGCCCTTCCAGCGCCTGGGCCTGCGCGCGGCGCATGCGCGACTGGCTGCCATGCTGCTGTGTGCCTGCGCCGTTCTGCCAGTCCTGGCCATGAGCCGCGTCCATGCCGAGTGGGTGGCCATTGCCCTGCTCAGCGTGGGAGCTGCGGCGCATCAGGGCTGGTCGGCCAATCTCTACACGACGGCCTCGGATATGTTTCCCCGCAGCGCCGTGGGCTCGATGACCGGAATTGGCGGCATGGCCGGCGCCGCCGGTGGCGCACTGCTGGCCTACTATGCAGGACACATTCTGGAGCGCACGCACAGCTATTCCAGCCTGTTTTTCATCGCAGGCGGGGCCTACCTGGCCGCGTGGATCGTCCTGCAGATCTTTGCTCCGGGATTACGCGAAGTGGAGAGATTGGCATGAGCGTGTATTGTGCACAGGGCGGTCCTGAGGTTGACCTGGGCAGTGAGCAGTTGCAGGCGCTGCTGGTGGGCGCGCTGGAAAAGCTGGGCTCGCGTCAGCGCGTGCTTCTCGTTCCTCCGGACCAGACCCGCGCCCACTCGCGTGCCGGAGAACTGACGCGGATTGCCTGGCAGTACTACGGGCGCGGCGTGGATGCCGTGATGCCGGCGCTGGGCACGCACACCCCGATGAGTGCGCAGCAGATTCAGCACATGTATGGCGACATGCCGCTGGAGCTGTTCCGTGCCCATGACTGGCGCAGGGACATTGAAACCCTGGGCGAGGTTCCGCGTGAGTATGTGCTGGAGCAGTCCGAGGGGCGCGTGGACTATGCGTGGCCGGCGCAGGTCAACCAGTTGCTCTCGCGCGGCGGCCACGATCTGATTCTCTCCATCGGCCAGGTGGTGCCCCATGAGGTCATCGGCATGGCCAACTACAACAAGAACATTCTTGTGGGCACCGGCGGGCGCGAGGGCATCAATCGCAGCCACTATCTGGGAGCCGTCTATGGCATGGAGCGGATCATGGGCCGCGCCGTCAATCCTGTGCGCAACGTGCTGAATCATGCCTCCGATCTCTTCCTGAGTCATATGCCGATCGTGTACGTGTTGACCGTCGTCAGCCGCAGAGCCAGCGGCGGGCTGGCCGTGCGCGGCCTTTATATCGGCGATGATGTCGAGTGCTTCCATCTGGCAGCGGAGCTCAGCTTGAAGGTGAACTTCGAGCTGGTCGCCGAGCCCATTCGCAAGGCCGTCGTCTACCTTGACCCGGAGGAGTTTCACAGCACCTGGCTGGGCAACAAGGCCGTCTATCGCACGCGCATGGCGCTGGCCGATGATGCCGAGCTGATCATCCTGGCGCCGGGTGTGCGCGAGTTTGGCGAAGACAAATCCATCGACGCGCTGATTCGCAAGTACGGCTACCGGGGCACTCCGGCCACGCTGCAGGCCGTGGCACAGCATCCGGAACTGGCCGCTGACCTGAGCGCGGCCGCACACCTGATCCACGGCTCCTCGGAGGGGCGATTCCGGATCACCTGGTGCCCAGGCGGTCTTTCGCGCGCGGAAGTCGAAGGCGTGGGCTTTGCCTATGCCGATTTGAAGCAGATGCTGGAGCTCTACCAGCCCGAACAAAGAAGCGCGGGCCATAACCGCGTCGCAGGGGAAGATATCTTTTTTATTGCCAATCCAGGGCTTGGACTCTGGGCGCACCGAAGCAGATTGGGAGAGGGGAATTGAGTTGAAGACGCCGAACAAGCTCGGAAAATATTCGATTGGCACCGGGGATCGTTTTGCCCACCAGGCAAAGGCACAGTTGCAGGCCTGTGTGCAGGCACTGCAGGCCGGGGTCGAGGTCACGCCGGTGTGGAACAAGTCCAACCGGGAACATCTGATCATCGGATCGCAGCCGGACTCCGTGCGCCATGCCGCCGATGCCGCCGTGCAGGCGCTGGGATGGGCGGGAAGTTACTTCTGCGATGCCGATCACATCACGCTGCAAACGGTGGATCGTTTTCTGCCGGTCTGCGATTTCTACACCATTGACGTTGCCGATGCCATCGGCAAGCCGGCTGCGCCGGAAGCCGTGGAGGCATTCGTCGCCCGGCACGCCGGACTGATCGGCGAGATTGCGCTGATCGGTACTTCCGAGCGATTCTCGATTACCGAAGAGACGCTGCGCAGCACAGCACAGAAATATCTGGCCGCCGTGCAGCAGGCCGGCGCAGTCTATCGCCACATTGCCGCGGCTCGGGACAACTTCCTGCCCGAAGTTTCCATGGATGAGACCGACACCGCGCAGACTCCCGTGGAACTGTTGCTCATCCTGGCCGCCATCGCCGACGAAGGCATTCCGGTGCAGACGATTGCTCCGAAGTTCAGCGGGCGCTTCAACAAGGGCGTGGACTACGTTGGCGATGTGGCGCAGTTCGAGCGGGAGTTCGGCCTGGATGTGGCCGCAATCGCCTATGCCGTGGAGCACTTCGGCCTGCCGCAAACGCTCAAGCTCAGCGTGCACTCCGGCAGCGATAAATTCTCCATCTATGGGGCCATCCATCGCACCATCCGCAGGCTGGACGCGGGGGTTCATCTGAAGACGGCTGGAACCACCTGGCTGGAGGAGCTGATAGGCCTGGCCGAAGCCGGCGGCCCGGCGCTGGCACTGGCCCAGGAGATCTACGGCGAAGCCTATGCGCATCGCGAAGAACTCTGCGCGCCCTACGCCACTGTCATCGACATTGACGCGAATCGGCTTCCGGCTCCCGCCGAGGTTGCCGCGTGGAGCTCCGCGCAATTCGTCGAGGCTCTGCGCCATGTTCCGCACGCTGCCGGCTACAACAGCAGCTTTCGGCAACTGCTGCACGTCGGCTTCAAAATTGCCGCGAAGATGGGCAGCCGCTACCTGGATCTGCTGGAGGCCAACGAGGCCATCATCGCGCGGAACGTCACCCAGAATCTCTTTGACCGGCACATTGCGCCGGTCTTTCTGGGGCGCGCGCAATGATCCTGGTGCTCATGGGAGTCAGCGGCATCGGCAAGACGACCATCGGTCGGCTGATCGCGGCGCGTACCGGATGGATCTTCGAGGATGCCGATGATTATCACTCTGACGCGAATCGGGCCAAGATGGCCTCCGGCACGCCGCTGACCGACGCCGACCGCCTGCCGTGGCTGCGAACGCTCCATGACCGCATGGCCGAGCATCTGGCGGCAGGCCGCAGTGCCGTGCTGGCCTGCTCGGCACTGCGCGCCATGGCGCGGGAGCAGTTGCAGCGGGATCTGCCAGCCGGCTCCATGCGCTTTGCGCTGCTGCACGCGCCGGCAGCTCTGATTGCCGAGCGCATTCACGCGCGCCAGCACCAATACATGAATCCGAATCTGCTGCCCAGCCAACTGGCCACGCTGGAAGAGCCCGAGGATGCCTGGCGCGTCAGCGTCGAAGGCACTCCCGAGCAGGCTGTCGAGCAGATTCTGGCCCATCTCTGCGCCATCGGCGCCTGGGATCGAACACAGGAGAGGAGCAGTCAATGAACAGCATGAGCCTCAACGGCAAGGTCGCCGTGGTCACAGGAGGAACCTCCGGCATTGGTCTGGCCATGAGCCTGGGACTGGCCGACGCCGGTGCAGACGTGATCGCAACGGCGCGACGCAGCCAGCAGGTGGACGATGCCGCAGCCGCAATCGAGGCCCGCGGTCGTCGCACCCTGCGCCAGGTCTCTGACGTCTGTGACCGTGCCTCGCTCGAGTCCCTGCTGCAGGCTACCGTCGAGGCCTTCGGCAAGGTGGATATCCTGATCAACTGTGCCGGCAAGATCAAGCGCACCCCCACTCTGACCCAGCCCGAGGCCGAGTGGGAAGACATCCTGAACACCAACCTGACCGGCACGCTGCGCGCCTGCCAGGTCTTTGGCGCGCATATGCTGGCCAACCGTAGCGGACGCATCGTCAACATCGCGTCGCTGAACAGCTTTGTGGCCTTGAAGGAAGTGGCCGCCTACGCTGCCAGCAAGGCTGCCGTCATGTCGCTGACGCGCTCGCTGGCCGTCGAGTGGTCCCGCGATGGCGTGACCGTGAATGCGATTGCTCCCGGCGTCTTTCGCACCGAACTGAACGCTGCGCTGCTGGACAGCACGCCGCGCGGGCAGGAGCTGCTGCTGCGCACGCCCATGGGCCGCTTTGGCCGCACCGAGGAACTGGTGGGAGCCGCCGTCTATCTGGCCTCCGATGCCGCCTCGTTCGTCACCGGGCAAACGCTGGTCGTCGATGGCGGATTCCTGGCCAGCGGCGTCAATCAGTAGCCGTCACCATCCTCAGTCCAAAGAAAACGCCGCGCATGCCGCGCGGCGTTTTTTCCTGCCCGGCATCCGCCACTCAGTGCAGAGTCAGTTTCGCTCCCGTAGTCTGTGTAATGGCCTGTCCATCCTGTGCCACCACATGGAAGTCCTTTCCGCTCACCTGCGCGTAGCCGATCACCATGCCCTTCTGTGCGCTGATGGACACATGGTTCAGCACAATGCCGGGCATCGGAACCTCGGGCAGACCCACAATCGCCCCGGCAATCTTGGCATTGCGAATGGTCACGTTCTCCACCGTAATGTCGTGAAAGTGCGGTGTCAGCCGTCCGATCGGCTGGGCCGATTCGCCAGCCTGCGGAAAGACCTTCGGATAATACTCGCTGATGATCAGACCATATTTCACGTTGTCGATCTGCATGTCGCGGAAGACAATGTTGGAGACATCGTGGCCGCGATCCCGATTGGCCTTCACGCGAATGCCGTTGTCTGTTCCGTCCATGCGCACATGCTCCACCAGAATATTCTGCGCGCCGCCTGCCAGTTCGCTGCCCACCGACACGCCATGCCCATGCAGAAAGGTGCAGTTGCGGATGGTGATGTTGCGGCTGGGAGCATCCGGCCCCGGCGAGTTGATCATGCCGGATTTGATCGCGATATCATCATCGCCCACGTCGGCAAACACATGATCGATGAGCACATTCGTACTGGAAAACGGATCAATCGCATCGGTATTCGGTGCATGCGGCGGAGCCAGAATGCGCACATTGCGGATCACCACATCGTCCGAGTAGTACGGAACAATCTGCCACATCGGCGAGTTCTGAAACGTCACTCCCTCCAGCAGTACATGCTGGCAGTGCTCCAGCACCACCAGCCGCGGACGTGTGTGATCCGAGCCCAGAATCCCCGTGTCCTTGATGGCCCGCGCCATGGCCCACCAGCTTGCGCCGTTGCCATCCACCGTACCCTCGCCGGTAATGGCAATGTGCGTTGCTCCGTGTGCGCTGATCAGCGACTGCTGGCCGGGTGCGCGGAATTCCGTGCGCGCCGGATAGTCGGCATGGTCCGGCGAGCCCAGCAAAGTAGCGCCCTTGTCCAAGTGCAGCGTCACATTGCTTTTCAGCACAATCGGCGCACTCAGGTAGGTGCCGGAGCTCAGTAGAACCGTTCCACCACCCTGCGCCGAGCAGGTGTCAATCGCTTTTTGAATCGCAGCCGTATCCTTGGTTTTCCCATCTCCGCGTGCGCCATACGCATGCGGATCACAGGTGGGGGCAGCGATTGCCGGGAGTGCTATCAGCATCGATGCTGCGCACAGAGCAAGCATGACGCGGGCATGCCGGGAGTAGACAAGAGTTCGCTTCACAAAAGAAACCTCATGCAAATGGCGATTGGAACTGCGCAATCATCATACGCGGATATGCGCTCAGTGGTCCAACCACTCGAAAGATTATTTTCCCTTCCGCAATCCATGCCTATGCGGAAGAATTCCCCGATGCAAACATCCCCGCGCATGCATGAGATTCGTTTTGTCCAGTATATCCGCCACCAAATGATAAAAGAGCAGGCAGCGTCTTGACGCATGCCGTCATGGACAGATATACAGGGGGTGCACATGAGGTCTGTCCACTACCGGCGCCATTGCCGTAGACACTCCCCATGCAGCTCAGGCGCTGGAGGCAGCCCCATGCGAAAACGGAACGCAACGCTTGCACGAGGACTGCTCCTGGGATGGACATGCCTGGCCCTGTCGCTGGTGGCCAGCGCGCAGGACACGCGCACCGTCACCGAGCCGCATCTGCCTCCGAGCTGCGTCGTGCTGCACGCGCTTCTCCAGGCACCGGGCGGGCGACTGTCCGCATCCGATGAGCGGAAGTTGGATACGGCGCGCATACAGCAGGCCATTGATCAATGCGCTCCCGGCCATGCCGTGGAGTTGCAGGCCGACGGCAATCGGCAGGTCTTCCTCAGCGGCCCGCTGCATCTGCGCTCCGGGGTTCTGTTGCGCATTGACGCGCACACGCTGCTTGCCGGTTCGCGTGACCCGCGCGTTTATGATCTGTCGCCGGGCAGCTGCGGCGTCGTGAATCAGAAAGGGCATGGATGCCAGCCGCTGATTCTCGCCGACCACGCCGTCAACAGCGGAGTGGTTGGCGAGGGCGCCATCGATGGCCGCGGCGGGGCCACGGTGCTCGGTCAGCAGCAGACCTGGTGGGATCTGGCGCATGAAGCCAAGCTGCGCGACCTGAACCAGAGCGTGCCCTGGATGATGATCCTTCGCCATGCCGACAACTTCACGCTCTACGGCATCACGCTGCGCAACTCGCCGGGCTTTCACGTCGCCGTGAACAACACCAACGGATTCACGGCCTGGGGTGTCACCATCCTCACGCCAAAGACCGCGCGCAACACCGATGGCATCGATCCCATCTCCTCGCAGAACGTCACCATTGCGCACTGCTGGATTCATGCCGGTGACGATGATGTTGCCGTCAAGGCAAACGGCAGCGGGCCGATGGAGCACATCTCAATTCTGGACAATCACTTCTTCACCGGCCATGGCATGTCGATCGGCAGTGAAACCAACGGCGGTGTGCGTCACATGCTGGTGCGCAACCTCACCATCGATGGAGCCGATAACGGCATTCGCATCAAGTCAGACAGCAGCCGTGGCGGCGAGGTGAACGACATCCGCTATCAGAATGTGTGCATGCGCAGCGTGGTGCATCCGCTGGTCTTCAGCCCCATGTACACCACGCGCACCGGCAATCTTCTTCCGCGGTATCACGATATCCGGCTTACGGACGTGAGCATCGAAGGCAGTGGACGATACACCTTCGATGGCCTCGATGCGCAGCATCCGTTGGAGCTGGCTCTGGACAACGTAAATCTGCTCGATCCGCAGCACAGCCGTATCGAGGCTCGTCATGCGCACATCGTGCTCGGGCCGCGCATCGGCAATCTCACCCTCTCCGGCGAGGATATTTCCATCTCCCCGATGGACGGTGCAAAACCCGCGCATGCGCTCGATTGCAGCGGACGCTTTCCGCCGCTGCCTGCGCGTCCTGCCGCTCCGGAACTGGCCGGTACGCAGCCCGCTGCCGACCACACGCTCTATGTGGCCGCGGACGGAAGCGGGGATTTTTCCTCCATCCAGCAGGCGCTCGATGCCGCTCCGGCAGATGGCGCCGTCGTGCAGGTGGCACCGGGAACCTACCGCGAAGTGGTCACCGTGCTGAAGCCGAATATTACCCTGCGCGGCAGCGGCGATCCGGCAGCCACCGTGATCGTGATGGATCACAGTGCCGGGGCCAACGGCGGCACAACCCACTCGGCCACGGTCAATATTCTGGCAGATAATTTTCTGGCCGAAGACATCACCTTTGCCAACGACTTCAACCGAACCCACACGCAGCAGGCACAGGGCTCCCAGGCCGTCGCGCTGCTGGTCAAGGGAGATCGAGCCATCTTTCAGCATGTGCGCGTGCTGGGCAATCAGGACACGCTCTATGCCGGCAGCCGCAACTGCAATCCGGACGGTGCCAGTTGCTCCCCGGCGCGACAGTATTTTTCCCGGTGCTACATCGAGGGCAATGTCGATTTTATTTTCGGGGATGGAAAGACGGTCTTCGATCACTGCGAAATTCACAGCACGCCGCACAAGGGTGGATTCATCACTGCACAATCGAAGCATTACCCGCAGGAAGACTCCGGCTATGTGCTGAACGCCTGCCGGCTCACCGCCGACAACCAAGCAGGAGACGTCTATCTGGGCCGTCCCTGGCGTCCGTACGCAACTGTGGTGTATTTGCATACGTGGATGGGACCGCAGATTGATCCTGCCGGCTGGCATGAGTGGGCACCGGGCAAGACGCATTCACTCGATACAGCCTACTTTGCCGAATACGATTCCACCGGTCCGGGAGCCTCCGCTCGCACGCGCGATCCGCATGCGCACCAGTTGACCGCAGCGGAGGCCGCACAATTTGAGCCCATACATTTCCTCGCCGGAACGGACGGCTGGAATCCGCAGGCCCAGTTGGCTGCGCGGGATGCTGCTGCATCCTCGACCGCTGCCTCAAAGACTGCTGCAGCTACGCAAGATTCTCAAAGATAGCCGCCGCACCCATGCCGCCGCCCACGCACATGGTCACCATGCCGTAGCGGCTGCCGCTGCGGCGCAGTTCGCTCAGCAGCGTGGCCGTCAGCTTCGATCCGGTGCAGCCCAGCGGATGCCCCAGTGCAATTGCTCCGCCATTCACATTCACCCGCTCCGGATTAAGCCCCAGCTCGCGCATCACCGCCAGCGACTGCGCGGCAAACGCCTCATTCAGCTCCACGCGGTCGATCTGCTCCAGTTGCATGCCACACTGTCGCAGCACCCTGGGAATGGCAAAGATGGGCCCTGCGCCCATCTCTTCCGGCAGGCAGCCAGCCGTGGCATAGCCAACAAAGCGCGCCAGCGGCTTCAGTCCCAGATCCCGCGCACGCACAGCACTCATCACGATGGTTGCTGCGGCCCCATCGGAGGTCTGCGAGCTATTGCCTGCCGTCACGCTGCCATTGGCCTTGAAGGCGGGCTTCAGCTTTGCCAGCGCCTCCAGCGAGGTGTCGGCGCGCGGACCTTCATCCACGGTCAGCGTGGTCTGCTGGCTCGCCGTCTGGCCTGCCTTGCCGGAGAGAGTATTGCGGACAACGTTGACCGGGATGATCTCATCGGCAAAGCGATTCTCCGCCTGCGCAGCCAGCGCCCGCCGATGGCTCTCCAGCGCAAAGGCATCCTGATCCTCACGGCTCACCTGATAGCGGGTGGCCACGCGCTCGGCCGTCAGTCCCATGCTCAGCAGCGAGGCCGGGTAGTGCTCCGCCAGCCACGGGTTGGGGCTGGGCTTGTTGCCACTCATCGGGATCAGGCTCATCGACTCCACGCCACCGGCTAGCACCGCCTGGGCTGCGCCGGTCTGCACCCGCATGGCCGCCTGCGCAATCGCTTCCAGCCCCGAGGCGCAGAGCCGGTTCACCGTCACCGCCGGAATCTCCACCGGAAGCTGGGAACGGAGCACGATGTAGCGCGCGATGTTCCAGCCCTGTTCGCCTTCCGGCAGGGCGCAGCCAAAGATCACGTCCTCCAGCATGGACGGCTCCAGCGCAGGAACCCGCTCCAGCGCCCCATGCCCGGCTGCTGCGGCCAGATCTTCCGGACGCGTGGTGGAAAACATCCCTTTGCCGGAGCGGCAAAACGCCGTTCGCACTCTGATGACAATCAATGCC
>JAJZGG010000011.1 GCA_021804965.1 Acidobacteriota bacterium
CGATCAGGCTCATCACAAACATGAAGGTCAGGTTGGTACGCCACTTGCGCACCCAGAGCGTGGTCAGCGGAATGGCAATGTTGCAGGTGATCAGCACCCAGTAGCTCCAGCCGATGGGACCGAACATGCGGTTCCACATCATGAAGAACTCCCAGTGCGAGGCCGAGTACCACGCCATGAAGACCTCCATGCCGTAGCCGTAGGCCACGATGCCGCCGGTGGCCAGCATCACCTTGCCCATGTTGTCGATGTGGCGGTCGGTGACCAGCCCTTCCAGCCCGTAGACCTTGCGCAGCGGAATGGCCAGCGAGAGCACCATGGCGAAGCCGGAGTAGACGGCGCCGGCTACGAAGTAGGGCGGGAAGATCGTCGTGTGCCAGCCCGGCAGGATGGCCACGGCGAAGTCGAAGCTGATGACCGTGTGCACGCTGAGCACCAGCGGTGTGGCCAGGCCGGCCAGCAGCAGCGAGGCCGTCTCATAGCGCATCCAGTGCTTCACGTTGCCGCGCCAGCCCAGCGAAAGCATGCCGTAGATGTACTGGCCGAACTTCGAGGTGGAGCGGTCACGCATGGTGCCAAAGTCCGGCACCAGTCCGATGTACCAGAAGACCACCGAGATGGTTGCGTAGGTGGATACGGCGAAGACGTCCCACAACAGCGGCGAACGGAACTGCGGCCAGACGTTCATCGTGTTGGGATAGGGGAACAGCCAGTAGGCCAGCCACGGACGACCGACGTGGATCAGCGGGAACAGTCCCGCGCAGACCACGGCAAAGATCGTCATCGCCTCGGCAAAGCGGTTGATCGAGTTGCGCCAGGTCTGCTTGAAGAGCAGCAGAATCGCCGAGATCAGCGTGCCGGCATGGCCGATGCCGATCCACCAGACGAAGTTGACGATGGCAAAGCCCCAGGCCACCGGCTGCGTGATCGCCCAGATGCCGACACCCTTCAGGAACAGCCAGGTGACAGCCACCAGCAGCATTGTGGCCACGGCACCGGAGACCGCCAGCAGCATCAGCCAGCCCAGCGAAGTATGAGGCGTGAGCACGATGTCGGCAATCTTTGCCGTCACCGAGCGGAAGCTCTGCCCCGGTGCAATGACCCGCAGTTCCCCGGTTACCGGGTCAAGCCTCGGATCGTCCGTTATGAAATCCTTTGTCGCCATCGTCTGTCAGACCTTCTCCGAAATTCACTCCGTTCCCTGTTCAACCGGGGCGGGCCTGCGACCTGCGGCCGCAACTGCCCCGGCTCATCCTGCCAAACCTTATCCTGCCGTCGGAGCGTGTTCCTCGATTGCCGGCATCAGGGCCGGGTTGGGATTGGTGACCGCTGCCAGATAGAGCGTGCGCGGACGGGTGTTCTGATCGGCCAGCACGCCGTAGCTGCGCTCGTTGTCATGCAGCTTGCGCACACGGCTGTTCTTGTCGTTCAGGTTGCCGAAGGTGATCGCCGAAGCCGGGCAGGCCTGCTCGCAGGCGGTCACGATCTCGCCATCGCGTACAGGGCGGTTTTCCTTGTCGGCGGTGATCTTCGCCTCCTGGATGCGCTGCACGCAGTAGCTGCACTTTTCCATGACGCCGCGCGAACGCACGGTCACATCCGGGTTGCGCATCAGCTTTAGGCTCTCGGTCTCGTAATCGCTGAAGAGCAGGAAGTTGAAGCGACGCACCTTGTAGGGGCAGTTGTTGGAGCAGTAGCGGGTGCCCACGCAGCGGTTGTAGACCATGGTGTTCAGCCCCTCGGGCGTGTGTACCGTGGCGCCCACCGGGCAGACCTGTTCGCAGGGGGCATTCTCGCAGTGCTGGCAGGCCATGGGCTGGAAGTGTGCCCGCGGCGCGGCCAGGTCGCCCTGGAAGTAGGCATCGATGCGCAGCCACTGCATGTTGCGGCCGATGCGTACCTCCTGCTTGCCCACGACGGCGATGTTGTTCTCCGCGTAGCAGCTCACAATGCAGGCATTGCAGCCGGTGCAGCTGTTCAGATCGATCGACATGCCCCAGGCATTGCCGGTCGAGTAATCCCAGTTGGGGAACAGCGTGACTTCGCGCTCGATCTTCGGATGCGTTTCGCCCTCGTTGGCAAAGCCAGGGTTGGCCTTGTACTCGCTCAGGGTGGCCTCGCGGATGATGCCGCGGGTCAGCGCCTCATCGGCCTCAAGCGAGTTGTTGCCGTTGCCCTCGCCGCCGAAGAACTTCGAGCGGTGATCCTGATAGTGGCTCTTGGTGACGGCAAAGCCCCAGCGTCCATCGGCCTTCTTCAGGCTGGCGCCGCTGGCCACGCTCATCGTTGCTGCCGTGCGCAGCAGACCGGCGTTGTAGCCGGCACCGGAGCCGACGCGACCGGCCGACTCGCGACCATAGCCGAGATAGGCGGTGATGGTGTTCTCCGGCTGGCCGGGCAGCACCAGTACCGGCGCCTTGACCGTGCGTCCGTTGACGGTGATCTCGACAATATCCTCTTCCGCCAGACCGGAGCGCAGCATCAGCGCCTCGTTCATCAGTGCGGCATTGTCCCAGCTCAGGCTGGAGACCGGCTTGGGCAGCTCCTGCAGCCAGCCCACGTTGGCAAAGCGGCCGTCATAGATGGTCGGATCGGGGCGGAACTGCACCTCAATCGCATCCTTGCCTGCCGGGGCCGGGGCGTTGATCGTAGCCACCGTGGCGGTTGCGGACACCGGCAGTGCCGAGCCTTCCACCCAGCCGGCATGCAGGGCCTTGCGCCAGTTGGCTTCAAAGTCGCCGGATTTCGCCAGCACCGGCTGCCAGGTCTCACGCACCGCCTCGTAGGCGGACTTGGTCGGCTCGTCCAGCATGGCCTGCACAATCTCATGCGCGGAGTGCGATTTGTAGAGCGGATCGATCAGCGGCTGCACCACGCTGGCCATGCCATCGTAGCTGCGCGCATCGCTCCAGCTTTCCAGATAATGCGAGGCGGGAATCTGCCAGTCGGTCATGCTGCCGGTCTCATCGGCATGCTTGCCCAGATGCACGGTGACCTTGGCGCGGCTCATCGCATCCTTGAAATTGAGGTCGGCCGGAGCATCATAGATCGGATTGGCGCCCAGGATCAGCAGCCAGTCCACCTTGCCGGACCAGAGGTCGTTGACCAGCGACTGAAGCTCGGCCAGCTGCACGGTGGGCATGGGGTTGACGGCATCGGTGAAGCTGACCGTCTTGCCGTAGTTGCCCAGGGCCTCATTGATGCGCAGGGCCAGCGACAGCACCGAAGGATGCTGCTGCTCACCGGCCAGTACGACGCACTTGCCAGCATTGGCCTTCAGATCGGCGGCCACGGCCTTCAGATATTTGGTCTGCTCGTCGGTCCAGGCATAGGACGGAACCGGCGTGGAGACGCCCAGAGCCGCGGCAAGGGCTGCCGTGAAGGCAGGCACCTCGCTGGGCTTCAGCGCCAGCCGATGCTCGGCCTTCAGTCCGGTGGTCGTGGTCGTGGACTCGACCGTATAGAGCCGGTTCATCGTGGCGCCTTCGGCACCGTTGGCCAGCTTGCGCCGCTCGCTGTACTCCCGCGTGAGGCGATGGAAGCCCGGGTAGCTGGAGCCGGACAGGAAGTCGGCATCGAGCGAAAGAATGACGTCAGCCCCGGTCAGCGAGTACTGCACATCCTTGCCGCCCAGCACGGTGCGCACGGCATCGCGGTTCACCGGGTCATACTGCACGAAGCGGGCCTTGGGATAGAGCGCCTGCGCCTCCTTCCACTGGCGGGCCAGTGTGGGCGAGGTGACGGTGGAGCTGAGAATGGCAATGCCCTGGCCGCCGTTGCCCTTGGATGCAATCAGCTTCTCGCGCCACTGCATCAGGAAGTCGGTCCATTCGCGGTTGTCGCCGCGGTAGGTCGTCTCCTGCGATCGGTCCGGATCGTACATGTCCAGCAGGGTGCCCTGGGTGAACGGGTCCGAGGTGCCGCGGTTGTAGGGGTGGTCCGGGTTGCCATCGACCTTGATGGGACGGAAGGCATCCGACTTGACCAGCAGCGGCACGCTGCCCATGGCAAACGGGTAGGCCGTGGCAAAGTACATCGGCTTGCCCAGGATCAGATCCTCGGGAGCCTTGACGTAGGGGTAGATGGGCTCGTCCGGCTGCTTGGTGCAGCCAGCCAGGCCGGCCATGGCCATCGAGGCACCCATCAGCTTGAGGAAGCCGCGCCGCGAGACCGGATCGACCCACTCCTGTGCCGCATCCGGGAACTCCTTGAGCACGGCGGCTTCAAACTCCGGCGTTGCCGCCAGTTCATCAATCGAGCGCCAGTACTTTTTGCCCTTCACGCCCTGCAAATTGCGCCGAACCTCGGCCAGTGTCAGCCCTTGTTCTTTCCCTGTTTCCATCGCGCCTGTCCCTGCTTCCGTCTTCGGGGTCATATCGTCCTGTTTCCTGCTCGGATCGTTACCGGTGGCAAGTCTCGCAGCTCGACAACTGCTGCGGGGGACGAATGTGGTACTGGTCAATCAGAAAATCGCCAAGAGCCTTCTGGCTCGTGAACCGGGTGTAGGTGAGCGAGGCCGGGATGACGGTGCCACCTGCCGGTGCTGCGCTGGAGCCCGGAGCCGGCGGCATATCCAGAGCCGCTTCCGCCGGTCCGCTGCCCGTCGGGTCCTGCGTCACGCAACGGACGCTCTGCGCCGTGGGCACGCCAACCTTGGCATCGGTGACCGAGCACCAGACCGGATGATCCTCGCTGGGGGCCTTCCATGCCATGTTGTAGATCTCGCTGGTCGGGCGCAGATTCTTGCCCGGGTTGCGATGGCAGTTCAGGCACCACTCCATCTGAAGGGTGTTCTGCGCATACATCAAAGGCATGAGATCGACGCGTCCATGACAGGAGGCGCAACCGATGCCCTTGTTCACATGCACGGAATGGTTGAAGTAGACGAAGTCGGGCAGATCATGCACCTTGATCCACGGAATCGACTCGCCGGTTGCCCAGCTGTGCCGCACCGGCTCGAGAAGGGCGGCATTCGTCCAGATCTGTGCGTGGCAGTTCATGCACGTCTTGGTGGGTGGGATGCCCGCGTAGCTCGATTTCTCGACCGACGTGTGGCAGTACTGGCACTGCAGGCCCAGACCCTGTACGTGATGCTTGTGGCTGAACGGAACCGGCTGGTCCGCCCTCTGTCCCTGCCGCGTCACCCACGGCGAGCGCTGCAACTGGTCCAGCGTCACCCCCAGTGCGATGACCAGAATGCCTGTGAGTACCAGGCTCATCCGGGCCAGCGCATTGGAGTTGCGATCAAAAATCTGTGCCATGAATCTTTCCCTGCTTCCGGTTTTCCCTGACTCGCGTGCTTGCACACCCGACCAGGGTCATTACTTGAATTCCACCGCCGCTCAACGGCCTTGAAGTTCTGAAGTCTTACTAGGAAGAACGAAATAATCCCCGGGGCCCCGGCTCTGACATGTGGAAAACCGGTCACCCTACCCGTACCACTATAGCAGCGCGAGGTTTGTCATGAACACAGGTTGGGATGCACGTTTGCGATACAGTGTTGCCGCATGAAAAGCCGGAATTCCTTATAAGCAGAGGACTGTTTTGGTCGGGGTTTGCGGAGATGGTTCGTGGTCTCCGGGGGCTGTCCCAAAAGATGAAAAGCTGGAATGGGGCAATCTCTACCGTATCTTGCGCAGGAGCTCAAAAGGGCGCGAGATATTGTGGTTATCGCACCGGAGCTGCAACAGCGTCTTTCAGAGGGAACGCGCGAAGGGCAGGAAAAGTTCCGCCGCGCTTCGGTTTGTCCCAGATTGCAGAACCGGGCCGGGTTGAGGGCCAAAGCGGGAGGGCGGGAAGGGGCTATCCGCTGGCGGCAGCGA
This sequence comes from Acidobacteriota bacterium, assembly GCA_021804965.1. Classification (GTDB taxonomy): domain Bacteria; phylum Acidobacteriota; class Terriglobia; order Terriglobales; family Acidobacteriaceae; genus Acidicapsa. The sequence continues at coordinate 5,823 of JAJZGG010000011.1, forward strand.
TGGCTGGCAAGCTGATTTGGCCGACTGCCGGGCTCGGTTCGCACTGGGTTCGCGCTGGCTTCGGACAGACCGGAGCCGGCTGCCGGGACTGGCTGAGCGGCCTGAATGTGGGCCTGGGGAGGGTGGGAAAAGTGGCTTTCCGTGGAATCGAACGGGCTGGTCTGGGCCCAGATATGGCTCAGGCGGGGCTTGCATCGGGTGGAGAGCAAAGCCAACCGAATTGTGTAGCCAGGGCGAGCGCGGCGTGGATGGCATCGGCGGTGGATTCCGGTGAGCTGCCGCGCGGTGCCGCGGCGCAGGCCACGGGCAGGGCCTGGCCGAGCGGCAGCCCGCGGCCCAGCGACTGGAGCAGGGTGAAGGCGATGCGGTCCAGGCGGCGGTAGTAGACCAGATCGTCGGCGCGATGGACGGCCAGCCAGACGCGTTCCCGGCGCAGGCGCGGCAGCGGCTGGGTGCGGCCATCGCGATGCACGGCCGGCAGCAGCTCATCGACGCTGGAGGAGAGTGCAAGCAGCCGCAGGTGGGGCTGGAGGCAGAAGCGGGAGTCGGCGTGGAAGTCGGCAACGATGGGTGGCAGTGCGGCGACGTCGTAAGCCTCGACGTAGGCCCATTCCAGCCGGGCGGCATCGAGCGCGGCGCGCCAGCGTCGGCCGGCCTGTTCGCGATGCTGTTCCAGCCAGGCGGGCAGATGCTGGCCGAGGTCGCGCAGGGTCCAGGAGTGCGAGGGATGGTCGATGAGATAGGCGTCGAGCAGGGCGGCGAAGCGGCGGCGACCGACGACGGCGCGCAGGGCGGGAAAATCCTCGGCCAGGGACTGGCGCAGCCGGGCCCAGTAGGAGCGGTGATAGATGCCGAGCCGCTCGCGTGCGCTGAGGCGGCGGCCGGGGCGCAGGTAGGCAGCGGCTGCGGAGTTGTCCTCCGGCGCGGTGGGCTGGCGCAGCTCGGCCAGCATGGTGCGTTGCAGCTCAAGCAGCTGCATGGCGGCTCTCCGGTGCGGCGACGGGCGACTGCGCTGCAGCCATGGGCGACTGCACTGCAGCGGCCAGCCAGCGGTTGGCTTTGAGCGCCTCCGTGTGGAGCTCGTCGAAGGGCGGAATGCGGTCATCCCATTCGAGCAGGGTGGCCGTGTGGCCCACGCGTTCGATGGCGCGGGCGTAGAGCTTCCAGACCGGATCGAGCACGGGATGGTCGTGGGTGTCGAGGCGGTATTTTTCAAAGCGGGAGTGGCCGGCGATGTGGATCTGGCCGACGCGCGCCGGATCGATCGCGTTGACGTAGGTCATCGGATCGAAGTCGTGATTCCAGGAGGAGACGTAGATGTTGTTCACGTCGAGCAGAATGCCGCAGTCGGCGCGTTCGACCACCTCGTTGAGGAACTCCCACTCGGTCATCTCGGAGTCGTGAAACTCGGCGTAGCTGCTGACGTTTTCGACGAGGATGGGCAGCTCCAGCTCCTGCTGCGCGTGGCGGATCTGCTGGGCGGTGCGTTCGACGGCCTCCCAGGTGTAGGGCAGCGGGAGCAGGTCATGGGAGTAGGTGCCGTCGACGCTGCCCCAGCAGAGATGATCGGAGACCCAGGGCGTGCCGGTGCGGCGGGTGAGCGCCTTCAGGCGGCGCAGATGGTCGCCATTGAGCCGCTGGGCAGAGCCGAAGTAGAGCGAGACGCCGTGCTGGACGACGCGGTACTGCTCGAGGATGCGATCGAGCGTGGCCAGCGCGTTGCCGCCATCGACCATGTAGTTCTCGGAGATGATTTCAAACCAGTCGACGACCGGGCGGCGGGCGAGGATTTCGTCGTAGTGCGGGATGCGCAGGCCGACGCCGACACCGTACTGGGTGAATCCGTTGAAGCGATTGGCGGGCATGGGAGTTCCAGATCGAAAGCGGGTTTGAAAAGTGGGTTCCGGGGGATGGCCGCCGGGCACCCGCGATGGCCGGGGAGGGCCAGCGGGTGCCGGGCAGCCGGGGGAGCAAACGGTCGTGGGAAGGTTACTTGCCCATCGGCTTGGAGCCGTCGGTGGCGCAGTCGCCCTGACCCTTGCAGGAGTTCTTGCCGGGGTGCTTGCCGCCGCCCTGGCCCTTGCAGTCGTTCTGTCCCTTGCAGGCGTGCTTGGGCAGCGGCTTGGCGCCGAAGTCGGCCATGGCCATGCCGGAGACGCCGATCTGGGTGGCGTGCGAGGGGGTCTGTGCATTCAGGCGGGCGCTGGTGCCGCCCATGAGTCCGGCCAGAGCGGCGGAGAGTGCGAGTGCGTTCAGAGTCTTTGCGTTCATGGTGGAGTTCCTTTCCGGGTTGGGCCGGCGGCGCGTTGGCCAATGCCGGGCGGTGAAGAGGTTGGCGCAATGGATTGCGCGGGCTGCAGGCGTCGCGGCTTGCGAAGCTCCTGTGCTGCCCCTCTGAGTGAGTCGCGGGCGGGAAGGTTACATCGACGCGCATAAAAAAATGCCGAAGCGGTTGCGATGCGGATGGGCAGTGGCGCGTGAGCTGCGATTTGTGCGCGGAGGCTGTAACCTTTTGCGCCGGGCAAGACTCAGAACGGCAAGGCTCACAGGACTGCTGCGCGACAGAAAGCGGAAGTGGCGCCGGGCAAAGGCTGGAGTGCCACGCCGCGCATGCGGACAGCAGAAACGGAAATGCCGTCACGGACCGCGGATACAGACCGCAGACACGGACAGGGTTTTGAGGAGAGATTCATGAAGGCACTACTTGCGTTGTATCGTCGCCTGCTTGCGGCACTGGATGGCATGCGTTCGCCGATGTTGTTGTTCGTGCGCCTCTACTGGGGATGGCAGTTTGCCCAGACGGGCTGGGGCAAGCTGCATCATCTGGAGCGGATCACGGGCTTCTTTGCCTCGCTGGGAATTCCCTTCCCGGCATTGAATGCGCACTTCGTTTCTGTGCTGGAGTTTTTCGGCGGACTGTTGTGGATTCTGGGTCTGGCGACGCGGCCGATCTCGCTGCTGCTGGCCGGGAATATGTTTGTGGCCTACTGGACGGCGGATCGTCCGGCACTGCTTTCCTTCTTCAAGGATCCGGGTACGTTTTATGTGGCCGATCCGTACACGTTTCTGTTTGCGGCGCTGCTGCTGCTGTTCTTCGGACCGGGACGCTTTGCGGTTGATACACTGCTGGCCAGGGTGATTGCACTCCGCTGCAAGGAAAGCGATTCGCAGACTGCCAGCCATGAGCGTCGAAGCAGATAACCGGACGGAACAGGAACTGATTGCTGCCATACTGGGCGGCCAGAAGCACCTGTATCATGCTCTGGTTCGTCCGGTTGAGAAGAAAATATTTATGGTGGTTCTGGCCTATGTGCACAATCCGTCGGATGCCGAGGATATCGTTCAGGAGGCGTTTCTGGACGGGTATCGGCATCTGGCCACCTTCCGCGGTGAGGCGCGGTTCAGCACGTGGATCACGACGATTGCGCTGAACAAGGCGCGTGCCCGGATGCGGCGGAGTTCGGCGCATGCGGAGGTGTCGCTGGACGATGCCGGCGATGAGGATCGCGCGCCGGCCGTGTCTCCGGCGCTGCTGCGGGACTGGCGCGAGATTCCCTCCGAGGCGCTGGAGCGCAACGAGGTGCGGACGCTGATTCGCCAGGCGGTGAGCGAGCTGCCGGAGAGCTTTCGGACGGTGTTTGTGCTGCGCGAGCTGGAAGAGCTTTCCGGCGAAGAGACGGCGGCAGCGCTGGGCATCTCACTGGCGCTGGTGAAGGTGCGCCTGCACCGGGCGCGCATCCAGCTGCAGAAATCCCTGGCACCGGCGCTTCGTTCAGCCACCGAGCCGCATCGAAAGAAAAGGTGGCCGTCATGGAGCTGAACTGCAGGCACGTGTGGGAGTTTCTCTCCGGCTATCTGGACGACACGCTGGATGCGGCGGTGCGCGAGGATGTGGAGCGCCACCTGGCCCACTGCGAGGTCTGCTCGGCGATTCTGGACTCGACGCGCAACATCCTGGTGCTGACCGCCGATGACCGCGTCTTCGAGCTGCCGGTGGGCTTCAGTGATCGGCTGCATGCGCGGCTGAACGAGCTGATCGGCGAGGATCCGACCTCGCCGGAAAAGACCTGATTCACATCTGAACCCGATCCAGACCAGATTCAGGCCAGCCGATGCGCCAGGCCTACAGCGGGGCCATGGCCAGCATGCGCGGCTCGGTCATCTCTTCGATGGCCCAGCGGATGCCTTCGCGTCCCATGCCCGAGTCCTTGACGCCGCCGTAGGGCATCGCGTCGAGGCGCCAGTTGGGCACCTCGCCCACCAGCACCGCGCCCACCTCCAGCTCGCGGTAGGCGGTCAGGATGCGGCCGGCATCGCGGGTCATGAGTCCAGCCTGCAGGCCGTAGCGAGAGCGGTTGACCATGGCCATGGCGTCCTCGAAATCGTCATACGGCTCGATGAGCAGAACCGGACCAAAGACCTCTTCGTCCACGATCTTCATGCCGGAGCGGGTTTTGCTGAGTACGGTGGGCGGGATCAGGTTGCCGTTGCGCGAGCCGCCTTCAAGCACCACGGCGCCGGCATCCTCGGCCTCGCGGATCCACTGCTCGATCCGCTCGGCATCGGAGGTGCGGATGATCGGGCCCAGATCGGTGGACTCCAGCGCCGGATCGCCGAGGGTGAGCTTCTGCGCCAGGGCAGCCACCTTCCAGGCGAAGTTCTGGTAGACGGGGCGCTCCACATAGACGCGCTGCACGCTGATGCAGCTTTGCCCGGAGTAGCTGAAGGCTCCGGCGACGACACGCTCGGCGGCATCATCCAGATCGCGCCAGTCGCCGTGCAGGATGAGCGCGGCATTACCGCCCAGCTCCAGGGTCACGCGTTTTCTGCCGCTTTTGGCCTTGAGTGCCCAGCCGACGGCGGCCGAGCCGGTGAAGCTGACGAGCTTGATCCGCTCCTCGCGCTCGGCCAGCCAGGCGGTGTCGGCGTTGGAGAGCGTGAGCACGGCCAGCGCCTCTTCGGGCCATCCCGCCTTGAGCACCAGTTCGCCCAGGGCAAGGGCCGTGAGCGGGGTTTGCGGCGCGGGCTTGAGCAGGACCGGGCAGCCGGCAGCAATGGCCGGAGCCAGCTTGTGGGCCACCAGATTCAGCGGGAAGTTGAAGGGCGTGATGGCCAGGATGGGACCGACGGGAAAGCGCTGCACCAGTCCCCAGCGGCCTTCGTTGCCTTCGCTCAGGTCGAGCGGGATGGATTCGCCACCCAGGCGCGCGGCCTCTTCAGCGGCGGTGCGGAAGACGGTGATGGCGCGGGAAACCTCCAGCCGGGCGGCGCGCAGGGGCTTGCCGGCTTCGGCCACGATGAGCTGCTCGAATCGCTCGCGCTGGGCCACCAGCTGGGTGGCCACGGACTCCAGAATCTCGCGGCGCTTCCAGCGCGGCAGGGCGCGGGTGCGTCGCAGCGCGGCCACGGCGTGGGTGACGGCCTCGCGCGCATCCTGACGCGTGGCTACGGCAACCCGTGCCAGCAGCGTGTCCTGCCAGGGAGAGCGAACCTCGAAGGTTTCTCCATCGGTCCATTCACGGCCACAAAGCAGAAATCCGGTCACAGCACCCGGTCGCATTCTCATCCCACAACCTCCCAAGATTTGTTCGCCCCAAGTTTCTTCGCCCAGGATTTCTTCATCCAAGGTATCTTCACCCCGGAATTCTCCGCATCGATGGGGCATCGAGCGGCATCCATACCACTGCGGACAGATTATCCTTTCACATCCTCCGCAGAGATGTTTCCCCCGGGAAATTCAAGGAGTCATTATGCATGTTCATGAGGCAATTCGCAGCCGTCGCGCGATCAAGGGGTTCGATCCCGACTACAAGCTGACCAGGGAGCAGGAGTCTGAGCTGTTGACGCTGGCGATGCAGGCCCCCACGGCCTTTAACCTGCAGCACTGGCGGCTGGTGGTGGTCGAGGATCCGGAGCTGCGCAAACAGATTCGCGCCGCGGCCTGGGACCAGTCGCAGATCACCGACGCTTCCCTGCTGCTGATCCTGACCGGCGATCTGGCAAGCTGGAGCAAGTCGGCAGCGCGGGTGTGGCAGGATGCGCCGGAGCCGGTGCGGGATTTCATGGTGCCTGCGATCCGCAACTACTACGAGGGCAAACCGCAGGTGCAGCGCGACGAAGTGATGCGCTCCTGCGGCATTGTGGGCCAGACGCTGATGCTGGCCGCTCGTGGCATGGGTCTGGACAGCTGCCCGATGGACGGCTTCGACTTTGATGCCGTGGCCAAACTGATCCAACTGCCCGAGGACCACGCGATTGCGTTCATGGTCGCGATTGGGAAAAAGACGCGTGAGCCGTGGCCCAAGCCGGGTCAGCTGGGCACCGATCAGGTGGTGATTCGCAACCGCTTCTGAATAGCTGATGTAAGACAAGGAACGCAGTATCGCCGCCTCGGATATAGAAGTGGGGTCACTTAACAGTGATCCCGCCTGTGCGACGTTCATTTCTTCCAAGAAAAATTTTGGCTGATTAAAAGCTCGTGCATCTGCGCATGGTGTGTGTTTTTCATGGATACGGTTGATACATCGAATCCGCTCCGATTAGCCATCTCCACGATTTCGTCCGCCACGTCATAGGTCATTAAAAAACGTCCGGTTAGTGACTTTGCAATTTCGAAGAGCGCTTCATGATCCAACTCGTTACAGGCATATAGCCTACGCCCAGCGCGCTTGCCATTTTTTCCAGCCGTATAAGGGGGGTCAAGGAAGAATGCTGTGTCACGTTCGCTTGCGCGTTCCTGCATCAGCGCTAATCCATCGGTGTTCAGAAACGTGATACGGCTCCGTATCTCTGCAATGCGCCGAATCCGCGTTGCCAGCGTTTTCGGATACCATCGTGACGCGATACCACGGCCATTTTCTCCGTGCTTCATTACGCCGCTTCCCGGAGCCATAATCCCACCATGGCAGGTGCGATTTCTCAATAACGTTTGAAAGCCGATCTCCCGCTCGCATTCTGGCGTACGCATTAATTCTTCCTGCACAGCTTCAGCCGTCATCTCAAATGAAAGAATGCGTTCGATAAGCCACTCGGAGTCAACGGAAAGAATGGTCTTCCATAGCGCGCTTACATGCTTATCGAGTTCAGCCATCACTACATGCTCTGCCAGCTCTTCAAAGGCTACAGTGAGGCTGATGATACCGCCTCCGACAAATGGTTCAACAAAAACTTTGGGAGTAGAGGATGACTTAAGCCAAGCTCGAATATAGGGGACAAGCCATGTTTTTCCTCCTGGATAGCGAAAGGGGCTTCGCTGCGGAACCTGAGCCACATTTACCAGGCTCTCCGTGCGTCCTTGAACATCTGTCCACAGCGGAATCTGAATTGGCAAAGTGTGCATGGAATGGCTCCGAATATCTGTGGAAATAACTTTAAAGTATCTCGTCCAGAGTTTTGTTTACGGGTTCAGAACTGAGCTTGTCATCGAGTTTGCCTTGCAGAACAGAGACGAATTCATCCACATCTCCCGCCTCCGACAGGGTAATCTGCGCAAGCGAATCACTGAAACGCGTGTAAACACTTTGCATAAGTGTCAGCCGGAAACGGCCAGCAGCACAATCTTCCAACAGATCATAAACCAGCCAGGCAATATCGGCCTCCTCCTTCGCAACCTCCTGCAGATGTGGCAGACTGTCGAAAAATCCGCGGTCCAGAACCACGGCAGTTTTCTTTTTCCAGCGATGCAGGATTCCTCCCTTGTAGAGTAGTTGAGGTGCCAGCCGTTTTCGAGACGAGGAAAGATAATCCGGCCTGGGATAGTTTTTTTCCCCCTTCCATTGGAGATCTTCGGATGATTCCGGATTTGCCATAAAGGCTTCAAAAGGACGGCGAATATTTCCAGAGATATAAACGCCTTGCACCTCGATGGCTCCAAAGTCTAAGACCTGACCATGACCGTCATACGCAACCAAAACAAGGTCGATGTTGCCTGCCGATTTTCCCCTACTGTCCTTTAATTGGACTTCAGTCAGCGAGGTCCAATGGGTCTGCGTCGGGAAGAAGAAATCAGCACTGTCGGTCGTGATCGTCCAGTCTTCCCGGAAACGAACCGGACACGTGATAGCTGTTTGTCCATCGTGAAAGACGCTGCAAACTCCAAGCGGATCGCTTGCTTTGTCTTTCGTACAATTCGGAACACGATTGTTATACGGACACAGCTTCCCGGAGCGGTAACGCTGAGCCATAGGCGTCCGGTTATCTGCAGGAAAACCGAAGATTTCAGCCAAGGGATGGGTTTCTTTGGTCATAGCTGTCGGGAGTGTAGCATCTAACCCTCAACTATCGGGCCAGCGTCACGTACTGGCGGCCTTCATACAGGCGATAGCTGCCGTGGCTGCCCGTGACCTGCAGCGGGCGCGGGCGCTTCAGGGCCGCATCCGTCGCCGAGGGCACGCTGAGCAGCGTGTGCGCGCCAACGTCCATGACCAGGAACTGATTGCCCACGAAGCCGACGCCATAGATACCGGCCGGCAGGGGTTTGCCGCCCACGCGGATGGGGTTTTCCGTGATCAGGTAGGCCTGATACTTCTGCGCAACCTCCGAGGAGTAGCCGCTGGTGTCCACAAGCACGGCCAGCAGGTAGGTGCCGTCGGCAAAGTGGACGCCGCCGGAGTTGCGGATCTGCGTGGTGGCGCTTTGGCCTTTGAAGAAGACCGAAGGCGGCAGCAGGCGCTGGGTCTGTGCCGGACCGACGAGGGTTTCAGCAGCCGGCTGCTGAGTGTGGGCAAGCGGCGCGCAGACGGCAACCAGCAGCAGGGACAGGGCGGTAGCAATAGTCTTGTGTTTCCATCGCATGGCGGATTCTTCCTTCGGGTGTTTTGAGTTTTCGTCGTATTGAGAGCAAATTGCAACGCACTCCGGTGCGAAATCGCAGTATAACCGGCGCGTGCAGAGAATTATGCCCGATGTGTGCATACTGGTGCTTCCACACACAGACGGGAGTATCTCCATGGTTCGAGCAATGCCGACCTCAGCGTCGGCTTTTTTGTTGTGCGGCAGTCTGCTGGCTGCCAGTTCCATCCCGGCTTTGGGACTGGATTCGGGACTGGTTTCTGCGCCGGTTTCTGCTCCGGATTCCGGATCAGCCCGGCGAGCCGGTTCGCTGCCGCCGCTGACGTTGCCTCTGCGCACGCAGCTCTGGATGCAGGCATCGGCCGATCCCGTGGCCTGGCTGATGCCTGGCTTCGATGCGGCACTGGCGCTGGCGCATCCTCCGCGGCAGCAGCCGGCGGCCTGGAATACCGGAGACTTTGCCAGCCTGTATGGCGGATATCTTGCGCGGCAAAGCGCGGCGACGGCGGCGCAGACGGCCGTGGCGGCGCTGCTGCGGGAGGACCCGCGATACCGGCGGCTGGGGCACGGCAGCCTGGTGCATCGCGCCGGGTATGCGGCCGGGGCAACGCTGGTGGATTGGCGCAGAGGAACGCGCCGGATGCCGGCCGTCTCCAGTCTGGCTGCGGCGGCCACGGCAGCCGCGCTGGCCAATACCTGGGTGGCTCCGCGATTCCAGAACACGACGCATTTGACGCAGCGCATGCTGACCAGTCTGGCAGCGCTGGCAGGCAGCGCTCTGGCGGCGGAGTTTCGCCCGGATGCGGTGCGGCTGACGCGGCGAGCCGGTCATGCTCTGGTGGCAGTGGCGAAGTCCCGGCGGCGCGAACGCGGCACCGCCGGAAGCCAGCCGGTCAGGAGCTTTGGCCGTGGCGGTGCTTGAGCATGTCGCCCCAGTTGAAGTAGCGGCCAAGGATGCCCTTGACGATCAGGTGATCGGTGGAGGCGGTGGCTCCCCAGCCGGCACCGAAGTTGATCTCCCACTTGGGTGAGACGAAGAGATTGACGACGGGAAAGATCTGGTGCTGCTGGTTGTGCAGGGAGACGAAGTTGCCGATCTCCCCGAAGTAGCCGTAGTACTCGATGCCGAAGTTGTAGTACTTGTTCGGCTGGTAGGTGACGGTGGCCGCCGGGCCAAAGGTGATGCCGTGCGGCGAGACGTCACGGTAGTAGGTGTTGATCTGCTGCTGCGTTTGGCCGGGTGGCAGCGAAGTAGGATGAATGCCCCAGTTCAGCGTGGTGTTCACGGCCCAGTACCACTTGCCCATGGTCTTGTCGACAATGGGCATCATCTGCCAGGACCAGGTGGGATTGGCGTAGGCGGCGCGGGCATAACCAATCTCATTGGAGACGCTGACGCCAACCGGCCAGTGCCAGCTCTCCGGCGCGCGAACACGCGGACGGATGTGGTCGCCGACCCACTGCACGCCGGTGCCGTTTTCCTCTTCGGTGAAGACATAGAAGCCAAGCTCGGACCAGTCGTTCAGGCCCTCGGTCAGTTCCAGGGTCTCGTGCTCCTGGCCCTGGGTGGGCTGCTGGCCATATTGCACGGTCGTGGAGCCCTCCACGGTGTAGTTGCTGTGCAGCTCCATGAGCAGGGTCTTGGGAGCCTGCGTCTCGGAGGGGTAGACCTGGATTTCGTAGTTGTCCTGGGCGTGGGCAGCGGTGCTGCCGAAGAGTCCGCACGCGGCCAGAACGAGAGCAGCCGGCGCGATGGCAGCCAGCCACACGCCAGCGGTACGACGCATTGTCGTCGCTTGATTCATCCCTGTGTCACTCCATTGGAAGGTCTGCGTGCGGGACGGCGCACATGCAGGGCCATCCTCGTCTTCAGCATACGCGCTTGGCGGACGCGATGCCATCGACCGGCGGGAACTTCGATTGCATGGGATTAACGGGCAGGCGAAGGAGGCACGCGGAGCCGTGATGGAGGTCACGGTTGCCTGTTCCTGAATTGCTTTTCCCCTGATTGCGTGTCCGGCGATGCCGATAGCTTGGATATATTTCGCGAGACAGCAGCGCACAGAGTCGTTACCCGTTAGTTGGGCACGCTCGATCCGCAATTCCCTGGAAGGGAGCGGAGTGTCGCGTCTTGGCACGATGCTGCTTCCGCAGGACGAGGAGTCAATTCATGCTTGGATTTCACCGAAGGACAATCGAACGACCCCGGGAGAGTGCCGATCAGGGCGACTGTGCCGCTTTGCTGGAAAGTCTGGATCGCGTACAGGCCGTCATCCGCTTTCGTCCGGATGGCACAATTGTGCATGCCAACCAGAATTTTCTGGATGCGATGGGCTATACGATGGCCGAACTGGAGGGCCGTCATCACCGCATCTTTGTGGATCCGGGCTATGCGGCAAGCAGTGATTATGCGGCCTTCTGGCGCAAGCTGCAGAATGGAGAGTTTCATTCCGGCGAGTTCAAGCGCCTGGCGCACGACGGCAGCGAAGTGTGGCTGCAGGCCAGCTACAACCCGGTGCTGAACCCGGATGGCAGCGTGCGCGAGGTGATCAAGTTAGCCACCGACGTGAGCGAGCAGAAGCGCAAGGCGCTCGATGACAAGGGGCAGATGGATGCCATTCATCGCGTGCAGGCGGTGATTGCCTTTGATCTGGAGGGCGTGGTCCAGACGGCCAACGAGCAGTTTCTGGATGCGATGGGCTATTCGCTGGGCGAGATTCGCGGGCGGCACCATCGGATGTTTGTGAGCGCCGAAGAGGCGTCGTCGGAGGAGTACGCGCATTTCTGGTCCGATCTCCGGGCCGGCCAGCCGAAGGTGGGCATCTTCCGCCGCGTCTCCAAGACGGGGCAGATTGTCTGGCTGCAGGCCAGCTATAACCCGATCTTCGACTGGAACGGGAAGCCCTACAAGGTGGTGAAGTACGCGTCCAATCTGACGGAGTTCATCCAGCAGACGGAGACCACCCAGCACACGGCCCAGAGCGTGGCCGCAGCAGCCGAGGAGATGGCCTGTTCGATTGCCGAGATCAGCCGCAACATGCAGATGTCACGCGATGCGGCAGGACATATTCTGGATGTCTCGCAAAGCTCGACCCAGCACACGACAGAGCTGGTCAGCTCGATGAAGTCGATGCAGTCGATCGTGGGCCTGATCCGCGACATTGCCGCGCGCGTGAACATGCTGGCGCTGAATGCGACGATTGAAGCGGCACGCGCCGGCGAGGCAGGCAAGGGCTTTGCCGTGGTGGCCAGCGAGGTGAAGAATCTGTCGGAACAGACGGCGCGGGCAACGCAGCAGATCGGGCAGGAGATTGCGACCATCCAGAAGTTCTCCGGCAGCGTGGCGGAGAGCGTGCGCGACACGATGGATGGAGCCAGCCAGATGAATGGCTACGTGAGCAGCGTGGCAACAGCGATCGAACAGCAGTCGTCGGCCACCCGCCAGATCTCCGAACACTGCGCCAGCCTGGTGACGGCCGTGGAGACGATTCTGGCCCACACGCATCGCTGAGCCGCAAGCTGCCTGCGGCTACACTGGTTCTGGATGTTGCGGTCGGCAAGCCCGGCCGCAGCACAGACCGGGGAGACGATGGCAGCCGAAGCACACGACAGAGAGCGGGAAGGCAGCATGCCGGGTCAGGATGCGGAGCCGCGTCGCGCTGCGGGGCTGGGCAGCGATGCAGTGCGTGGTAGCGATGCGGGTCTGGTTCGGGATTTGGATCTGGATGCGCTGCTTGCCGAGGCCGGTGCCGCTCCGCTGACCGATGCGCAGTCGGCGCAGTTTGCCGCCTATCTGCAACTGCTGCTGCGCTGGAATGCGCGCACGAATCTGACAGCGATCCGCGATCCGCAGCAGATACGCCGTCGTCACTTTCTGGAGTGCATTCTGGCGGCGCGGGCACTGCCGCCCGAGGTGCGCACGCTGGTGGACTTTGGGTCCGGTGCGGGATTTCCCGGCGTGCCGATTGCCATTTGCCGGCCGGAGATTGCCGTGACCCTCACGGAGTCGCAGCACAAGAAGGCAGCGTTCCTGCGCGAGGTGGCCCGCAGCTTGCCGCTTCCGGTTGCGGTGCATGGTGGTCGCGCCGAAGAGCTGGCGGCGAAGGTGGACTGCGTGGCGCTGCGCGCCGTGGACCGGATGGACGAGGCAGTGGCAGCAGCCACGCGCTTGGTGGCCGAAGGGGGCTGGCTGGCCGTGCTGACGACCGAGGATCAGGTGGAGGCGGTGCGTGCGGCGGCGGCGCGGGGTGCGGAACTGCGCGGCCGGGAGGTTGCGGCCCGGCAGGCAGACGCGGCGGACGAGCCGCAGCAGGCGGGCATGGATAAATCGATTTATCAAATACATTGGGCTGCCGCTTTGCCGCTGCTGCCCAGGACACGCGAGCGATTGCTTCTGGGGCAACTGGTTTTCACCAAATATTCGCTATAGGGCGCAAATAGGTTCCGGGACGTCTGGATGCCAGGGCAATGCGGCGGAAATTTCCCGCTCGAGGCCGGGTTGCGTGGCTCAGTGAGGCTTGCATCTTCCCGGTCGCAGTGCATGCGTGTACTCTGAGAAGGCCATGAGCAAAGTGCTTGGAATTGTGAATCAGAAGGGCGGGGTGGGCAAGACCACGACTGCCATCAATCTTGCAGCCAGTCTGGCGGTGCTGGGCCAGCGCATCCTGCTGGTGGACTGCGACCCGCAGGCGAACTGCACCTCCGGGCTGGGCTTCGCGCGGGATGATGAGCGGGTGTCGATCTATGACCTGATTGCCGGGAGTGCCAAAGTGGAACAGGCGCTGCTGGAGACCGGCGTGGAGAACCTGACGCTGTTGCCGGGCAGCAAGAATCTGACAGGCGCAAATATTGAACTGGCAGCGGAGGAGGATCGGGCGACGCGGTTGCGGACGGCGCTGGCACCGGCGTTGGATCGCTTCGATCTGGTGGTTCTGGACTGCCCGCCGGCGCTGGACCTGCTGACGCTGAACGCGTTGACGGCAGCCGACAGCCTGATTGTGCCGATGCAGGCGGAGTACTTCGCGCTGGAGGGGATCTCGGAGCTGATTTCCAATCTGGAACGGGTGCGGGCATCGCTGAATCCGCGGCTGACGATTGAAGGCGTGTTGCTGACGATGTATGACGATCGCACGAACCTGGCGCAGCAGGTGACGGAGACGCTGCGGGAGTATTTCAAGGATCGGCTGTTCCGGACGGTGATTCCGCGGAATATCCGACTGGCCGAGGCCCCCAGCCATGGCAAGCCGGTGGTGCAGTACGATCCCCGTTCGCGTGGTGCGGAGGCGTATCTGGAGCTGGCGGCGGAGTATATGCAGCGGAACGGGATCCGCAGTGCGCGACTGGAAGAACGCATGCAGGCCGAGCGGAAGCAGGCCGAGCAGCAGCAGGCTAAGGCCGAAAGCGGCGCCAAGGTGCGGCTCTGGCCCTACGGGGACTGAGCTGCGGGGTTGGGCGGGGTGTTTGTCCGCAGAACGGACTGAATCTCAGGCGGCGCGGGGCTTTACTGCCCGGCGCCGCTTTCGTTTGCAGAGAATGCGCTTCCCCATCGGATTGCCAGGGGCGATCTGCGGGTTGAAATCGCTGCGGAGGCTATCGCAGAATCCATCGGCTTGGATGCGGACGTAGTTCTCTGCGGCAGAATTCCCGGAATATGTTCCACGTGGAACGGAATCCACACCTCTCCACATCTCTCCACAGTGCGAAAGCCGGTTGCGGCGGGAGATTCTCCCGTAAGATGGTTCCACGTGGAACAGGCGGGAATCGGACGGCTTTCGGTCGGTGCCGGGTCCCTGAATGTTTCACGTGGAACACCGCACAGGTGGATGCCTTGCGGAATTTCTTCCCAGGAGCCACCATGCAGACCCCGAAATCCCCTACCTCCGAGAAAGGCCGTGCGCCGGAGCGGCGCGCGCTGGGCAAGGGCCTGGACAGCCTGTTGCCGCGAATCGTGCCGCCGGGCAGCGCGGCACCTGCACCCGCGCCCGTGATGGAGTCTGGCCGGCCGCTGGAGATCCCGCTCAGCCATATTGAACGGAATCCCTTCCAGACGAGGACGGTCTATGACGACGCGCTGCTGGATGAGCTAGCCGATTCGATTCGCGCCACGGGCGTGATTCAGCCGATCCTGGTGCGGCCGCTGCCGCAATCCCGCTACCAGCTCATTGCCGGCGAACGGCGCTGGCTGGCGGCGCAGCGTGCCGGATTGGCCGCCATTCCGGCCATCCTTCGCCAGGTCTCCGATGAACAGGTGCTGGAGATCACGATTGTCGAGAACCTGCAGCGCGTGGATCTGAATCCGATTGAGCAGGCCAAGGCCTTCCATCGGCTCAGCCGGGAGTTTGGCATGACCCAGGAGCAGATGGCCATCCGCACCGGCAAGGATCGTACCTCCATTGCCAACTTTCTGCGATTGCTGCGCCTGCCGACTGCCGTGCAGGAGATGGTCGAGGCCGGGCAGCTTTCCTTTGGGCATGCGCGCGCCCTGCTTGCGCTGGAGACGGCTTCCGACATGGAGACAGCGGCGCGACGCATCCATGCAGCGGGTCTGTCCGTTCGGCAGGCGGAGACGCTGGTCCGCTCCTACCGGCCGGGAGTTCTGGACGACGAGCCGAAGCGCGCCGGCAAGGAGCGCGTGGAGCCTGAGGTGGACCCGAATGTGGCCGATGCCGAGCAAAGGCTCCGGGCTGCGCTGGGTATGCGCGTCAAGGTGGAGGACAAGAATGGACGGGGGCGGGTCATCATTGAGTACGCGCAGCTGGATGACTTTGACACGATTCTGGAGCGCCTGACTGGCGGAGTATAGGCATTCGTTTGTCTAAACAGCTTATCGTCATTCTGCCCAAGCTGGAAGGGTGACGCAGCCGGGTGAAACAGGGTTTTGCGGTATTCTCGGGTGGACTCTTATGCTTCGTCGCACACGCAGGTTGCTTTGGACGGTCGCCGCGGTTCTGGCCGTGATTGCGTTGGCCGTCTTTCTGCGCTTCAAGTCTCCGCCGGAGGCGGCGCGGCTGCTGCCGGAGTCCGACGGCATACTCTACCTGAATCTTCGTCCGCTGCGCACGCTGCTGCATCCCAAGCTGCCGCCGGTGCATGCGGCAGCGGGCTATGCGCAGTTCCTGGATGCGACCGACTTCCACTGGGAGCGGGATCTGGATCAGGTGGCGATTGCGGTGCATCGGATGAGCGATCCGCATGGGCCGAATGGGCCTGCGGCGTATTCGATGGTGCTGGTGGGGCGGCTGGACGGTCGCCGCATTGCGCGCTGGCTGGCCGCGCATGCCACGGAGACGGAGAGCTACGCCGGGCAGACCATCTACAGCCTGCCGAGCGAGGGCCGCACGGTGCGGGTGGCGCAGATCGGCTACGACACGATGGCCATCTCGAATACGCCGACGCCGGAGCAGATTCACTCGATCCTGGACCGGCACCGCACCGCTGCCCTGCCCTTTGCGGGCTCCACGCTGCTGGCGCGGCACTGGTCGCAGATTCCGCTGCTTTCCTTTGCCTGGGGGATGGGGCAGATCGGACTGCCGTTTACGGAAAGCGGTGCGATTCATCTCTTTGGCATGGCGCTGCCGCTGGCTCCGGATACGACCTTTCTGGCCAGTCTGCGCTGGGTGGGTTCGCTGCGGCTGCGGGTGGAGGAGATTGCGCCCACGCCGGAGATTGCCGCCTCGCAGGCCAGCAGCCTGAGCCTGCTGCTGGGGCTGGCGCGTGGAGCTGCCGTGGGACTGGCGCCGACGCCGGCCAATCGCGGGCTGCAACAGGTGCTGTCCACCGCACAGCTGACGAGCCGCCGCAATCGGGTGGTGATCCGGGCCTCACTGCCCTCCGATACGCTGCTGGATATTGTGAGTGAAGAAGCCAAACAATAGCGTCAAAAATCTTGGTACGGGGGAACCATGTCGATTCCGGATTTTCAGACTTTACTTTTGCCGGTATTGCGGGAAGCGAATCACGGCGAAGTTCGCATCGGAGATGTGGTGGAAAAGCTCGCAGATGAGTTCTATCTGACACCTCAAGAGCGAACACAGCTTCTCCCGTCTGGAAAACAAACCACATTTGCGAATCGGGTGCATTGGGCGAAGAGTTACCTGGGAAAAGCTGGTTTGATCGAATTGACGAAACGGGCACATTTCCAGATCAGTGAAACGGGACGCGGTGTGCTGGCTGATCCACCCAAGAAGATCGATATAACATTCTTGACGCGCTTTCCCGAGTTTAAGGCGTTTCGGCAGGCAACGATAGAAGACGGGTCTGCAGAGGAATTGGCAGAATCGCCTAAATCGACACAGGATCATCCTGCACATACTCCAGATGAAATCATGCGCAGTGCTCACCGACAAATGGAATTGGCACTCGCTGATGATCTCATCAAGAGAATCCGATCGAGCAACCCCACATTTTTTGAAAGCTTGGTTGTAAAGCTGCTGGTAGGAATGGGCTACGGTGGGTCATTCCAGGATGTAAACAACGCCCTTGTTGGAGGATCGGGCGATGGGGGAGTCGATGGAGTGATTGATCAGGATCAACTTGGGTTAGATCGAATTTATGTACAGGCGAAACGCTATGCAGAGGGCAACTCGGTAGGACCAGCCGCCATTCGGGACTTTTTCGGCAGTCTTGATCGCTTCAAGGCGAGCAAAGGATTATTTGTAACAGCGTCTACCTTTACCAAACAGGCACGAGAAACTGCAGAAGTACTCAGCAAGCGGATCGTACTTGTTGATGGCGAGCAGTTGACCAAACTCATGATTCGTCACAATATCGGTTGTCGGATTGAAGAAACGTTGCATGTAAAGAGTGTGGACGAAGAGTTTTTCGATCAAGCTTGAAGCAAGCGAGAACATTACAAGAACCGACGGCCGTACCAATAGGGATTCGCCCGATGTCAGGTATACGGTAATTCTTCGTAAGACATACCGAAATTTCCCGATAGACAAATCGATCAGTGCTGTCTGAGGCCCAGTGCCTGGACGACGCGCGGGTCGGGGATGGCGGGCTGGCCGTCGGTCTTGGTGACCACGCCGAAGCTGCCGCGATAGTCCCACATTGTCCATCCCATGTGGTCGGCTTCGAGGGCGGTGCGGACGTCGTGAATCCACTGCGCGCGGTCTGCTGGCAGGGAGTGGTCGCGGAAGGCACCGAACTCGTCGCAGACGATGGGCACATGGTGGGCGCTGCCCCAGGCTGCAGCGGCATCGAGCAGCAGGCGGACATGGCGCGCATTCCAGTCGTCCAGGAAGTAGCGCTCCAGGTCAAGCTGGTCGGCAGCGTCCGGAATCTGGCTCAGGGTGCGCGTCATGGCGGCGGTGTCGGCATCGTTGGCCGGGTAGGGCACGCTGTGGGTGTAGCGCCACCAGCCGGTGGCCCAGGTGGCTCCCTGATGGGTGAACTCGTACGGCTCGTAGAAGTGGAAGTTATAGATGAGATTGGAGTCGGCAAAGGGCGTCAGTCGGAGCAGATCCTGAAGGCTGTCCCAGTGTGCGCCGACGGCGAGGATGGTGTTCTGCGGCGCGGCCTTGCGGATGAGGGCGATGGTCTGGGCTTCGATTCCCTGCCAGCGGAAGTCGTCCTCGACCTCCGGCTCGTTCATGACCTCGAAGAAGATGAGGTTGGGGTCGCGGGTGGCAAAGTGGGCGGCCAGTGCGGACCACATCGACTGGAAGCGGGCGACGCCGTCGCTGCCGGTGCGCAGGCGGAACTTGTACGGCTCCTCGGGATGGACATCGACAATGACGGCCAGTCCAGAGGCCAGCATCTGGTCCACGGCGCGGTCGATGCGGCCAAGGAACTCGGCGTTGAGTCCGTCGGCGGCGACGGGCTGCCGGGTGAGCGGTTCGGGATCGATGCTGAGGCGGACGTGATCAAAGCCAAGATGGGCCATGAGCCGGATGTCGGCGGCGTCAATGTAGTGGTCGGTGCGGGCGGCCGAGTAGTCCTGCGGCGACTGGGCGAACCACATGGAGGCGTTGATGCCGTGGCGCAGATGGGCGGCACGCTGAAAGGCCAGCGTGGGCAGTATTGCGGGCGCTGTGGGCTGCTGGGCAACGAGCGAAAGGGATGCCGTGAACCAGGCCAGGGTGCATGCAAGCAACAGAGAAAATCCTCGTAGCATCGGAGGTGCTCCAACGGAAGAATCCGGACGCTGATAACGATATCACAAGGTTTCCGATCTGCCTCTGGCAATCCCCGGGTGGGTGGCCCACACAAGCTTCTTTCGCTTGTGTGGGGAACAGGAGCAATCATTCATCCATGCCAACCCGGCTTCGGCGATTCCACCATGGAATGGAATGAGACTGGACGGCAAACAAGCGCGATAGGGTAGCTGGACGACGATGCCTGCTCCTCTGCGACCCCACTCAAGCAAAAGAAGCTTGAGTGGGCCACCCGCCCGCGCAGAGAGGTTTTCCCTTTAGCAGCCAGTCTTGTTCGCCGAGGCCGCACGGAGTTCCGTGCGACTTTTCGGCGGTTGCGCCGTGCATTCCTGCGGGCGGAATACGGGTCCGCAGTGAGCCATGCGAAATATTTTCTGTTGCCTCAGAAGTTGGGTTCGGGATTCATGGCATAATCGCTCAGGTTTCTCCATAAATCAGGGTAAGTCGTTCATTTTCAGTTCATTTTCGGGTCATATTCCGGGCATGTTCTGGGACTTTTACCGCCCCTGGGAGGGTGGATTTTGTGTGTGGCATTGCTGGCTGCTTTGGGTTTGGTAAGGCACGTCCGGACGAGAAGACCATAGCTGCGGTCTTCGATGCGATCCGTGAGCGGGGCCCGGATGCGTGTGGCCGCTGGAGCGATCCGGACGCCTCACTGTTGCTGCTGCATCGGCGGCTGTCGATTCGCGACCTCAGCGATACCGGCGCGCAGCCGATGTTTTCCACCGGTGGTCGCTACGCGATCGTCTTCAACGGAGAGATCTACAACGCCGATGAACTCCGAACCCGCGTGCCGGAGTACCGGTTTGTGGGCACTTCCGATACGGAATGCATTCTGGCGCTCTACGAGGCCCATGGCGCGGAGATGCTGCCGCTGCTGCGCGGCATGTATGCGTTTGCCATCTGGGATACGGTCGAGAAGAGTCTTTTTCTGGCGCGCGATCCATACGGCATCAAGCCGCTGTATGTGACGCGGACGCAGGACGGGATATGGTTTGCCTCGCAGGTGAAGGCGCTGCTTCCGGTTCCGGGCGTGGACCTGTCACCGTCGCCGGCCGGACACGCGGGGTTCTTTCTGTGGGGCAGCGTGCCGGAGCCGTATTCGCTCTATCGCGGCATCCATTCGCTGCGTGCCGGCCACGCGATGTGGCTGAAGGCGGGCAGTGAGCAGGTGCGGGTCACGCAGTTTGCCTCGCTGGCGCAGAGCTTTGCTGCAGGCGCAGAGCAGGCGGAAGCTGCCACGCAGAATGCGATTCTGGACGCCATTCGGGAGGCGCTGCACGAGAGTGTCCGGATGCACTTTATCTCCGATGTTCCGGTGGCGGTCTTTCTCTCTGCAGGGCTGGATTCCTCGACGATCCTGGGCATTGCGTCGGACACGCTGCCTGCCGAGCAGCTGCATGCGCTGACGCTGGGATTTGATGTCTATGCGCATACGGCGAACAGCGAGACGGAAGAGGCTGCGCTGATAGCCAGGCACTACGGGATTCCACATCGGGTGCATGAGGTTTCGCAGGCGGACTTTGCAGCGGCTGCGGATTCGTTTCTGCAGTCGATGGATCAACCAACCATCGACGCGATCAACACGTACTTTGTGGCGAAGATGGCCAGGGAGGCCGGCTTCAAGGTGGCGCTGTCCGGCGTGGGCGGCGATGAACTGTTTGGCGGATATAACAGCTTCCAGCAGATTCCGCGCCTGCTGGGCTGGAGCAGCAGGCTACCGGTGCCGCATGGCCTTGGGGTTCTGTTCCGGAAGATGAGTGAGCCGTTCTTTGCCCGGCTGACCTCGCCCAAATATGCCGGCGTACTGGAGTACAGCCGCTCCATCCAGGACGTGTACCTGCTGCGACGCGGGCTTTACATGCCGTGGGAGCTGCCGGAGGTTCTGGACTCCGATCTGGCGCTTGCCGGGCTGGCGGAGCTGGGCGAAGACGAGTACGAGCGGAAGGAATTCGCGCTGGTCAAGGGATGTTCCCACCATGCGCAGGTAGCCTATCTGGAGAGCACGCGCTACCTGC
The DNA here is from genome assembly GCA_021804965.1 of Acidobacteriota bacterium. GTDB lineage: Bacteria > Acidobacteriota > Terriglobia > Terriglobales > Acidobacteriaceae > Acidicapsa. The sequence continues at coordinate 26,788 of JAJZGG010000011.1, forward strand.
GGAATCAGCTGCTGCGGGATTCGGATTGGGCCGGGATGGCGCATTCGGTCGAGATTCGGACGCCGCTGGTGGACTTCAGCCTGTTGCAGCGGCTGGCGGGCTTGCTTGCCTCCGCGCATCCTCCGGGCAAGCAGCGGATGGCCGCCGCTCCGGCGGTTGCACTGCCACGGCAGATTCTGGAACGGAAGAAGACGGGCTTTACCGTTCCCATTCGCGACTGGCTGGTTGCCTCGCAGCCGGAAAAGCCGGAGCGCGGACTGCGCTCCTGGGCGAAGTTCGTCTACCAATCGCAGTGGCGCTGAGCGGGAGTGCCGGAAGAACCCGAATGAACAGGAGGTGCATGTTTGCCTCCCGCGCATGCGCGCGGCGCAAAGCCGAACGAAGGCTCAGAGTGCGCCGAGCAGGTGCATGGTGAAGAGGCCGGCGAGGGCGGCGAGCATGCCTGCCGGCATGACCCAGATGCCGACGCGGAGATATTGCCGCGCGCTGACTTGCAGGCCTTCCCTTCGCAGGGCAATGAGCCAGAGGATGGTGGCCAGCGAGCCGGTGACCGAGAGGTTGGAGCCGAGGTCGATGCCCATCATGACGGCGGCGCTCATGAGCGTGCGCAGGTGCGCCGCCTGTGCGGCCGAGCCGACGATCAGGCCGAGGGGCAGGTTGTTGACGAGGTTGTTACCCAGCCCGATGGCGAAGCTGACAAGCAGTGCGCCGGCGCGCAGGGTTTGCGCATGGCTGAGCGCGGCCACGGCCACGCGCAGGGCCCCCACGCTGACCATCGCATCCACGAGGATGAAGAGCGCGGCAACCAGCCCGATGGTCTTCCAGCTGATGTGAAGCAGCAGGTCAATGGGGCTGCGACGCTGCTTGAGGCTGAGGATCGCAGTGACGGCCACGGCCAGGCCGCAGGTGGGCCAGCCGAGATCGATGCCGCGCTCGCTGGCGACCAGAAGCGCGGCGATCATGCCGGCCAGGCCAAGCAGAACCAGTCGGCCGTTGGCGCTGAGCCGTCCATCGGGTGGCGGACTGGAAGCCGTTGCGGATGCCGGCCAGGCGGGTTGGCAATCGTTCAGCTCGCGGCGAAAGTGCCAGCGCAGCACGGCGTAGGTGGCAGCAATGGCCAGCACGGCAGCCAGCCCGAAGGCGACCATCCAGTGGCCGAGCGTGGGCATGCGACCGCGAAAGACGACCAGATTGGCCGGGTTGGAGATGGGCAGCGCAAAAGAGGCTGCGTTGGCGATCATGGCGCAGGCGTAGAGATAGGGCAGCGGCGAAACGCGCGCCCGGCGCACGGCCGTAAGCACGGCCGGGGTGAGCACGACGACGGTGGCGTCGTTGGACAGCAGCACCGTGACCGCGATGCCGGCCAGATAGATGAGCGTGAACAGGCGCACGCCGGAGAGACTGCCGTTGCGGCTGGCACCGGAGACGGCGCGCGCCGCAACCCAGTCGAAGACGCCCTCGCGCTCGGCCAGGCCGGAGAGCAGCATCATGCCGATGAGGAAGAGATAGACATCCACGCCCTCCCGGACGGCATGCGCGGCAAGCGATAGCGGAATCAGATGCAGGGCCACCAGCGCACCGGCACCGGCACTGACCCACCAGACCTCGGCAATGCCGCGCGGTCGCAGCAGCATCAGCAGAATGCTTACGGCCACGATGGCCACCAGCAGCATGCTCCCTGTCACGGTGCTCCCATTCCTGCCGACCTGCGGCGTGCGGACTCGCTCTGCGCGTGCCGACGGCGTGGGCAGGCGCTTCCCCAGCATAGCAACTCCGCAGGACGGCGAAGCAGAGCGAAGGAGGGCCAGAAAAGCCATCCCTGAAAAAATGCGCTGGCCGGAAAAAGCAAAGGCCCGGAAGCAGGATGCTCCGGGCCTGGGTTGGCTTTGTCCCGCTTCGTGCCCAGCTGTGAGCCGGGCTGCGAGCCGGACTGCGAGCCAGGGTGCGAGTCAGGCTGCGAGTCCAGCTATGCTGCCGGATGGTCCAGCCGCACCAGCAGCACGTCATGCGAGGCCAGTTCGAGGGGCATGCCATCGGTGAGCGTGACCGACTTGCCGGTCCAGAGATCGGTGCCGGTCTGTGCGCCGTGCAGGCCCAGGCGGGCAAGCTGCAGGTGGAAGGGATGGGTGGAGTAGCGGCTGCTGCCGTTGTTGATGATGCAGACGGCCATGGCGCCACCGGACAGCGGTCGCTGCCAGACCTCGACCTCGCCTTCGGCATAGGCGCGATGCCCCTGGCGGCCGAGCCGGTCCTGATCGATGGCAATCACGGCGCGATTGGTGAGGATGGAGCTGACCTCCGGCTTCATGTGCGACAGATCGTTGCCGGCCAGCAGCGGTGCGGCAAGGATGGCCCAGAGGGAGAAGTGGCTGCGATCCTCGGCCAGGTTGAGGCGCCCGTTGCCCACCTCGAGCATGTCGGGATCATTCCAGTGGCCGGGTCCGGCGTACTGCTCCAGGCCATCCTGACTGAAGCCGATCTCGGCGATGCGGCCCCAGGTGGGATTGATATCGCCGGTGGTGCGCCAGAGGTTGCCACCGACCGAAGCGCCCCACTCCCAGACGGCATCCCAGCCGTACTGGCACATGGAAAGCACCATCGGTCGGCCGGTGGAGCGCAGAGCGTGGCTCATGCGGTCATAGGCCTGCTGCATGAGCTGCATCTGCGCGGCCGGATCGTGCGGCGCCTGCTTCTGCATGACGGCGGGAATGAAGCTGCACAGGTCGTACTTCACGTAGTCCATGCCCCAGGCGGCGTAGGTCTTGGCATCCTGGGCCTCATGGCCGAGCGAGCCCTCGTAGCCGGCACAGGTCTTGGGCCCGGGCGAGGAGTAGATGCCGATCTTCAAGCCCTTGGAGTGGACGTAGTCGGCCAGGGCCTTCATGTCGGGAAATTTGCTGTTGGTGTGGATGACGCCGTCGGCGTCGCGCTGCCCCTCCCAGGTGTCGTCAATGTTGACGTAGATGTATCCGGCATCCTTCATGCCGGAGGAGACAAGAGCATCGGCGGCGGCGCGGACGTCGGCATCGGTGACCTTTTCGGCAAAGAAGTTCCAGCTGTTCCAGCCCATGGGCGGAGTCTGGGCGACGGGTGCCTGCGCAAGCAGAGCGATGGGCGCGGCAAGCAGGGCGAGCAGGGTGAGGGCAGGCAGCAGGGTATGCAACGGGCGACGGATGGATGGGCAAGGCATGGGCAGTTCTCCGCGAAAAGGTTTTCTTCTCTCGCCGCGAATTGTAGCACCTGCCGCCAGTGCCTGCGCCAGATCTCTCCTTGCCTGCACCCGATGGATCCCGCAGTGAGGTTGTCCGCTTACCGGCTGCGCTGGTAGTCGCCGCTCTTGCCACCGGACTTCTGCTCGAGCCGCAGGTGGCGGATGACAATGGATTTGTCGAGTGCCTTGGTCATGTCATAGACGGTGAGCGCGGCGACCGACGCTGCGGTGAGCGCCTCCATCTCGACGCCGGTCTTGCCGGTGGTGGAGACGGTGGCCTCAATCGACACGCCGCCATCGACGAGCGTGGCCACCACATCGACGTGGGTGAGCGGCAGCGGGTGGCACATGGGAATCAGCAGCGCGGTCTGCTTGGCGGCCTGGATGCCGGCAAAGCGGGCCACCTCGAGGGGATTGCCCTTGGGGTTGTGCGGCAGGGCCTGCAGCACGGCGGCAGAGAGCTCGACAAAGGCCGAGGCGACGGCAACGCGACGGCTCTCCGGCTTGGCCGATACATCCACCATGGCAGCGCGACCGTCGGCGTCGTAGTGGCTGAGCGACGCTTCCCTGCCCCGGTTGCCTGTGGCTTTGGCGGAGGGTGCGGACGGGGTTGGACGGGAGCTCGCTGCGGCGCGGGGTCTGGTCATGATGGCTCCAGTATAGGCGCTGGCCAGTGGAGCTGCGGTGCCGGTGGACGTGCGGCAGGCAACGGCACACGGAGGCTGAGAGCCTTGTCCTGAAGCAAAGTTAGAGAGCAAAGTCCTGGAGCTGAGTCAGAGATGCAGCGCGCGCAGGCCGTCAGGCCGTGGCGTCCTGCACCAGTTGCAGGCGGGCAGCGCTGCTGCGGCCGGGCCGCAGATTGCGGGCGCGATGGGTGATGGCCAGCGACTCGCGGCTGAGCAGCTTGCGCATCTGGGTGCGCGCATGCTCGGACCAGGGACCGCTGCGGTCCAGACGCAGGTATTGGCGCCAGTGCTCGAGAGCCTTGCGGCGCTGCCCCTTGTGCTCGTAGGCCATGGCCAGGTTGTAGTGCGCGTCGGCGTAGTCGGGGGCCAGGCGGAGCGCGGTTTCGTAGGCCTGAATGGACTCCTCGGAGCGGCGCAGCTCGTCGAGGACATTGCCGAGATCGAAGTGGGCCAGGGCGTAGCCGGGATCCACCTCCGTGGCGCGGCGGTAGAGCTGCTCGGCGGCCTTGAAGCGTCCGGCGTGGTAGTGGATGGTGCCCAGGTTGATGAGCGCGGCAGGAAAGGCCGGGCTCAGCTCCAGGATGTGGGCGTAGAGATCGATGGCGCGGACATGCTCGCCGGCCTCTTCGGCCTGAATCGCCTCAAAGAAGAGCTGCTGGACACCGCTTTCCAGGGCCTGTATGGCCGGGCCGTCGGACATGGCGAGGGTTTTGGGCGCGGCGGTCTGCGGCTCAAAGTCGAACAGAAGCTGCCTGCGGATGGGATCGACCATGGCCCCGTCGGTGCGGAAGACAAGCCTGCCGCCGGAGGGAACAACCGTGGACTGGAAGAGCGGATCGGCGATGCCGCTGACGGCGCGCATGGCCTCGACGGAGCGACGGATGGAGGCCGGGCGCATGCGCTGGCTTTGCAGCTGCCGCAGCAGGCGGAGCTGGCTGAGCTCGGCAAATCCATAGCTTTCATGGCAGGCGATGAGTCCTGAACGCTCCCAGCCCTGCAACTGGCGGCGGGTGATGCGCAAGATCCGGAGAACATCCTGGCGGCTGTAGCGGGTCACAGTGTGGTGTCCACCTTTCGGCCGGATTGTCGTCTCCGCCTCAGGTACTGAGGCGATTATGCCAAGAGTATGCGGAGTTGTGCGCAGAGAAACAAGGCGCGAATCATAAATTCTCGTGGATAACTAGTACCCAATCAGGTTCGGGAGGGAAAAACCAATGCGGACCGGCGGCGGCTTGAGCCTGCGGGTCCGCATTGCGGATCAGCGGAGTGGGTCGGGCCTGTGGGTCATGCAAGGCCGGTCATGCATTGCGGATCAGGGCAGCGGCCGGTCGGTCCACAGGGTTTTGTCGGCGATGGTCTGCACCGGGTAAAGGCGACCGGCGAGCAACTGCTCGACCCGGCTGCGATTGGTGTCCTGGGCAAAGAGCCAGTGGCGCGGTCCGTGTCCCCACTGCTGCACGAGCTGGTCTTCGCTGAGGAAGATCCTGGGCGCGTCGGGATAGCAGGAGCCCCAGAGCAGCGAGGAGGTGTTGCCGTGGACGAGCAGCGCCGGGCGGCCAAAGAAGCGGTGCGTGTAGAAGATGACCGAGGAGGCATCGGACTGGTCGCCGAAGACGATCAGATCATCGGCCGGCGCGGCGCGGTGCAGCAGCGTGTCTGCAATGGGCCGGGAGCTGAGCATGGGCTCAAAGCGGGCAAAGGCCAGATGCGCAGCCACGAGGAACATTGCCCCGGTAAGCGCGACGGCGACGGTGGCGCGGGCGTGGTGGCCACGCAGCCGCCACAGCAGCGCGATGATGGGGCCAACCAGCAGCACGATGGCCGCCAGCGCCGCCGGCAGTCGCAGCGCGGCAAAGGAGGGTCCGGTCAGGTCAAAGAGATGCGAGGTGGACAGCGTGTAGTCGCCCACGGCGCGATGCGCCAGCAGGGTGCCGATGTCGGTGACGCGTGGCAGTGCGCGCGAGGTCCACAGACCCCAGCCGAGCGCCACTGCGGCCAGCACGCCGATGAGGGCGAAGAACTGATGTCCGGCCAGAATCCAGCGCCTGCCGCCGAGCGTGTCCTGTCCGCGCTCGATGGACTCCTCCAGCCCGGCCAGCATCGCGCTGACCAGCATGATCATGGGAATCCAGGCCGGCCAGGTGTAGTACTCCTGATTGGTGGAAAGCGCAAAGAAGCAGAGGGTGAAGACGGAGAAGAAGCCGAGCAGCCAGGCGGAACGGCTGCGAAACTTGAGCCCGAGCACGTAGGTGGCCGCATCCTCGCGGACAGCGTGATCGAGGTAGAAGTCGACGGTCTGGCCGGCATCGCGGCGCAGATGCTGCATCCAGGTGTGGCGCGTCTTCCAGGCCACCATCAGCGCAGCCGGCAGGAACAGGCTCCAGGGGAAGAGCCAGACCAGATGGGCCAGCCAGTACCAGAGCTGCGGCATGCGGTTGTAGTCATGCGGGTAGCGCGTGCCCAGGAAGCGGAAGACATGCTCGTTGAGGAAGTAGAAGTACCAGAAGCCGTGGACATTGCCGGGCGAGGGAATGTTGCCGACCGGGTGGCCCTGGTCGGGATTGCGCAGCCCGGCCAGAATGTGCCACGGCGCTGCGATGAGCAGGAACAGAGCCAGGCCTGAGAGCGGCTTGACGCGCCGCCAGCGTCGCCACTGCCCGCTGACCAGCAGCATGGGAAGGACGGCACCCAGGAAGAAGACCGGCGCAATGAGTCCCTTGGCCAGCATGGCCAGAGCCAGCAGCGCCCAGCACAGATAGAACCGGGCCGGGCGCAGGCTCTCAAAGCCGGTCAGGAAGCAGTAGAGCGCGCCGAGCAGCAGGAAGGTGAGCGTTGCCTCCGGAATGTAAAAGCGCGTGTACAGGAAGGGTCCAATGGCGGTGAGCACGCCAAGACCGGCATAGAAGCCGGCACGCGGGCCCCAGGCGCGGCGCGTCCAGAGCCAGGCCAGCCAGGCGCAGCCCAGCACGGCCAGCACATTGGGCAGATGGGTGGCGAAGACGTTTTCGCCAAAGAGCTTGTAGTCCAGTGCGACCAGCCAGTAGGGCAGCGGCGGCTTTTCCAGGTAGCGGATGCCGTTGATCTTCAGCGTGATCCAGTCGCCGGTTTCGGCAATGTGTGCCGCAGCCTGGGCGTGGCTGGCATCCACGTCATCCAGCAGTGGAGGCGTGAAGAGCGAAGCCCCATAGACGCCGAGAAACAGGATGGAAAACAGCAGCCATACCCGGCCGGTGGAGAACCGTGTGGCGGGTGCGGCGTCAGAAGACAGGGAAGTCGGCATAGGCATGTCGGTCCGTCCCCCTAAGCATAGCAGCATCTTTCCCGCCTGCCGGACGAATCCGGGCGCTCGGGCAGCGGGTTGCGGATGGTATGGTGACTGTGAGCGCGTGCCCACGGAATGCCTGCGCCGGGAGATGCATGACCACATTCGCGGCCATCGATATCGGATCGAACTCCTGCCGGCTGAAGATTGCGCGCGTGGTCTCCCATCGGTTGAAGACGATTCACGAGGACCGGGAGGTGACGCGGCTGGGCAGCAGCGTCTTCCAGGGCGGGCTCATCTCTCCGGAGGCCATGGCCGTCACGCTGAAGGCGCTGAAGCGCTTCCAGCGCGCGGTGCAACTGCACGGGGCCGACCAGATTCGCGTGGTGGCCACCGCAGCCATGCGCGATGCACGCAATGCCGAGGCCTTTGTGACCTGGGCCAAAGCCGAGACCGGCTGGGAGATTGAGATCATCTCCGGGCTGGAAGAGGCGCGGCTGATTCATCGCGGCGTGGTCTTCAACGAGCCGGGAACGACAGGCCGTCTGCTGCTGGTGGACGTGGGCGGCGGCAGCTGCGAGATTACGCTGAGCCAGCAGCGCCGGATTCAGTCCACGATCAGCCTGCCGCTGGGCGCAGTGCGGCTCACGCAGGAGTTCCTGCCCTCGGACCCTCCGGACGAAGAGGCGCTGGCCCGCATGCAGCACTTCATTACGCGCGAACTGCGCCGCGCCCATGGACGGATTGCCGTGCCGGATGCGGCGCGTCCGCCGCTGGTGCTGGCCACCTCCGGCACGGCGGCGGCGCTGGCAGAGGCGCACCAGATTCTGCCGCGCAAGGCTGCGCCCTCGAAGAGCGGCAAGCGCACGACCCGCCAGTCCGGCGACAGCGTGAGCACGCAGGAGGTGCGTCGGCTGGCGCGTCGCCTGCACCGGATGTCACTGGCCGAGCGCATAGCCGTACCCGGCATCGGGCTGCGCCGGGCGGAGATTATTGTTGCCGGGGCCTGGGTCTATGCGGCGCTGCTGGAGTCCTTTCACCTGACCGGCTTCCGCTACTCCGCCATGGGCGTCCGCGACGGAATTCTGGCCCAGATGCTGGCCGAGCGCGATGAACGCGCCGTGAGCCACGAACAGTTCGAGCAGGAGCGCTGGGAGAGCGTGCTGGCCACGGCCACGCGCTTTGGGGTGAATCTGCGCCAGGCAGAGCCGGTGCGCGCGCATGCCGTGCAGCTGTTCGACGAGCTGGCTTCCCTGCACCGGCTGTCGGAGGAGTATCGCACCTGGCTGGCGGCGGCGGCCATGCTCAGCGAGACGGGCAAGTTTCTGAACCATCAGGGGCACCACCGGCATACGCAGTACATCATTGCGGCCTCGGAGATCTATGGCTTCAGCCAGCAGCAGCGCACGCTGGTCTCTGCCATTGCGCGCTACCTGGGCAAGTCCCGCCCGCAGCCGGATGACCGCGCCATGCGGAATCTGGCAGCGGAGGACCACGAGCCGGTGCGCCGCGCCGTGGTGCTGCTGCGGCTGGCGATTGCGCTCAATCAGGACCGGGCCTCGGATGTGGTGCGCTTCCGCGCACGCAGCTACCCGCGGCGCGTGCTGCTGGAGCTGCAGCCGGGCCGCACGGGCGCAGAGCTGGAGCTGTGGTCGCTGCGCAAGGAGGCGGCTTACTTCCGCGAGGTCTTTGGCCGCGAGCTTCTGGTGACGCTGCTGTAAATGGTGCGCGCCAGGCGCGGATCAATGAGCCATTGCAGCTGGGGCGGACGACGCACCATGTCCACACGGGCAATCCCACCCTTGCGCAGTCGCAGACCGGCTCCACCGTTGCCGGTGAGCAGGCGGCCCAGAAAAAGCTGCAGGTTGGGATTGTGGCCGACGATCAGCAGCCCCTCGCAGGCCTCGAACTGGGTGAGCATCTCGTGGAAGGCGGTGTAGTCGGCTGCCGGCGACAGGGCGCTCGAAACCACCACAGGCTGCTCGAAACCGATCTCGGTGGCCACGAACTGGGCCGTCTGCAGGGATCGCTTGAGCGGACTGGAGACGATGGCGTCCACCTGCGCCTTGAGTCCGCTGAGGACCCCGGCCATCAGCATGCACTGCTGCTTGCCTTCCTTGATGAGGCCGCGCCGCGCGTCAAGCTCCGGATTTTCCTTGCGTACGCCGGCGTTGGCGTGGCGCATCACGTAGAGATTCATGGCAAAAAGGGGAATCGAAGCAGCGACCGGGGAAGGACTTCAGCGATCGCCCAAGTGAGATTGTAACACTCCTGTAACATTTCGCGCGGTTGGGATGGGGAGGCAATCGGGACGTGGGCAGGAGTGGTTTTGGCCGGGAACGGAACAAAAGAAAGGGATTTGCCCGGCATGCGGACAGCGGGAGACTGGTTTTCCGGGTGGAATGGCGGCGGGAGTGGAGCCGACGGCCGGAGTTGAACCGGCGACCTACTGATTACGAATCAGTTGCTCTACCAACTGAGCTACGTCGGCCTGTGCCAGCCTCGATTCTACAAGGGTTGCCCGTTGCGGTAAAGGGTGGGCGGCGTGCGGAGGCAGGAAAATCCGGCGACTGAGCCTGCAGGCGCAGGGGAAATCGCGTGGGTTGGGAATGGGGTGGGACGAAGAAAACAGGGAGAGTTGTGGCCGAAAGCCACAACCCCTCCCGCAAAGAATCCGCTGCGGCAGAGGCAAGGCCGCCAGCAGCGGTATGGACCCAGCTTAGGAGGGAGTGGACGGACTGTCAAGCGGGCGGAATATCGAATACAAGACTATATTATTCAAGGATATAGGAAATATTCGACAGGCCGCAGAGCGCTGGATTTCGGGCAGATTTGCCTCGGAAATCTGCCTGTGCAGCGGGGCGTTTCGTCGGGATTTGTACCGGTTTTGGCCGGTGCTGGAATCAGTGCAGATCAAGCCGCGTGAATTCTTCGTCAAAAACCGAAGATGCGGGTTTGCCCTGCGCCATGCGGATCAACGCGCGCCCGCCGCCCAGGAATACGGCAGCCGAAAACGCGGCCACAAACAGGACGGCCACCAGCAGCAGGATGCCCATCAGCAACTGCGCCGTCTTCTGCACTTCGGTGGGTCCGCCGCCGGGCAGCCGGGAGACGTTGGCCTCGTAGTGCACCAGTCCGATCAGCCGCCGGGCATCGTCGGGCACGGCGTCGCCGCTGACGACGGCCACCAGTGGGCCGCTGCGCTTGACCAGCACCGAGCCGGGGGTCGAGTTGACGAGCGCCGGAGTCCAGGGGTGCTGGGGCGAGTTACCGGCCTGAATGTAGGCGGCAATCTGCTGCTCGGCGGCCATGGCAATCTGCGGCGTGGGGTAGTTGATCAGGGTCAGGGTGGCCGGGCCGGAGCGCAGTCTGTAGCTGGCGGTCACCACCTCGGCGCTGCGGTCAAAGCCCACCAGGGACGGTGGCAGAGCGCCGTCCGTGTAGCCTGCCGGTCCCAGCGCGTAGTGCATCGTCTGGCCCTGCAGCGGGCCGTCGACGGGCACATTGGGCAGGTCAAGGACAACGGTGGGCGCCAGGCTGTTGCTGGTCTGGGGCAGATCGGAGGCCAGCTCGCGCAGGTCCGCAGCCGAGGTGGCGGAGACCTGCGACAGGTGGGCATCCACGAAGAGATTGCCCTGCCAGAAGAGAATGTGGCCATGGTCAGAGGCGGCTCCGGAGCCGATCTGCTCGCCGGGCCAGCCGGAATGGCGATAGTAGGTATAGGCCCCGAAGGCTCCGGTGGCATCGCTGAAGCGCAGCGCCGCGAGGGTGAGCGTTTCGCTGCCGCGGTGATAGCTGGCGGAGAGCCCGTCGGTGAATCCGTACTCCTTCAGCGCGGCGGCGTCGGCTGCGGGAGCGGCAAAGGGCTGAGCCGATCCCTGCCGCAGCCATCCGGCAAAGACATCGGGCAGCAGCGGCTGTGCCGGCTTGGCGGCAGACTGGGACTTGGCGGCCGGTGCGGCGGCGACAGGCGAGTGGCCCGGCGCTGCCGTGGTCACGCTGACCTGCACGGCGGCCAGAGCTGGCCGTGCGGGCAGCAGCAGGGCAAACAAAGGCAGTGCAAGCAAAGCCAGGGCAAGCGCGGTTCGTCCAGGCACGGTTCTTGCGAGCGCGCCCCGAACCAGCGGAGCGGGAGTCTTCTGCCGCACGGTGCGGCCCGGCAAACTGGGAGTGCAGGCAACCATTCCCTCCCAGCCTATACCCTACCGGGCTGTGCTGTCTGGTCCGGGCGGCTGGTCCGGGTAGCTGGTCGGGGCAGCGTTGTCTGGCATGCGGCAATCGAGTGGCCAACGCGGTATGATCCTGCCCAGGAGGATTTCCCATGAACAGTGCCAGACTGCTGATGATTGTTGGAGATTTCGTGGAGGATTACGAAGTCATGGTGCCGTTTCAGGCGCTCCAGATGGTGGGCCACACCGTGCATGCGGTCTGCCCCGGAAAAGCGGCTGGAGAGCGGGTGCGGACGGCGATCCACGACTTTGAAGGCGACCAGACCTACTCCGAGAAGCCCGGCCACAACTTCCAGTTGAATGCCGACTTTGGCAAGGTGCATGCTGCCGACTATGACGGGCTGGTGATTCCGGGCGGACGTGCGCCGGAGTATCTGCGGCTGAATGCCGACGTGCTGTCCATGGTGCGCCACTTTGCGCACGCGGGCAAGCCGATTGCCGCCATCTGCCACGGGGCCCAGATTCTGGCGGCTGCGGATGTGATCCGCGACCGTGAGGTGAGCGCGTATCCGGCCTGTTCGCCGGAGGTGACGCTGGCCGGCGGGCGCTACGCGGCCATTGCCGTCACCGATGCCATTGCCGACGGCAAGCTGGTGACAGCTCCGGCCTGGCCGGCGCATCCCACCTGGCTGGCCAAGTTCCAGCAGGTGTTGCTGGAGCACCTGGCGGCAAAGGGATCCGCCGTTGCCGTCTGAAGCGCAATCCCGCAGCGGCCTGCTGCGGAGGCGCTGGCTGCGGTTTTCGCTGCTGGCGCTGGCAGCCATGGCAGCGATCCTGTTTGCGACGGGCCTGTGGACGAGGCAGCACGCAGAGCCACTGCTGCGTGCGAGTCTGATTCAGGCCCTGCAGAAGCGCTTCCGCGCGCGGGTGGAGATGGATGCCTTCCACCTCGCGGTGCATACCTCCCTGCTGACCGGCAGTACGGCCATCGTCCAGATGGAGGGTCTGCGCATCTGGCTGCCGGAGGCGAATCCTGAAGACTTGCAGGAAGGCCCGGCGCGCAAGGTTGAGTTGCAGGCACGCTGGTTTCTCCAGCCCTGGATCACCGTCCGCCATCTGCAATTCACGGCCACGCTCGGTGTTCTGCACCGGCAGCAGCTGCAGTTGAAGGATGTGCAGGTGACCGGGGTTCGGTTGCTGGTTCCGCCGAAGGGATATCGACCGCGCCTGACCACGATGCAGCCGGCCTTGCGGAAGCGGTGGGCGATCTCGCACCTGCCCGATGTGCGTGTGGATCAGATCCTCTGTCAGGATGTGTTTCTGGAGATGGAGCGTGATCCGAAAACGAACCCCGATGTCCAGGTTGCCGGCAAACCGCCGGCTGGAAAAGCGCTGCCAGTGGCGACCGGGCCGCAGGCGGCGACGGCTCCTTTGCAATTTCAGATCGCCAGCCTGATTCTGCATCCCGAAGGCCATGAAGCGCCCATCCGGTTTCAGCTTCAGATGCGGAATCCGCGGCCGGTGGGAACCATCGAGGCCACCGGAGAGCTTGGCCCGTGGAGGATGCCGAATCCGGGCAGAAAATTTGATCCCGGCGCACTGCCGCTGCAGGGCAGCTATCGCTTTCGGAATGCGGATTTGGCCACTCTCCGGGGCATCGCCGGAAGGTTGAACTCCGAGGGAAGCTTTGACGGAATTCTGCGTCGGGTGCGGGTGCGCGGCCAGTCGCAAACGCCGGATTTTCGGCTCACGCGGCACGGGGTGATTCCGCCTGCAACGGTTGGTCTGCCCCTGTGGACGCGTTTCACGGCAACGGTGGATGGGACAAACGGCAATACGGTCCTGAATGCCGTCGAGGCTACGCTGGGACACACCCACCTCTGGGCCAGGGGGCAGATCCTGCGCATGCAGTATCGGCAGCCGGGTGGACCGCCTGTTTCCAGGATCGGCCACGATGTCCGGCTCGCGGTGCGCGTCGATCGGGGCGAGATTGCCGATCTGCTTCAGGTTGCCACTGCCAATCCATCGCCACTGATGACCGGATCGGTGACACTGACCAACACGCTCGATCTTCCTCCGGGAATGGAATCGTTTCGTCAGCGGCTCGCGCTGCAGGGCACGTTGGACGCGACCAACGTGCGATTCACCAGCGACCGTATCGAGCGGGATCTGGCCCAGCTCAGTCTGCGTGGCCAGGGCCATCCCGAGGCGCTGAAGCATGGAACGCAGCAGATGGTCACCTCCACGCTGTCGGGAGACTTTACGCTGGCCGGTGGCGTTCTGGAGCTGCCTCGTCTGGTGTATCAGGTGCCAGGCGCCCAGATCCATCTTCACGGCAGCTACACCCTGGTGGACGGCGCGCTGGACTTCAACGGCGATGCGCAGTTGCAGGCCTCGCTTTCGCATCTGATTGGCGGATGGAGGGGAGCGCTGCTCAGCCCCATGAATCGCGTCTTTGCCAAAAACGGGGCAGGCACGGATGTTCCCATTCGCCTGAGCGGAACCAGCGCTGCGCCACACCTGGCCATCGACTTTGGGCGGATTGGAAAGTCGAGTCCAGCCACCGGACCCTGAGCGGCGGGGATTCCGCACGGCACCGTATACAAATGGCTTGCAAATGGATTAACGTTGGCAGGTCAGCCCGTTGTCCACTCCTCATGCGCGCAAAACGCGCACCGGACCGCAGGCAGGCATAACTCGGAGGATAGAAAAGATGAAACGCATGATCCGAAAAGCGCGGCTGCGCTCGTGGGTCACGGCTGGGTGCTCGTCCATCCTGGCCACGTCCCTGCTTGTCTCTGCCGCTCCTGTGAGCTTTGGACAAATGTCCGGCTCCGCCACTCCTTCTGTTGCCCAGCAGCGCCTGCTGAACTGGTGGAGAAACGCTGTTGTCTATGAGATTTATCCGCGCAGCTTCCAGGACACCAACGCCGATGGCATTGGCGACCTGAACGGCATCACCGAACGGCTCGATTATCTGAAAAAACTGGGCATTGATGCCATCTGGATCTCGCCCATGTACCCCTCGCCGCAGGTGGACTTCGGCTATGACATCTCCGACTACGAGGCCATTGATCCGCAGTACGGCACGATGGCGGATTTTGATCGCCTGATTGCCGAGGCCAACAAGCGCCACATCCGCGTGATGCTGGACATGGTGATGAACCACTCGTCGGACAAGCATCCGTGGTTTCTGGAGTCGCGCAGCTCGCGCAACAATCCCAAGCGCGACTGGTATGTGTGGAAGGACGGCAAGGGCGAGACGGCAACCAGCCCGGGACAGCCGCCGAACAACTGGCAGTCGGCCTTTGGACACTCGGCCTGGCAGTGGGACCCGAAGACGCGCCAGTACTACTATCACAAGTTCTATATCCAGCAGCCGGACTTCAACTGGGACAATCCGGAGGTGCAGCAGGCCTTCGACAAGATCCTGAATTTCTGGATGAACAAGGGCGTGGCCGGCTTCCGCTTCGATGCCATCACGACGCTGTTTGAAGATCCGTCGATGACCGATGAAAAGGTCGTCCTGGGCAAGGATGGCAAGCCGAAGATCAATGCCTTTGGCGATGAGGTGGTGGACGGCAAGAAGACCGACAACCTGCCGAAAAACCACGTGGAGATCGCGCACATCCGCAGCGTGATGGACCAGTCGCCGGACTCGAGCTTTCCCGGCAAGCGCGTGATGATTGGCGAGACCTATGTGCCGACGATCAACGACCTGCTGCAGATGTATGGCACGCGGCAGAAGCCGGAGTTCGAGCTGCCGATGGACACCCAGATCGGCTTCATCAACAAGCTGAATGTGGCCGCCTTCCGCAGCAAGATCAACGATGCCGAGACGCGGCTGGATGGCAACGTTCCGCTGATCGTCTTCGAGAATCACGACAACCCGCGCATCGATATGCGCTACGGCGACGGCGTGCATGACACGGACATCACCCGCGTCATCTCGACCATCCTCTTCGCCACGCGCGGCGCCTCGCTGTTCTACTACGGCAGCGAGATCGGTATGAAGACCACACCGCCCAAGCGCAAGGAGGATGTCCGCGATCCGGTCGGCATCACCGGCTGGCCCAAGGAAAAAGGCCGCGACGGCGAGCGCACCCCGATGCAGTGGGATGACTCGCAGTATGCCGGCTTCTCCACCGTCAAGCCCTGGCTGCCGGTGCCGCCCAACAAGGCCACCATCAACGTGAAGGCCGAGCAGGCGGAGCCGAACTCCATCCTGGCCTGGTATGAGTCGCTGATCCAGCTGAAGAAGACCAACCCGGCTCTGCGCTCCGGCAGCAACGTGATGCTGGACACGACGAACACCAAGGTGCTGAGCTGGCTGCGCAAGGGGCCGGGCAACAACGCTGTGGTGGTTGCCACGAACTTTACCGCAGAGCCGCAGACGGTGAACCTGAGCGCGGCCTCGGCCGGCGTTTCCGGCACGCACCTGACCACGCTGCTGAAGACGCCGGGCTCGGCCGATCCGGCCTCGATCACGGCCGTTTCCCTGCCGCCCTTCGGCGTGTATATCGGCCAGGTCCAGTAACCAGTCCGGAAGTCTTTCAGGCTCCAACAGACTGCGCCGGAGAATCGCCCTGCAAGGGGACGATTCTCCGGCGCAGGTCGTTGGTAGGGCCTGCCGTTGCTGTTGTGGGTTGCGGTGCGTGTGCTTTGCCGGCCTCAGCCTGCCTGTGCGCTGCCCGCGCTCTGCCTGCGCTTGCGGCAGGCATCGGAGCAGTAGCGGACCTCGTCCCAGACGGCGGCCCACTTCTTGCGCCAGGCAAAGTGTCGGCCGCAGACGGCGCAAATCTTCGTCGGCATATCCTGCTTGCGCCGCATCTTCATCGCTGCCAGCCTACTCGACGGTGACGGACTTGGCCAGGTTGCGGGGCTGGTCCACATCGCAGCCGCGACGCACGGCAATGTGGTAGGCCAGCAGCTGCAGCGGCACAATCTCCAGCAGCGGCAGCAGCATCTCCGGCGCGCGCGGAATCTCGATCACGCGCTCGGCCAGGGTGGCAATCTCGCCCTGTCCTTCGACGGCCACGGCAATCACGCGTCCGCTGCGCGCGGAGACCTCCTGCAGATTCGAGAGGGTTTTTTCGTAGCGCAGGCGGGAGCCGGCATCGTCGGCATCCTGGGTGGCCAGCACCACGACCGGAAGCTGCTCGTCGATGAGTGCGTTGGGTCCGTGCTTCATCTCGCCGGCCGGGTAGCCCTCGGCGTGAATGTAGCTGATCTCCTTCAGCTTGAGTGCGCCTTCGAGCGCGATGGGGTAGTGAATGCCGCGGCCCAGGTAGAGAAAATCGCGCACCTGCCCGAACTCCCTGGCCAGCTCCTCGCACTGGGCGGAGATGCGCGGCAGCATCTCTTCGATCCGCGCCGGAATCCGTCCCAGCTCCTCGACCAGCCGCAGGCTTTCGGCTTCACCAAGGGTGCCGCGGGCCTGCGCCAGTCGCAGGGCAAAGAGCAGCAGCGCGGTGATCTGTGCGGTGAAGGCCTTGGTGGAGGCCACGCCGATCTCCGGGCCGGCATGGGTCACGATGGTGCCGGTGGCCTCGCGCGTGACCATGGCGCCGACCACGTTGCAGATGGCCACGGTCTTCAGCCCGAGCGCGATCATCTCCCGCTGCGCGGCCAGCGTGTCGGCGGTTTCGCCGGACTGGGTGATGACCATGCCCAGCGCGTTGGGGTCGGCCAGCGGCGAGCGATAGCGATACTCGCTGGCGTAGTCCACCTCGACCGGAATGCGTGCCAGCCGCTCGATCATGTACTTGCCGGTGATGGCCGCGTGCCAGCTGGTGCCGCAGGCGGCAATCTGGATCGAGGAGATGGCGCGAAGCTGGGCCTCGCTGAGTCCGGTTTCCTCCAGGAAGACGCGGCCGGTTTCCTGCGAGACGCGCGCCATCGTGGTCTCGCGAATGGCCCGCGGCTGCTCCCAGATTTCCTTGAGCATGAAGTGCTTGAAGCCGCCTTTTTCCGCCTGAATCGGATCCCAGGTGATGCGCTGCAGGCGGCGGGTCACGGGCTGGCCGTCAAAGTCGGTGAGCGTGACGCCGCTCGGGGTCAGCACGGCCATGTCGCCGTCGTTCAGAAAGTAGAGGTCGCGGGTATGATGCAGGATTCCGGGCACGTCGGAGGCGATGAAACACTCGCCCTCGCCCACGCCGATGACGACCGGCGGACCCATGCGTGCGGCCACAATCTTGTCCGGCTCCGTGCTGCTGAGCACGCCCAGGGCAAAGGCTCCGCTGAGCCGGCGGACAGCGCGACGGACGGCATCCTCGAGCGTGAGCCGGGTGCCGTTTTTCTCCGCATCCTGCAGCACCTGTTCGATCAGGTGGGCGATGATCTCGGTATCGGTTTCGGTGGCGAAGAGGTGGCCCTGTGCGGTCAGCTCATGCTTGAGCTCCAGGTAGTTTTCGACGATGCCGTTGTGAACCACCACCAGCCGGCCGGAGCAGTCGCGGTGCGGATGGGCATTCTCTTCCGTGGGGCGGCCGTGGGTGGCCCAGCGCGTGTGTCCAATGCCGTAGCTGCCCTCCAGCGGATGCGAGCGCAGAGCCTCTTCCATGTTGCGGAGCTTGCCGGGCGCGCGCAGAATGGCCAGCTTTTCCGCGCCGGCGCTGCCCACGGCAATGCCGGCCGAGTCATAGCCGCGATATTCGAGCCGCCGCAGCCCCTCGACGATGATGGGGACGACGGCCTTTGGTCCTACATAGCCCACGATGCCGCACATGGTTCCGTCCTCCGTTGCTGAATGCTCGGTGCGAAATGCTGGTGGCCGAATGCTGGTTACGGGATGCCCGGTCCGGAATCCCCAAGAGCGAAATCCCTGCCCCGAAGGATACGGCAGCCTGCCCGACCTTGCCAGCAGAATGCAGAGCGGTTATCGGCAGTCTGCTCCGCGGACAGGCCGCACCACTCCGCGATCACTACTCCGCGACCACTACTCCTCGATGCGGTAGGTGAAATCCTCAATGACGGTGTTGGTGAGCACGTCGCGGGCAATGCGCTCCACCTCCGCGCGGGCTGCCTCCGGGGTGAGTCCGGGAGCCAGTGCGAGGGTGAAGAATTTCCCCTGCCGGACGCCCTGCACACTGCTGGTACCCATCTTGCGCAGCGCATTCTGGATGGTCTGGCCCTGTGGGTCCAGGACCGAGGTTTTCAGCGTGACATAGACATAAGCCTTCATTTCTCGTAATTATAGTAGTCCGAGGGTATGCCGGCGGCGGGAACTGCCGGAGTGCCTTTTTTTGTCTGATCTTTTCCAGACTTTGCTGTTTCCCCAGATGTATTCACCGCAACCCAGGAGAAAGCGTACCCCATGATCAATTACCTCGAGCTGCCGGTCGGCGACAAGGCCCCGGAGGTCTTTCGCGTTGTGATCGAAATTCCCAAGGAGGGCACCAACAAGTTCGAGTACGACAAGGAGTTGCATGTCTTCAAGCTGGACCGCAACCTCCACTCGCCGGTGCACTACCCGGGCGACTACGGTTTTATTCCCTCCACGCTGAGCGATGATGGCGATCCGCTGGACGTGCTGGTGCTGGTGCCCACGCCGAGCTTTCCGGGCTGCGTGCAGGAGGTGCGTCCCATCGGGCTGCTGGAGATGCTGGACCAGGGCGTGCTGGATGAAAAGATTGTGGCCGTGGGCAAGAACAATCCCCGCTACGCCGATGTCTGGAATTACACCGATGTCTACCCGCACATCCTGAAGGAAATCACCCACTTTTTTGCCATCTACAAGGATCTGGAAGGCAAGCGCGTGGAGGTGAAGGGCTGGCACGATGCCGCCTATGCCCGCGATCACGTGGTGCGCGCCATGAAGTGCTTCCAGGACGACAAGGCACGCAAGGCCGCCAAGGGCTAAAGGGCTCAGAGGCTGCGCAGCGACTGCACCGCAGCCCGCGCTGTTTCCCGCCGCAAACGCGAATTGGTCCGGCAAAGCGCCGGACCAATTCTGTTTTGCAGGCAATTGCCCTGCCGCGGCAGGAGCGTAACGGGGACAGCAGGCGTCGGCCTTAGGGTGCAGGCTGCGCCAGTGCCTTGCGAATGCCGACATCGACCAGCGGATTCATGATCGCGTATCCGGCATGGTTGGGATGGACGCCATCGAGGCTGATGTTGGCAGGCAGACCGCCCTCGGGCGTGGCCATGGCCGTCCAGAAGTCCACGTAAACGATGCCGTGGCTGGCGGCATAGCTCTGAATCCACGCGTTCAGGGAGCGGATCTTTTCCGCCGGCTGCAGTCCGCGGTGCCAGGGAAAATCGGCGGCCGGAAGCACCGAGCAGAGCACCATGCGCAGGTGGTGGGCGCGGGCCATGTCGGCCATCGCGGCCAGATTGTTTTCGCTGTCCTGGAGCGTCATGGGGCCGGTGTTGCCGGCAATGTCATTGGTTCCTGCCATCAGCACGACAACCGACGGCTGCAGCTGCAGAACATCCGGATAGAAGCGCAGGACCATCTGCGGCGTGGTTTGTCCGCTGATGCCGCGGTTGATGCGGACCCAGGGCTGGCCCGGAAGCGTGGGAACAAAGGGCACGCCGTCATGCTGCCAGTTCTCGGTGATCGAGTCGCCGAGGAAGACGATGCGGGTTTCCTGTGCCGCCGGAGCCGGCAGTGCCGCGTTCATGGCGCGGAAGCGCTCGAGCCACGGGAAGTCCTGCAGCAACTGCTGCTCGTGCTGGGCCTGCCAGCTGGCGGCCGGGGACTTTGGCGCTGCAGGGCGGGCTGCCGGTGCCATGGATGCCGAGCCGGGTGCCTGCACCTGCGCCTGTGCCATCGGCGTGATGGTGATCGCGGCCGGCGTCTGGCCCTGGGCATGGGGTGCGAGCAGGACAGCGCTCAGCATCAGGCCAAACACCAGTGCCGCGCTGCCACTCTTCGATTGCTTCTGCTGCATGACTCCTCCTGGAGGGTGGGCTGGAATTCTATGGAGGGTAACTCCGGTTTGCGTTTCCGGCCTGCGACTTCGCGCTGCCGGAGGGCGACTCTGCCGGATCAGCGGTTGCTGCTCATCCGCCGCAGGGCGCGATGCGCAATGTCACGACGGAAATAGATTCCATCGAAGTGAATGCGGCTCATGGCCTCATAGGCGCGCGTCAGGGCCTCCCGCAGGTCGCCGCCCGTGGCCGTCACGCCGAGCACGCGTCCGCCGGAGGTGACCAGCTGGTTGCCGCGCCGCGCCGTGCCGGAGTGGAAGACCACCACGCCTTCGACCTCGGCGGCCGCCTCCAGTCCCTGAATGGGCTTGCCGGACTCGAAGCTGCCCGGATAGCCGCCCGAGCTGGCAATCACGCAGACGCTTGCTCCGGGCCGCCACTGCAGCTGAACGGTGGAGAGTTTGCCATCGATGGCGGCATCGAGCACGTCGGCCAGATCGCTCTCCAAACGGGCCAGAATCGCCTGCGTCTCCGGGTCGCCGAAGCGGGCGTTGAACTCCAGCACCTGAGGGCCGCGCGGCGTCATCATCAGCCCGATATAGAGCACGCCGCGGAAGGGAGTGCCTTCGCTGGCCATGCCGCGCAGCGTGGGCTCGGCAATATGCCGCACCACCCACTGGCGCATCTCCGCGTCCAGAATGGTGTCCGTCGAGTAGACACCCATGCCGCCGGTGTTGGGGCCGGTGTCGCCCTCGCCAATGCGTTTGTGGTCCTGCGCGGGAACCAGCGGCAGCGCCGTGGTGCCATCGCAGAGGCACAGGAAGCTGACCTCCTCACCGGTGAGGAACTCCTCAATGACCACCTGCCGCTCGCCTTCGATGCCGAGCAGTTCGCCGCTGAACAGACCGCGCGCAGCCTCCTCGGCGGCGCGGCGCGTCTGGCAGATGACCACACCCTTGCCGGCGGCCAGGCCGTCGGCCTTGACCACGATGGGGGCATGGAAGAGCTCCAGAGCCTTTTC